>DALI01000074.1 GCA_002496725.1 Euryarchaeota archaeon UBA181 | reverse complement strand
GGACGGCAACAGAAGAGGCGGCCCGAAGGACGGCAACAGAAGAGGCGGCCCGAAGGACGGCAACAGAAGAGGCGGTCCAAACCATAGCAAGGGCCCACGTAATAATTCTGATGAGAATCGAAACAAACCATTCCGTGGCAAGAAGAAGTATAATCAAAGAAGAGGCTCTAGAAGTAAGGCTGATGCTAGACCATAGTAACGCTCCATACCGAGTCGCTAAATTACTCATTACTACCTTCGACAGACAAGCGGACATGGTCTAGTGGTTATGACAGCAGGTTCCCAACCTGCTAACCCGGGTTCAACTCCCGGTGTTCGCACCATGCCTATGATTCCAACTTACGTAGTCTCACAACACCTAGTATTAGGAAAAGAATACATATTAATGCCGCTATATTAGCTATAATTATCGATATTGAGCCAACTAATGCCCCATAGATAAGCCATAAAAATAGTGCTGTAGATACCAAGAAAAATGTTGGTAGCGATATTCCCTCATGCAAACCCTCAATCCAGACTTCCCTGATTTGGGGAATCCATGCTATTACCCCTAGAGTTCCAGCAATAATCCCAATAAACTCTACCATTATTTCCTGCATCGGTCCATCTCACAGGTCAGCTCTATCGGACTTTCCATCTTCAGACCAATTGTATATCCCCCTACCGGTCTTCTTACCAAGATCTCCAGAAAGTACCAATTTTTCCAAAAGGGGGTGAGGGATATATGAGGGGTCATCAAAGGATTCTGCTAGGTTGTTGAGAATATCTCTTCGTACATCCAGACCAACTAGGTCGGAAAGCTCTAACGGCCCCATGGGATGCCTATACCCAAGTTTCATTGCTGTGTCAATATCACTCGCGCTGGCCACTCCTTCTGCTAGCATTCTAATTGCTTCGTTTCCTAGGACAACACCTAGTCTACTGGTAGCAAATCCAGGAACATCTTCAACAACTATGGTCGTTTTCCCCATATCTTCACCTATCTGAAGAACCTCTTTAACGGTCTTTTCTGATACCAAATCATGCTTAATAACCTCCAATAATTTCATTATTGGAACTGGATTGAAAAAATGCATTCCGATCACTCTTTCAGGACTTTTTGTCACAGATGCAATCTCTGAAACCCTCAATCCAGAGGTATTAGTGGCTAGAATAGCTTCGCTAGGAGCGAATTTTTCAATCTCAATAAAAATTGACCGCTTCAGCTCAATTCTCTCAGGAATTGCTTCTATGACTAGATCAACCCCGTTAAGTGCTACTTGCAAATCCAAGGTATGGACAATATTTTCAGTCCATGATTTTACTTGTTCTTCTGAATTCTTCCCTCTTGAAATTCCACTTCTCCAGAAATCATGAATAGAAGAGATTCCCCTTTCAAGAGAGTCGGGAAACGAATCATAGAGTCTAGTTTCCCATCCGGACTGGGCACATACTTGTGCTATTCCTGAGCCCATTGTCCCAGCTCCGATGACCGCCACAGTGCGCATGTTCACAACCCCTCGAACACCATCCAAGAAATAAGACGTACTCAAGCCTCACGGCCGTAAGCGGCCAATGCAGACTGAAACAGGCGTTGCCTAGGTACATCATGCTCAAGGAAGCAGGTGAATGGCGCTACATCTTTCAGTAACTCTATTGCAGATACATATGCTCCATAGATGAACGGATCAGCCTCCTCCATGGGAGGTATGTTTATTCCAAGTCTTTCGAGACCTTTACGTGTATCTTCGTCCCAAATTGAGTAGGTGTGATGTGTGAAGTGAAGATATGAGGACAATCTCCTGATATCAGACCTCGCTCGCTCTGTCAGACTCTCAATTAGTAGGGTATCGGGATATCTAATTGCATAGAGTGAGAGCATAACTTCTCTCTGTGTTTCTTCTCTCCATTGCCTCTTGGGAAGTCCCATCCAATCATCAATTTCATCAAGCATCCCAGCTGTGTAAGGCCTTCTGACCGTGTATAGGAGATTCTCATAAGTTTCTGGGTGCTGTTCTTCAGAATGATGATGTTCGAAGAAATATTCAGTTAGGTGCTCAAAGAAGTGCGCACACTTTTCCTTGTCAAATACAGTTAATGAGTGAAATTGCATTCAATCAACTCCATCTAATTCTTCCATTCCCTATACTGAATCCACTCTTTCTTCATATAATCATTGACGAGTCTATCCTCATCCTCGTCAGAAGGAAGAACACTCGCTAGATATTCTTCATAATCGACGTCACTGCCATCGAAAGGATCTCCATGTACAGTGTATTTCTCACCTGCATATTTTCCTATTCCTCTCTTGAATTTGTCAGAAGGAATGTAAAGCTCTGGCTCCCCCTCCTTCCTAGACTTACTTATCCTCACCATTTCTTTCCTTAATTCCTCAAAGTAAAGCTCTCTGCTAGCCTCGTTCAGGTGTTCTCTATCAGCATCATGCTCGGACTCCCTCTCGTCATATCGACCTTTGATTCCGTAAACATACGCCCATTGCGCACTGGTCGAGTCATCAGTTCCGAATAGATCTAGCCCAGTACTAACCCACTTGTTGATATATTTCTGCAGGAGCTCAATCGGAATTACACCCTGCTTAACGATTCTTCGGAGTCCATTGGCCCCCGTTCCCAAATGAAATGACTCTTCCTTAAGCATCGGCCCCATGCTAGCAGCTAGAGGTTTAAACGACGAGGTGCTCAACATCTTCAACTGATATTTTCCATCCCTATCAATGAAGTGTGTGAAGCAGAAGAAGTCAAGCCAATGATCTATTGGTTCATTGAATGAGCCAAGAATCCTTGTTCCTTCCTGAGCGTTCCTTTCCAAAAGTTTCGATGCCTCTCTAACTCCCTGCTCTCCAAAGAATGTACAAAGAAGATATGCCATCTGCCATCCATGCCTTTGTTCTTCACACATTATTCTCAGTGCGGATTTCCTATCATATTCAGTGGGTGCAGAAGCTAGCAGATGGTTCTGTTGCTCGACACTGGCAAACTCTGTATCTCCTTGGACGCTTACCATAGTGATAATTGAATCCATGATATTCTGCTGAGGGATCTGCATCCTACGCTCCCACTTGGGCATTCCTAGAAAATCCCCAAACTCAATCTCACTACCAGCCGTGTCCCAATCGAATTTAATGTCAAACCTGTAGTCTCCGAGCCATGAAGGATCGAAACCAATTCTCGTTTGCCACTCGCTGAAGTCATTAATCCAAGACTCAAAGTTTTGACTATAACTCTCTACTATCTCAGTATCTGCCATAACCCTCGCTTGAATAACAGGTATATCAAACGACGTATCAGAAAATCCCCAAATTATGAATTAATTTCCTTCAAATCTAGGAGTCTTAGTTTCAACATATGCCTTAATCCCTTCTTTAGCATCGTTAGACTGGAAGAGATCTGATTGTAACTCTCTCTCTAGCGCTAAATGGTACTCAAGAGGGATTTCCAGACCACTTTGGACACTTCTTTTTATGTTACCAATAGCTTTAGCGGCCGCAAATGGAAGGGTGAATCGTCCAGCATAATCTAATACATCTTGATGGAACTCATCCAGACTCATAGAATCATAAACATCATGAACGAGATCCATTTCTTTTGATTCCTCGAAGGAGAATTTCCTCCCAGTAACCATTATCTCCATTGCTTTGGCTTTCCCTACTAGTCTGGATAAACGAGCAGTCCCTCCAGTTCCTGCAAGGACGCCAAGTGCTACTTCGGGAAGTCCGACTTGGAAGTTCCCCTTTCTCGCCACTCTGATATCAGCAGCCATTGCAATTTCAAGACCACCGCCGACAGTATGCCCGTTTAGAGCGGCTATTACAAGCTTGGGAGTTTGTTCCAATCGTGACAGTGTTTCATTAGCATGTAGACAGAAGAAATACTTGTACCTAGGAGTTAATTTGTTTAGATATTTGATACTAGCTCCTGCAGAGAAGAATTTCTCTCCATGACCGGTGATTAGAATCACTGAAACATCATCATTGAATCTTGCACTTAGTATCGCATCATCAATGTCATGCCACATCTCTCTGGTGTATGTATTGACAGGAGTTTTTCCTTCAGATAGTGGCTCACCAGCCGAGTCCGAGCACAACTCAATTATCGCTATACCATTTTCTGTTACTCCGTAGTTTACCAGGTTGTTCTTCATCGGCTTAAGCTCGGGCCATGACGTCATGTCTCATCCACCGGGGAGGTCCATATCAATCAAACGGAGGGACAATAGGAGCTCAGACATCACTATCTGGGAATGACAAAGCCCCTCCTGATTTTCTAACATCATTCCACTGCTCAGATATTTCAAGCGCCCGTTCACTCTGTTCCCAAGAATCTCTACTGAGAGAACCACGGAATGGCATTCTTGTTACCACCCTACCATCTTTCAATTTCTTCTTCCTGAGCATGGCTAATTTAGCAATTGGCCATAACATCCTCCTTACTAATCCAGGAGTGTATACCCATCGCATAAATTCCAATCCATCCCCTTTCTTTCTCTGATCTCTCATCCAATGTTGTGCGACCATTTTGAATCCCCTGTCTCCAATTCTGTTCATGAGAAAACGATTAGTGGCACTTACTTTGATCAGAGGGAGAAGCTTCTCCCTGATTTCAGATTCATAATCACATTCTCCAAGTATCGATTTAGCTGCAAGAGCTCCACTGGTTATCGCATACCTCATCCCGAATCCCCACATGAAGTCCTGGAGTCCACCAGCCTCTCCAACGTAATACCTGCCTTCATGGAAATATCGGTCAGGGATGGAAAAATCACCCTTACCACCGACTCTCTTTATCGGCTTTCTGTTCAACTCATAGTGCCTCTCATACCATGCAATAGTTTCGTTAAGGTATCTACCGCTCTTCTTCTGCTTCCTCCAGAGACATGTACAGATTAGACCAATACCATCAATGATGATTAGATAAGAATAGGCCCCAGGGGCTAACTTGTCATTTAGCTGGAATGAAACATGATTTGGATGATCGGTATGAAAAACCTCACCGAACGCTATGGCACTAGAATCCTTTGGGCCAGCGGCAATAATACGGCAATCTTTTGGATCCCTCTTTGATTTGTAGTGTATTTTCGCACCAGATTCTATTGCCATTCTCTTGAATCCTTGATCGATACAATGTTCGTCAGTACCTCTTTCTACAACTCTGAAGGCTATTCCTTCGGTCTTCGGCTGGGTAATGACGTCATCAGGATGAATAAGATCTACTATGCTAAAGGCATTGGACTTGAAACTAGTGGGATCTAGTCCCCATTCACTCATTTCCTCGAAGAAATCATTATCGCCAGTCCAATTTTCCAAGCCCTGGAAGTCACCATCAAACCTTGCACCGCTATCCTCCCTTATCTCGTGAACATGCACCTCATGTCCAGCCTTTGATAGTAATATAGCCGCAGAGAGTCCTGAGAGGCCAGCTCCTAGGATGTGTATGGGCTCACTTTCCACGAATGACCGACTGATGTCATACCCTTCAACAGTTGGGTTCCTTCCGGCGTATTCAAGTCCAGTAAGGGGATGCGAGACTGTGTCCGCATACATCTCGGTTGAGTCTGAGAGGCTAGATCCTGATGCCCTCAGGGGATTCCTAGATATCGAAGGATGTGGAAGCGTAGTCTCCTTTGTCGGAATAACCAGGGGGAATGAGGGAGATTCGATAGTCGAGAGACTGGAATTTGATCATTGGGAGAAGGAACTACCTCTGGTTTTAGAGAGAATAGCAAATACTGCATTAACAGAACTCGAAATTTACTCAGTTGTCATTGCCCATAGGACGGGGTCGGTTTTACCATCTGAGCCGATAGTTTGTATTCATGTTTCATCACCTCATAGGGCAGCAGGATTCGTTGCATGCTCGAGGATAATCGACGAATTGAAAGAGCAGGCACCTCTTTGGAAGAAAGAAGTCAGATCTGACGGCGTGTCTTGGAAAGCAGGCTTAGGATAGAATGTTCTTACTTTGGATATTAGGAACTTATTTCCAGATTACCTATTAGCTATCCCTTCCTCCCAGTGACTGGTCTAGTATGGAAGATATGAGAACCGGTATAGTGGATGTAGGCTCCAAGGAAGTAGTTTTCAGGGAGGCTACTGCAACTGGAATACTCAGACTATCCCAAGAGAGCTTAGAAATCGTCTCCAAAGGTAAATCAATCAAGGGCGATGTTAGAGAAGCATCAACTGTCGCCGCCATTCAAGCGGTCAAGGAAACATCTAGGACAATCCCCCACTGTCATCCTGTTCCCATAGAGGGATGCTCGGTTCGTTGGCAGATTGAGTCATCGGGACTGAGATGTACAGTTTCTGTTAGAACTCACTGGACTACGGGTGTTGAGATGGAGGCTCTCTGTGGTGTCAGTGCGGCGCTTCTTTGTGCCTTCGACATGCTAAAATCGTCCGAGAAAGATTCCAATGGGCAATATCTTGACACCTGTATTGAAGAGATTAGTGTCTTAGAAAAGACGAAGGGGCAGCCGCACATTTGAATGACCCGTTACTCTTCGGAGCTATATGGCGACGTCAGAACTGGCAGATTTTTTTCTTCAAGCGACCGAGGCCGCTGCTGTGGCAGCCTCTCCTTGGAGGGGCAAAGGAGACGGTAAGGCGGCTGACGGAGCAGCAGTTGAGGCTATGAGGGCGGTATTCGACAAGGTTCCATTCGATGGAAGGGTCGCTATTGGAGAAGGAGAGAGGGACGACGCCCCAATGCTTTGGATAGGTGAGCCATTGGGATCTATGCAGGGAGTCACAGGTGCACCTAGCATCGATATCGCAGTCGATCCCCTTGAGTGTACTAATCATGTGGCAAACGATTTACCCAATGCAATGGCTGTTCTAGCAGCCGCCCCACGTGGCTCCTTACTACACGCTCCAGACTGTTACATGGATAAGATCGCAGGATCCAATGAGTTACTAGGAGAAATCAGCCTTGATGCAGAAACCTCTTACAACCTAGAGTCGGCTTGTTCCACTCTCGACAAAACTCCCTCGCAACTCAATGTGGTAGTCATGGATCGACCTAGGCACGAGGTTCTAATCAAGGAAGTAAAGCAGTTCGGCGCCAAGGTTACTCTGATTGGGGACGGCGATGTATCAGCTGCCCTTGATGCCGCAGATCCAAGGTCCAATATCGATTTACTAATGGGAATTGGTGCGGCCCCCGAGGGAGTGATCACTGCAACAGCTCTTCGAGGACTGGATGCTACCTTCCAAGGTAGGTTGGTCTTCAAGAATGACGGTCACAGAGAAAGGGCGGAGAGAATGATCGATGGCGATATAGAGAGGTTATGGGAAAGAGATGATCTCTGTTCTTCAAAAGACTCACTATTTATCGGCTCAGGAGTATGTGATGGAAGAACCAAAGGTGTAGAGCTGCTGAAAGATGGAAGTGCAACGGTCCACTCAGAAATTATCGATGTTTCATCTGGAGCTCACGAATTTGTAACATCTACTAGGAAATTCTAAGCTCCATTGTATAACTCTCCCTACGATGGATTCATTTCTCATAGCTCACTCGTAGTATCGGTAATCGTCATGGACAAGCAACTTTTGGAAAAGACAGCGAGAGAACTTGTGGCTCCTGGGAAAGGCATCCTAGCAGCTGATGAGAGCAATGGGACAATGTCAAGCAGGCTTCAAGCCGTAGGGGTAGAACCCTCTCCAGATTCTCGTCGTGCCTACCGGTCAAACATATTCGCCACCGACTCTAGCTACGAGAATTCAATTAGTGGAGTAATCCTCTATGATGAAACCATTCGCCAAGCTATGGATGATGGCACCCCAATACCCGATTACCTCTCAAGCCGAGGAATTCATCCTGGAATCAAGCTTGATACTGGAGCCAAGGAATTAGCTCATCACTCCGGTGAGAAAGTCACTGAAGGATTAGATGGACTGAGGGAGAGGTGCATAGAATACTTCGCCATAGGTGCCCGCTTTGCAAAATGGAGGGCAGTAATCCGAATTGGAGATGGTATGCCAAGTGATGCAAACATCTCTACAAACGCTCATGCCCTAGCCCGATATGCTGCAATCTGTCAAGAACAAGGACTTGTCCCAATCATCGAGCCGGAAGTTCTGATGGATGGTAACCATGATGCCAAGACCTGCTATGATGTAACTGCGAGAATCCTCGATGCAACCTTTTCTGAGTGCGAGGTTCAGGGCGTTCACATTCCCGGTGCGTTACTCAAGCCAAACATGATCTTACCCGGCAAAGATTCCTCGAATCAGGAGAGCAGGAAACAGGTGGCACAGATGACAGTCGACTGTCTGACAGCACACGTCCCGCATAATCTTCCTGGAATCGTATTTCTTTCAGGGGGGCAGTCCGATGAAGATGCTACTGCCCATCTCAACCTGATGAATGGAATGGAAGCAAGCGATGGTCTCCGTATTATGCATCCTTGGGAATTATCTTTCTCATACGGCAGAGCATTACTCGCACACGCCCTGCAGACTTGGGCGAGCGGTTCGAATCAGGAGAGTCAGATCGCATTTGCTCACCGAGCCTCGATGAACAGTCTTGCAAGAAACGGAAGCTGGAACAAAGCTTTGGAAATATGAGGAAATAGATCCCAAATCAGTTTTACTTCGATAAGTCGAATCCGATTATGAGAATCAGAGTCCCGGCTTGTCCTCTAATACACCAGGTCGGAGTTGCCAGACGCATATCTCATATCGGCCAGAAAGTGCCCCTCCTCTTTTGGTAGTGGCGACTTTCATGATATCTTTGTCCTTGGAAAGGACGTTGCCCAATTGTTGTGGTGTGGTGCCATGTCTCATGGTCGTATTGACATGCTCCAGGATTTCAGTCGTATTTGCCTCACCCCTAGAGTGTAGGAATTTCTTGATTTTTTGCCTCAGTCTTGTAGTCCTCATTTTTTTTCCTCCTTGGTAGGCGTCGCACGCTCATGATGCGCTACCCAATCTTCAGTTGCCCATTCTGAAAGTGGGTACTCACGACCCGAAATGCCGCTTCTTCTTATCGTACCGATCCTAACAATTGAATTGTCAGATTCAAGTAGCCCCGAAATATCAGATTTAGACGAGTGAAACTCTTCCTGAGTCTCGAGCCAGGAAACAATCTCAGCAGTATTTCTTGGCCTCTGCGAAACGAACTCCCTGATCATTTTTCGGATATTATCCGATCTCATTTATTCTCGCCTCTCCTGATTACCGGTCCCCGTCTCTTCCCGATGTACACAGGATGGCAGGCACTGATATAACCGTTCTGTACGATTAAACAAACTTTAGTTACTTATACTCACTAAAAATTGCCTATTTATTCCATGACAATTCAGTGTTGAAATGGAACCGTGCATTTCTCCAATAGAAATATGTAATAAAATGTAACTAAACAGATTATTTTATTACTAATAACTTATGTGGATTAATTCACTGGTGGTAAATAATGTCGAATGACCCCGATTCCACAGGTATCAGCGAAGAGCCCCTGTCTCCAATAAAAATCAGGAGTAGGAACAAGAGAAGGATACTTGGGGTCCTTGCTGATGGTCGCTCCACCGTTAGTCAAATAGCCAATGCCACGAACATCAGGATTCCTCATGCTTCTGCGGAGATCAGGAGACTAAGAAACGACTCACTAGTAGACAGTGATATGCCTCCGGGAAGTAGGGGCGCTAGAATACATTTGACTGAGTCTGGATGGTTAGCAATAAAGTCTGATGAGTTGGCGATAGCCTCTGAAGCGATGCCTATATCTCGAGAAGAGGGCCAATATTGTATCTTATTCCGTGATGGCCCCAACTTACTTTTGGGCATGTTGGAGAAACCAAGGTCCCCTTTGATCCCGATTCCCGACAAGCCCCCAGTGCAAATGAGTATGGAAGGAATCTCCAGTAGAACAGAGGGGGTTCCCTGGAGCTGGGCGGTATTGAAAGAGCGTTCGCCCAGGTGGATAGATATCTCAACACATGAATACGATTTGCAGCCCCCAATTTCCGATAAAGAGAAAATAGATGCATTCTCAGAAAGTAAATCGATAATTGGTGTGGTTAGGGCCAAGCTACTGGATGAAGAAAGGCCGATAGCGATAGCTCCAGGGAAATGGTTCTCGGGACCAGTACATCGGCCGGCCCCCCCTCTTCCCGAGAGTTCGATGCATAGGGGCCCATGGATTCTGGCAAGATGCCATGAAAAGTCTCCGGACATCAGGCCAATGTCCGCTTTAGTCGCAATTGTCTCAGAAAGACTTTCCAGATCCATGTTACTCAAGGCTGCAAAAAATGGCGCATTGATCATTGCGGACCTAAGTGGTTTTGAATCAGAGGGAGACAAGTTCCCCCTAGAGTCTCTTGATCACTGGATATCCATTGCCCATCCACGTCTTACTGACGTAGAGAGGGATAGAAGATGTCAAGCATTGAAAGATAGGGTATCCGGAATCAGAAGAGCTAGAACCGAAGACTCCACATGGAGGAGATTCAGGCAAGATTGGGGAAAGTCAGAGTTTTCCTCTACGCAGGAGAGCCCAAGACTTCTGGATACTAGAGGCCTAGGTAAGTCTGCATCAGAATCACTTACTAGATGGGCGATATCAACTGAAGACAATCCACCTTTAGTTGTCGATATACCCGAGGGGACTTCCAAAGATCTAGCAAATCTGGTTTCATCACATCAGAATCTAAGAATGGCACTAATGGAAAAAAGAATTGAAGCATTTTCTAATCTGGACACTATAACCAACGACTCTTTGAGATCACTACCTTGGATGAATCTGGAAACAACCGGGGGAAGGAAAGTCCCAATAAGAATAGTAGACCCAATTCTTCACTCTCCAGACGCGCATGGACCGTCAATCCCCGACTCAAAAAATATTCATATTACCAGTGAGCTAGAAAATTTAGCTAGCACCATTGAGGACAAGGAATACTCTTCATTGGTAAAGTCAGCCTTATCTCAGTACCCCGAGGGAAATGAAGATTGGGCAAATAGGATGGAGGCAAGATACCCAATAGCAGCTTGGATCGCATCCCCTCCTCGTTCCAGATGGCCAAGATGGCAGAGACTAAGCTCCAGACTAGAGCCAGAATGGCTATCAATCCTAGATTTTGACCATTTACCTCTGGAGGGCCTTTCAGAAGTAGCAGATGTAGCGCCACAATCTGTTTTGGATGTTTTCTCTTCAGAATTTACCCGTATACTACGTACCGATCAAAATTCTGCACTGAGGGCAAGACCCACTATCGACGCTACCAATGCCACACGAGGTTCCTCATGGGTCGCATCTCAATTATTGGCCAACTCAGCATGGATCCCTGATACTTTGCATGATGACCTGTTGAATTGGTCATTAGAAGTATGGTTGGCGAATCCCCCAGTTCGTTCCATTCAGACTCTCCAAGGATTGATGTGGTTATTCTCATCAAAGAATCTAGGAGAAGAAAAAATAAGATTAATATTTGATAAAATCCTTGACAGGGGGAGGGGAATGCCAATTGGTCACGATATCAGGACATGGGCGATCTTGGATCGTGTAACTAAAAATAGGGACAATATGAAAATGGAAGATGTAGAGCAGATAATCTCCAATCTCCCTCTTGAATGGTGGGCACATATTTCTTCTGATTTACTAGAATGGTTACTTGATGATGAAATCAGATATTTATGGCTCATAAATAGTCAAATTTCTTGGCCTGCAGCTATTTTGAGACCTATTGGGTCAGAAAGCTCCTTCCCTTTCCATTATTCTCAGAAGTATGAAGGTTGTAGTCCCAGAATAAGGGGGTTACTATCTCGACGAATCAGAGGGAAAGAAGATATCCTCAAAGAAGCTGATTCCTTAGTCGATCTTCTCGAATCACTCGACGCTCTAAATGAGAATAGGCCTCCTGGAATTGGAAAGACTCACCCGTTTGTTGGATGGTTAGTACAACCAATTAGTAAATGGCCGGAATTCACTATTGATTCAGTGATGGAAGGCGATCAATATGTATCGGAAAGGCTACTCATGAAATCATCAGGATTCCATGATAATCTATCATCCAGTCCCACACTTGAGTAAATAATCATGACCGGGGGGTTCATGTTCTATGCGGTGTGCGGAAAAATTGCCCAGCGGCAACACCATGTTGACGAAACCCCCTCGCCGGAGGTTGAGGATGAAACATGGTACCACGCTTGGGTAGCCATCTGTCGAAGATCAGTGGGATCGTCTGTGACGAAATGAACACTGACGCAAATCAGATGGCCGGACCGTGTTAGGTCCCCTGAGGACCCATCGGGGATGAATCAAGGGACTACCCCACTGTCCGACAGACGTCCCGGGGTGGGTCAGG
>DALI01000073.1 GCA_002496725.1 Euryarchaeota archaeon UBA181 | reverse complement strand
CCTGTTCCTCTGCTTGAGCTGTCGATACACCAGCTAGCTCGAGTGCGAAAATGACATTGTCTAAGGCCGATAGCCTATCTACGAGGTGGAAGTCCTGGAAAATCCATCCCACGCCTTTTCTCCTTACATCGACCACTCTACTGGGGGGATAAGTACCATAATCGAAGTCGGTAAGGGAAATAGATCCTGAATCCGCCTCCAAGAGACCCCCTATGATGTTCAGAAGAGTAGACTTACCACATCCTGAAGGCCCCATGAGCGCTACGAGCTCTCCTGATTCTATCTTGAGGTCGATGCCCTTGAGGACCTCTAGCCTCCTGCGTCCTGAACCAAAGCCCTTTTTCAGAGCGGTGACAGTAAGCATGTACCAACGTGAGATAACGAGCTTATAATCAGTATCAGTTATTGGACGAGTATTGAGATTACATCAATCAGATGATGTTTCAATATTGACTATTCGAGATAGCATCATTATACGCTTGAGCAAGAGAATTACCTTGAGATTCTGGACTCAGGAGAGCTTGCACATGTCCCATAAGTTCCTCAGATGGATGTCTCGGAACCCCCCCAGAAGCCCTCCACTCTGAATGAATCCGTACTATCTCATCCGTCCAATCCTGAATCGAGGCCGGGGGCAAGAGACATTTCTCTGGGATGATCTCATTGTGAGCAGGGAGGTCTGATGCTAATACGGGACAGCCTGCGGCCATTGCCTCAGCTGGAGGATAGCCGAATCCCTCGCTCGCACTCGGGAAAAGAAGGACCTCGGCACTTTGTAGAGCGGCTAGTAACTGATCATCGTTAAGCTTGGCCTCACTCCCTATGTGGATGACATTGATGTCGGCTGAGACCTCTTCAGGAAGGGAAGAAATAACGTGTTTAGCAAACTCGAGTCTTTTTCTCTCCTCATCACTCCCTAGTGTTACAACGAGCATCTTCGAATCAATGTCATAATCACCCAGTATCTCTCTAGGTTTGGGGTTCGATAACGGGCTCCAGTATTCAGTATCGATCTGATGTCTAACCAGCGCCGTTCTCTTTCCGGGAAACATCTGTCTGACATCCAGAAGAGTACTCTCAGATATACATATGAGCATGTCAGCCCTCTCTAGTCCCTTCTTCAGCATCTTGAGGTCTCTTCTCCTAAAGGCCCCTGGGTTCTGCTCCCCCACAGGCACGATGATGTCCCCTCCTAGAATTTTCCTCGGCCTAATGTGAAATAGGTCATGAACTGTGACAACTACTGGAACAGGGCTGTTATGAGGGACTAAATGTGCCTGTTCCTGATCTGTTATGTGAATCAAATCTGCTGGTGTGTTCCCTGAGGCTAGTTGTACTTTCCTTGGATGAGTGAACCATCTCTTTACCGCTCTAGACAGTAGCCCGTGAACTGGATCGTACTCTAGAGTCGCAACTTTGGTCCAATCCGGAACGAGTGCTTTCTCTAGGAGGGACTCTATGGCTTGGTGTGCCCTTCCTAGGCCTGAGTTCTCAGAAAGTCGCCCCCCTCTGACTAGCAGTACTCTGCTCACCATGGTCTCACCAAGGCGTATTGGACTTAAACGAGGACGGATGATGGGGCATCATGGTGCGTAATGGCGGGGGGTCGGGTGACCATCAGCCAAAATTGCTGGTAGCAAAGGGGAGTTTCTATACCATGGGTGGTGCCGAAAGGGACCTGATAAGGAATCTACCTGCCTTGTCTGAGGAATTCGAAGTAGTTGTAGCGACGCTTAGTAGTAGCCCTGATCTTGAGTCGGTTTGTGAGGAGTATGGTCTTCGTCTTATGCGTCCTGAAGAAGTTTGGTCACCACCTAGTGATACGATATCCAAGATTCTGGATTCTGGATTCTCAAGTGCGACTAAATCTTGGAAGTCTATTGTGGGCCTAGTTGACTCGATTGGAGATTTCGACTGCATTCACATTACCAGTGGCGATGGAAGTCTGGGCATTCTCGGAATTATTCCAGATGATGTGGCAATTCACTTTCATCTACTTGAGCCCCACAGGGGACTTCACGAAGACGTACTGCATCGTATGATTGACGGGACACCCAAGAGAAACCTTGGAATTACAAGAGCTGCTTTGAGCAGAGCTAGAATAAGAGACCTGTCAATAATTAGAGCTCTTTCTTCGAGAGAGAGTACTATGATTAGCGGAAATTCAGAGTTTACATCTTCTCGTATCGGAGAGGTTTATGGGATTCCCTCTGGAGTTCTCCTTCCGAGTTTAGATTCAAGTGAATTCCCCTTTGAGCCTTCGGATAGAGAGTCAGCTGTTTTTGAGGGGGTTGAGAGTCCTTACGTGGTGACCATAGGAAGAGCTAGTTGGGCCAAAGGGACTTGGGAGGTCATTTCTATGCTTCAGGGAAGCGGGCATTCCCTAGCACTGGTCGGAGGGGCAGATGATGACAGTATCAGTTCGTTGGCGGAACATGCAAAGTCTTGCAAGGTCGGCCTGTGGATAGCACCAAGACTCGCCTCGCATGATCTTTGTACCCTAGTTAGAGGGGCTACTGCAGTAGTCAGCATGGCTCACTCTGAACCTTTCGGACTTACTCCAATAGAAGCCCAGTCCCTAGGAACTCCAGCTCTTTTCGTGAATGAAGGAGGGTTTAGAGAAACGGTATCCGATGGAGTCTCGGGTAGACTTTTACCTAGAGATAATCATTCATCATGGCATGATGCGATTAATCAGTCATTGGAGCCAGAAAATAGAGTAAAATGGTCTGAAAATGGTAGAGAAAATATATCATTAATGGGACTAAATCCTAGAAGATTCTCTGAGAGATTAGCATCTATCTTCAGAGAGCTAGTCTAACTATGCTCGAGCCTCTCTATCTTAGGGAGTGTGAATTTGAAGACAAAGACAGCGGTGACCATTCCTAGAATCAATAGAGATGCAGAGGCCCAAAGTGGAAGAACCGCGGCTGTATCGGTAGGAAGCCAGAATGGAAATATATCGAAGAGTGACTCACCCCTAACGAGCTTCCCGCCGATGGAGGATGCCATGGAAGTCATGAGGAATGCTAGTGCGGCTGTTGTAGATTGCAGAACAGAGAGTGATCTGACTTGCCATAATCCCGGACCCATCCTGAGCCTGCCTATCACGAACGCGCTCCAGAAGCCCAGAGCTAGGCCACTGTAGACGAACTTGTTGTAGAGCAGGGCGCTTTCAGCTTGTCCGTCCGCCGCTATGTTGCCACTGAGAATTACTATCGGCAGGAATAGAAGAGCTAACAATGACCCAGCCAAGGAAGCTCTGTCCATAGTCACCATGAGTGCCTCATTGTTACTCTCAGAAATTGTCAGGAGCCTTACCATTGAGCAACCAACGGCGCAGATGGTTGCAAGGACCATTGAACCAACTACGATCTCTGCCATAGCAGTGTGAAAGGTGGCAGAACCTACCATCATTCATTCCCCCTCAAATATTCTGGATCCTCGACCCACTCCTCTGTTTCAGAATTCCATAGCCAACCTGGGCTATCGTCTGAAGGCACAAGAGATGAGTCGGTGACGTTCTTGGTTTGATCAAATTCAATCCTGCTATTCACTGGGTAAAGACGTGCTTGGAGTGTAACAAGGAATGATATTATCAGTAATGCGAATGCAAAGGAATGCGCTCTTGCAGACCATACTTCACCCTCAAACGGAGGAGGGGCTGTTCCCATTTTTAGCCACGGCTGCTCAATTGAGTAGGTCCCATTGTAAGTGGTCACCCTGTACAGAATATTGGTTTCACCCATCGTTGCTGGGATGCTTGCCTCCCAATCGTTACATACTTCTTCCGAGTTTGATTTGCACTCTACGATAGCTAGATTTGGTTCCCATTCTCCCTCCAGCATCCAATGTACGGCGATATCAGTTGAGTTCCTGGTGCTGATGGACAGGGGGCTATTATCGCCAGATACCCTGAATGAGGGAGCGACCCAATCGATAGCCAATCCTGGAAGTCCCTCTGGAACATCTTGAACATTGACATCGAACTTGTCGCTGACACCTGAGTATGCCTTTCCGTAGTTGGAGCCATGGTGGATTTGAATGTATAATTCGTGACTACCAGAGTTCTCAGGGGAAAGAAGAACCCAGGTGACCGTTGTCGATCCAGATGAGGGGGCCTTCATTTCAATGTAATTTGATGAGCCCCCATTGGGATCTTGAATCAAATTCCATCCATGATCTTCAGGACTGTCAGAGTTACCATTTAGGGAGCTTAATATGAAAAGACCGATAATTCCGTTAGATGATGTGGTAATGTCGCTAACTGTCACATGAATAGCGACTGCTTGTCCGGAGAATGCCTCATTTCCGAGAGTGATATCTATGGTAGCATCAGATGCCATGCTCAGAGATGGATCGCCGTGACAGGAGCCTCCGCACGAATAGTCTCTGTCTGCATCCCCATTTCCACCAGGATTTGCTACTGAGCTCCCAGGAGCGATGATTAGGAACATACATAGGAGCATTACGATAACCTTCCGATTCATCTTACCTCCTCCTCCCAAACAAAGCGAGTGCGAGTGCTGTGATTCCTATTATGGCCATTATTCCAGAGATGAGGAACGATATCATGGGATTCGCCTCCTCCACGGAATCAGGGGACGAGGATGCGATAGAGCTTGCATCGAGGCTGACATGGTTCTGACCGTCGATTATCCAAACTATCTCCCTATCATCCACTACTGAAGTCACAGCGTAGTATAGCGTAGTTGCTACGGGGACTGATTCACTCCATTCGAAGTATGTTGTCGTTCCAATTGGCTCCAAGGGTGATGGCACTGGATCTCCCCATATTGGAGTCTCATCAAACATCGTCAGCCCCACAACAGAAGAGATTGGGGTTGTGGAACGATACACTATGTACTCATCAGATGTTCCAGACCATGCTAGATTCACTTCGTTCCCGACTAGAGTTGCTGATAGTGAGGATGGGCTCTCGGTCTCGTCGTATACTATTGTAGACCCTGAGGAGTGCTGTTCCTGCATTTCATCAATGACCGTAAGCGAAATTGAATGAGGGCCGGGGCCCATGATGACATCGATACTGCTACCTGAAACCTCAACTCCGTCTATGGACCAGAGATATTCGACTACTTCCCCATCGGGATCAAAGGATGAATAGGCATCAAATGTTGCGAGCGCGCCTGATATTGGAGGGGACGGGGATACCGACCAAATAGATACAGGGGGCACATTGGCTATCGTAACCGTAGACGACAGTGAGTCGAACAGACCCCATGGGTCTGTGGCAGTTACCACAACCTCCCATTCTTGTCCCGGCTCTAGTCTAGATGAATTTACAGTATCCAAGTTCTCTAAATCTGAAACGATGAAGCCGTCCCTGAACCAAGAGTAGGTCAGTACCACCGGCTCATTATCAGGATCCTGCGAGCGGGTGACTGATAGAAGATCGCTCAATGAGTCTGGTTGACTTTCGAGACCTCCAATGGGAGAGTTCTCAAGAGAGACCTCTAGGATTATGGGATTCGCGTTTTCAATAACTCTGGAGTTTGTCTTCATCGATGTACCAAGGCCCTCCCCATCTCCAGGTATTACCTGCACTGACCAATGTTCGTCTCTATCGACCTCAGATGAAGAAATGAAATTCAATCCATCATATTCCGGCATCCAATCGCCATCCACCCACCATCTGATCTGACTTGCCAACTCGGGATCCCCGTCTATATCGAACTGCTCCCAAGATACTTGGAGATCTGAATCAGTGGTTAGTTTACCCTCTGGGAGGAGGGAAATCTCAGTTACTACTGGGGGGGTATTGAATATCTCAACTGAGGGGGTGATGAACCAATCAGACCAAATCAGTCCATCAAAAACACGAACATGGGACTCCCATATCTCTCCCTTGGATGTGAATGATGGATCGACAGTTGTCTCGTCATTGAATGCTGCAACCATTATGGAATCTCTAAACCACCTAATCTCCGTTGACTGGATAGTGTCTCCATCTGGGTCGTATGGAGTGTAGATTAGCTGGAGCGAGTCCGTGGTCACAGTATAACCAGACGTAGTTATGAATGCGGATACGGAAGGACCCGTGTTGGAAGATCCGATTACGACTATTCCACTGTATGCGGTCTGACCGAAGTCCGATGAGTCACTAGGGGTGATTGATACCTCCCACTCATCGCCCGATCTAATCATGAAGCTTGAGACTGATTGTTCTCCATCCAGCTCTGCGATCCTAGAACCATCTAGGAACCAGTATATCAGAGTCTGCTGAGTATCCTGGGAATCCCCATCTAGGTCATAGTATTCCCAATCTAGAATGAGATCATCATCGTCCATGGGGGATTCAGGACTGAGGGAAAGACTTCTCGCAATTGGCAGAGTATTCCCAATAGATACAGGGTTCAATGATACTGTATCGCCAAATTCATTACCGTCGTTAGGAGTTACTTCGACTCTCCAGCTCTGGTCCTTGGATATCCAACTATTTGGAATATCTGTGAAATCGTCTATCTGTGTTACTCTGAGTCCGTCCCTGAACCAATGAATGGAAGTGCCCTGCTCGAAGTCTCCATCTGAGTCGTAGTAGGTGTATGCAACTCCGAGTCCTGTCTCCTTAGTTGGACTAGAGGGGACGTATCTGACTGAAGAGGCATCCGGGGGGGAATTGGTCGAGCCTGAATCTTCGATGGACTGGAACGATAATGTTGCCCAGCCGTCACCTGCATTATTTCCATTCCCGTTCGCGGCCATCACTGCGAGTGAGAAGGATACAGATCCGGACCCTGAGGCGGGGGATGTCCACTCCAATGACCAACTTCGATAATCAGGGAATTGGTGAGTTGCTTGGTCACCAGCAGAGTTGACCTGGGTGTTCATGATCCCTATGCCAGTTGAGAGGGTGCCACCGGATACATCAAGATTGAATCCTCCCTTAGACCCTGATACGCCCCCATTCATTCCGATGTTCAAGGAGTATGTCTGACTCGGCGAGTAAGTTGCTGGGAAGTTGTGAGTTGGCGTGGGTGAAGCGGCTGATCCGCCATGACAACTACAGCCGTTCGACGAGTTGAACTTACCACCGCTATTTGCAATTGCCATGTGTGAAGCTGAAGAAAGGAGGATGAATATCAGAATCACCGAGATGACCCCGCGTCGTGGCATGGGTTACCATGGGACATGTAGACTGAATAAAGGTCTTGGTTCTGGGAGATTGACCTCAGCTCACTCTTCCGCTGCATTCATTGATTGGACCCTTGTCGGAAGGTCATGGGACAGATTGAGAAAGTGGCCGTTATTGGTGCTGGAAACATGGGCTCTGGAATCGCACAGAAGAGCGCACAGGAGCTTTTCGATGTCCAAATGGTCGATAGAGAGGAGGAATGGGTAGAGAGAGGGCATAGTATCGTCTCATCATTCCTTCAGGAAGCTGAGGATCGGAGGATTTTCAGTTCCAAACAGGTAGGTGAGATAAAATCGAGAATAACAGGAGTGGTGGGGACTGAGAATGTCGACCCATCTACTGATTTGGTTATCGAGGCTGTCTTCGAAGATTTCGAAGTCAAAAAGGTGGTCTTTGAGACCCTTAACGATGTATGCGACAAGCATACGATTCTTGCTAGTAACACTTCTTCTTTGTCTGTAGACGAGCTAGCCTTGGCCACTGGTAGGCCAGATAGGTTTGTTGGACTACACTTCTTCTATCACCCCGCGAAGAATAGGCTCGTTGAGGTTATTCCAGCTACTAGAAGTTCGGAAGCCAGTATCAAATCTGTGGAACAATACTGTAAGGCCATGGGCAAGGTAGTGATTGTTTGCAAGGATAGACCTGGCTTCGTGGTGAATAGATTCTTTGTACCCTGGCTCAATGAGGCTTGTCTCCTACTAGAGGAAGGCATAGGGACAACGGCTCAAATTGATGCTATTGCTAGATCAGCATTCAGTATCGGAATGGGACCTTTCGCTCTGATGAACCTAACTGGGCCTCCGATAGCCTTGCACTCGACAGACTACCTCTCTAAGCAATTGCATACTCCAAGATACGCCGGTTCTGCAATACTAAGGAAGCTTGTCGAGAAGGGCGAATTGTGGGAGATTGGAGATTCGGAAGAGTATGATGAGAATACAAGGAAAATCATATCTGAAAGGCTTTTAGGGCAGGTTTTCTCTGTTTCAGCACAGATAGTTGATGAGGAGATATGCTCTATGGAGGATGTTGACAGAGGTGCTAAAGTCGGACTAAGATGGGAGAAGGGACCTTTCGAACTTGCCAATGAAATAGGAATCAAAAAAGCTTCCCAGATGGCTGTTTCATACTCCGCTCTAGCTGGTCTAGAGTTACCTGAATGGTTTTCTTCCAGGGCAAAGGAGTTTGAATTCTCCTATGTTGACTTAACTGTGGAAGGAGAGGTTGCAAGAGTGAGGCTTAATCGTCCGGAGGCCATGAATGCACTGAATGTTGATCTTGTCTCTCAATTAGGAGAGTTAGTGAAGAGCATTAACTCCATGCCTGATATTACGACAATCGTCTTTGAGGGGGCTGGAAAGGCCTTCGTTGCAGGGGCAGATGTGAAATTCTTCGTCGATAAACTCAGGGACGACTCTTTTGAAGAAATATACGAGTTTACTGCACATGGCCATGAAGTCCTGAATAGTATCGAGAATAGTGAGAAGGTAACTATCGCTCTGACTACTGGATTAGCTTTGGGAGGGGGGCTTGAGCTAGCTCTTTCATGTGATTACAGGATAGGGACCAGGAGAACTCAATTCAGATTCCCGGAGACCTCGATAGGAATATATCCTGGACTTGGCGGAACACAGAGAACAGCTAGAATTTGTGGATTGGAGTGCGCTAGATATGCAGTCATGGCAGGGAATTTTATGAGTTCTGAAACTGCATCAGACATCGGCCTTCTAACTCACAATGTTGATCCGTCTGACGTAGAGGAGATTGTCAAATCCCTAATGGGGAAAAAGCCAAATGAAAAATATCCTGGAAGGCCATCTAACCCAGAGAGCGATATTGTTCGTTTCGCGACTGAATTTTACTCCGACAAGAATGTGCCCCTCCTAGAACTGGGAAAAGTACCCAGTGACTATGACTCAGAGGATCCCCTCGTATCACGACAAGGCAAATCTCTATCCAGAGTTGCTCCAATCGCACTAAAGATAGCTAGTGAATTAATCACTGACGTCAGATCCGGATCTAGTCTCGAACAAGGTCTGAAGCTTGAGTTGGATAGATTAGAAGAAATCTTCAGTACCGAAGATGCGATTGAGGGACTGAGTGCCCTGATAGAAGGCAGACGACCTAGCTATACATCATCCTAGAGATTTCTCAATGGTGACTGTATCCAAGCAGGAGCTCTGTAGTTAGCTATCGCCGCAAATAGTATTGAGCTCAAGCTAATGGTCGGAATCTCTCCTGCTATATCTTCGTCCCCTATTGTCTCGTTGATCCATTGTTCTAGAAATTTATCCATCGTCATTCCTCCTACTAGTGTAGATTTCACACCGAATCAATTGAGTCTACTATTTGAGTTGAAAAGTAATTGTGATTACACGTAGGTGCATTTTATACACTAGATACCTTGTGGAATACTTGTTAATTATGTCTGGGGAGCCGCTTAGGATATCAAAGAGAGACCTTAGGAAGGTTGAGAAGTCAGTGGATGAAGTAATGAATCTTGGAAAGGAGATACGTACACTGTTTTCGAAATACAATGATGAGAAGTATGATGTCGGTTGGGAAGTAGACTCTGCGGTTGATGCATTCTCTGTTTTTAGCTCTAGGTGGACAACTGAGATTCTTGCTACCCTGTACATTGCCGGTGATAGGAGATTCAATGAAATGAGGGTTCTTTTGAGAGGGATAAGTAGTCGCACCCTCTCTGATAAGCTTACTACTTGCGTCGAGTATGGATTGGTGGAGAGGCTGGTTGAAGATGGCCCTCCGGTAAGAGTCAGGTATAGTCTTACGGATCACGGAAGACGAGCAGGTAAACTACTTTCACCGCTTGTAGCATACATGAAAATTCACAATGGTAAAATCGACGGCCCTGAATAGGTCATGGGAAATGTGGTTCTATGAGCATTAAGACGCATGATTAAAACCCCAGATGCTGACCAACAAGCTATGGCACTAGTTGAGCAATGGAGGAAATCTCGTCCTTGGTACGTTGATTCTATTGGTGCTTTAGCTGGGTCAGCACTAGGTTTAGGAGCTGGATTGCAACTACTTTTCCCCGCGACGCAGGGAACAATGATTGCTCATAGAGAGACGGGTTGGGAGCATCCACTGAGACTTAGGATAATGGAGGCCCTAGAAAAATCACCGGGAGTGCACTTCAGGGAGCTACAACGTAGATTGAGCGCTGCTAATGGTACTTTACGCCATCACCTAGACATAATGGCCAAAGAAGGGGTGATAACAGTAATTCCTGTCAATGGCCGAACTTGCTACTACTTTGGGGCACCGGCACAAGTTGAGATTCTTGAGGGAACAGGTGTCACTGATAATCAAAGGGCCGCGGCGATGATGCCAGTGGGGCTGTCAGAAGTCCAGAAAGTGGTAGTGGCAAGGCTAACTGAGGGACAGGGTCCCGATTCACAGGCTCAATTGGCCAGAGACCTTGGAAGATCCAGAGCTTCCGTCCACTCAGCTATTTCCGTACTTAGGGAAAGAGGGATATTAAGTCAAAGTGGACTATCATTAGCCCCTCATTTAATTGGGTTGAGAAGATCTAACGTTGACTATCCCTGGCTTGACATCAGAGTAGAGTGCTCGTGATAATATCAACCGCGTATAATTGACGTCTCTTCGGGTAATTACTGCGAATTCTATAGAACCCCCAATCTCGGGGCCCGTTTGTGTTCAGGCTACGACTGATCGAATTTCCTATGCCCACCGGCAGTAAAGATCCGGATATCCTACTAGCATGGATCCTCGACTCAATGGGCCTAGTTAGGAGAAAAACCGAGGGAGGGACTGTAGATGAGGGGCAAGGGGCGCTACATCGAATTATGTCCGAAGCATTGCTGAATGAACCACTCAAGGGTTGGGATGCGAAATCTCTCTGTCAAGTAACCGGACTTTCCCAAACTGGTGTCCATCACCAATTAGTGAAGCTTAGGGAAAGCGGCCTAGTTTCTGCGGATACGGAGGGAAGATGGCATATGCATGTACTGAGAGGAGGGAGTATCTCATCGGCGATGGAGTTGGTATCATCAGAGGCAAGAACAGTTCTCAAACTTAGGATGAGGGAGCTATCTGGAGCCATTGTAGATTCAGACGAAAGAATGTCAGTTTTGGGACCAGAGGAGACTGTGCCATTCAAGATAATGATTTCAGAACCCGGTCCAAAATCGGAAGATGAAAAAGAACTGGAGATTCTAACAAGGGATCTTGGCCTATCAGGTGAAAGGGTTCGGCCTGGTGACAATCTCGCGAGCGGTGTTATCAGAGAGCTCTGTATGAGTAGTTCCCCGATTACCATTCTAGCTCTTTCTGATAAAATGGGAGAGACCAGATCTAGAGTTGGACGTTCAATAGACAAAATGAGGGCGACGGGAATAGTCGAAAGAGTTCCAATGATGGACCGTATAGCGCAGGATGTTTTTGTCGGATTAATGAGGCAATATGATGCTAGAGGGGAAGAGTGGTTGATGACAAGAGGGGGATTGGGGAGGCTAGATACATCTATTTCGAAGAAGCTTGTATCGGGAGTCAAAGGTAAGTCCTTGAATATAGAAAAGGTTCAATCAATCTTATCTGATGTTGATTTAGAGTCTCAGAAGATCCTTCTGAATACACTAGGGGGAAGGATGCCATATGGTTTCAGAATTTCTGGTAGAAATGGAAATGCGGTTACTGAGAATGTCATGAGGAATGCAGAAAGAACTCTCAGAAGGCTGAAAACTGTATCTCAGAGACTAGAAGAGGCTATTTCTGGCTGAATTGACTCGATATCTTCAAGTGTATTTAGATATCTACTAACCTCATTTCCTAGTATTTTCTTATCCTGAATGGAATGAAGTCTGACTCTCATAGCAGATGCCCCCTGGAGGCCCTTGGTGAATGATACTGCATGCCTCTTGAGGTTCTTACTACCGGATTCACCGAAGACCTCGTCTGATAATTCGAGATATCTGTCCCAACACCACCTCCTAGCTTCCGAGGGCCCTCCACTTCCCCATGGAGCCTTTCCAACAGACCATCCCATTCCCTCTTTTATCTCATGGAATATTGTAGGCCTCCCTATAGCTCCTCTTCCTATCATCAAACCAGAGGCACCAGTAGCCTGCAAGCAGGACTGTGCTGACTGGGTATCTACAACATCACCGTTTGCGATTACTGGGATATCTACCGAATCTGATATTTCTCTTATCTGTTCCCAGTCTGCTATTCCAGAATACCTCTGCCTCAGTGTCCTCCCATGGACGCATATTCTTATCACTCCCTCTTCAGCAAGCCTCTCGGAAATCTCGAGAGCGGTGTTTTCACCTGAACCTGTCCCTAATCTCATCTTGACACTTATGGGAACATCAGTTGAAGCTATGCACTTTCTAACCATACTGACTACCTTGTCAGGATCCCTCAATAGAGCTGCTCCGGCATCATTTCTACATATCTTGGGAGCAGGACATCCAAAATTAATATCAATGATATCTGCCCTATCTTCAAGCATTTCAACTGTTTTTGCCATCTCAGATATATCGCCTCCGAAAATCTGTGGTATGAATGGCTTCTCCCTGGGATCAGTTTCAACCTTCAACCAGGAGTTTGTGTTTCTTCTAGTGAGCCCCGATGCAGCAGTGAACTCAGTTACCGTAAAGTCAGCTCCGCACTCTTTAGCAAGGAGCCTGTAAGCTAGATCAGTGACCCCTGCCATAGGAGCTAGGAAAATAGGAACAGGATCGAACTCCATGTGCAGGGGACTAGCCGCCCAGTTATCAGATGCACTAAGAATTGGAACTGTTTACCTAGAAAGAAGACTCCCAGTCGTCCACGTCTTGGGAACGTTCCCAGTCTACATCAGTAATCCCACTTCTGATTTTTAATGTCTCTCTGGCGAGTAGCCAGTAAATGAGGGCTAATGACCTCCTTCCCTTATTATTGGCCGGAAGAACTAGATCGACGTTCCTCAGCCTGTTGTTGGCATCACATATCCCAATGACTGGCATACCTGAGCTCACTGCTTCTGAAAGCGCCTGAGAGTCAGCTGCTGGATCTGTTACGACAATAACTTCTGGTTCGATATATGTCCTTAGTCTCGGATTTGTGAGTGTCCCGGGTATGAATCTACCAACAATCCTCTTGGCCCCGATAGCCTCTGCAAACATTCTTGCAGGGCGCTGTCCGTATTGGCGAGCGCTGACTACCAAGATTCTACTGGAGTCGTAGTTAGCTAGGAATTTGGCTACGGTTCGAATCCTTGAATCGGTCTGCCTGATGTCGATATGATGCAACCCACTACCATCCTGTCTGAAGATATCCAAGAAGCCTTTCATGTCAGAAGATTTCTGATTGGTACCTATGTGAACAGCATGCTGCTCGTACGTGTCAAGCGGTACAAGTGGGGTTAGGCTCTCATCCATAGCGATTCCTCGGAGCTTGGCGAACTGCCAACCACTCATAAGCGCTACGCCGAGTAAGTACCTCAAAGAGAGAGCGTTATTCAAGGTCTGAGACAAATGTACACTCGTCTTTCTCGTGTATTTCAGGGAATCTTATGCATCTCTTAGTAACCCATAGTCTAACGCTGAACTCATCTTCGAAAGAGAGTGTGGTTATTGGTGCCGATATTGCATAGCCTCTGGCTCTGACTTGGAGGATCCAATTTCCATCACTGAACCCTGAGGTGTTGCCGATCACTACTGTACAGTCACTCTCACTCCGTAATGTTAGAGCATCCTGTCCTATTGAACTGGTTGTGAAATAATCCCAGCAGATATCTCCATTTGGTTTCAAAAGGGTTATCTCAACAAACCTCAGCTCATCGGTATTATTTCCCAGTATTTCCCCTAGAGCTGCGGACCACTCGAAGGAGACTGAGAAATCTATTAGCATCTGTGAGACTGTCTGATCTACCATGATCATGCTCTCATTGAAGTAGCAGTCTGTATCTTGGTTATAGTCATCGGTTCCTGGCATGATACACTCGTTCTGTCCGAATATGTGAGTCTGAACAATTGGTTCAACAGGGACTATTTCTTCAGAGGGGGCTTCCCTCATTCCCTCCATGACCTCTCTCTGCATGGCAAGACCCATACAACCGCTGGAAGCGATGCTGAGGACCATCATGAGAGTCATCAGAATTGAGGTTGCGGCCCTCTTCACGTTGTTCCGAGAAGGATGTAAGACTTGAATGCGTGTGTAAAGTGGGTGCCTCTCGGTACTCATAGGGAACGTCAAGGCCGTAGCTCGGTCCACCTTCGTCGTCATTGAGGCGTCTAAGGGGAATGGTTGGCAGACATGAATGTTCCAGTGACTTAATTCGACTAGAAAAAAAGATTTTTGACAGAATGATATGGAATTACCTAGCCATATAGCGCTACTGGGGATAGTCGGCCCTGATTGCTCAATTGGCGCAGGATTACTCCTCTTCAGAAACGGCCCTTGGCTCGTGAACCTCTCGGAACACAATTGTTCCAACTCCAATGTGGTCTCTCAATGTCCTGACAAGGCTGAACTTTGCATATGACCAGTTCTGGTCATATGCGATTGTATCAGGGAGTGTTACAGTCAAGTCGTCCTTCTTGAACTTAATCTCAAAGTCATCACGACCAGTGTTCATCTTCAGGAGAGTTTCGACCTTTTCCTTTCGATCTTCTACGACCTTGACGATATTGTAATTATACCTCAATGTAGATCCAGCCAGTGGGTGATTGTAGTCAATCCTAGCACGGCCGGCGCTAAGGAACTGCAGTACTCCAGTTCTTCCCCCTATCTCCACAGGCGCTCCAATAGCTAACATATTTGGATCCCTTACGCTTCTCATCAAAACATTCTGCCCTATGGTCTCGACAAGACTAGCGTCTCTCTCCCCGTATGCATCAGTAGCCTCGATATCAATCTCGTAGTCCTTATCAGATTCAGCATCCAAGAGAGATGTTTCGAAACCTGCGATCAGCCTACCATCGCCAACAACGGTAATCATTGGGGAGTATTCCCTATTCTCATCGAAGACATCGTGCTCCTTTGCGACATCCTCCCGGGTAGTCTCGATGAGTCTCTCAGAGTCCACCTCGTAAAGGTCGTAGTCTATGTGTACTATTGCACCATTGTCCATGTAGTTCGCCTCCTAGGCGTCCGGGCGACCCGCTTCCCCTTTTTCATTCAAACGGTGCGGCTAACTAACGGAAAGATTCATTCTTCCTCTTCATAAAACGGTTTTTCTGATGAAGAAAATGCCAGAATTCCCCCCAAAATAGTGAGTACCCATCCAGTCCAAACCAGATGGCTCCCTTGTAGTTCGTGAATGGTTACTCTGATTCTGTCAAGGTCATCTGTCTGATTGAAGAATAGGGCTGGCATTAGATCTTGAACTTGGAAACCATCCATGATCATGATTGTGTCTCCGAATAATCCTACATGACGATCCACCTCAGATCTTGGAGTGGGCCCAAATCTGAGAATACCCGGAGTCAGGGTATCCACCAATTCCCCATCCTTCCTCATCTCTACGACAACTCCGAGGAATCCGTCTCCGACGTTGAAATCGAATCCTTCATCCCCTTCTGAAAGTACTATTGTATCGACTAGGACATACTCATAATTTCCATACTCAACTGGTTGATTCATCTCAAGAGTAACAAGATGCGAGGGATCTGATCTATCGACCAAAGTAGTGGTGAAGACATGCCCAATGAGGAGTAGTAGGATTCCCACATGAGAGATGTGGCTAGCTAGGATCCTAGTTCTAGAGGAGTTTGAGCCGCGAAGGCCGCCCGAGTATATCTTGCGTGCGTGAGACTTAGCAGTAGTGAGTAAATTCCTGATATTGAAAGGAAGGGAGAACATAAGAAGAACCAACATGAAAGCCGCCAGAGATCCTCTTGATACTGATGTAGAGATAGGTAGCCTAGGATCTCCTGGAAGATCAATTGACCCAGCCATTATGGCTGCTGATAATGACGAGACTACAGCGATTACGATTAGAAACGCGCCCTTCCGTGGACTAACTGATGCCCCCCAAGAGTATGCGGCTAGACCAATAGCTAGGATGGCGATGAATGGAGAACCGTAGAATTCGTGTGCTTGAAGGCTGGTGCCATCAATCTCCACAGTTAGAATCATCCAGGTCAGTAGGAGGAATCCTATTCCTCCGTACCAAGGTACTGATCTAGCGGTCCTTAGCCTGATTGAGGTACTAGTGAATATTCCAGTTAGGAACGTCCAGTCATCTTCCTTCTCTGATACCAGCCATGGAACCAAGAATGGAATCATCCCTACCAATGACTGATACCATTCAGCGTTCCAAGTCCAACTTGAGAATAGCATCAATGCAATTCCAGAGAATACCCATTGAAGAGGAGGGTCTAGATTATCGCCGTTAACTAGCAAATACATGAGTGAGAGGCCAACAACAATAACTGCAACAGAGCCTATCCAGAAGGAAACTATGGAGAAAATAAGCAATAGTAAGAGGGCAAGAAATTTGTTTTGTTCCATCAGAGAATTGGCATTACGAGAAGCTAACTCTTCCTTTTGTACCCTAGAAAGATGTACAACCACAAAGACGCATAGTAGAATTATGGCCGATAGGTATCCGATAAGTTCTGCACCAATGGCATCGAATCCAACTACATCTAACACCCTAAGGTATGGATCTTGGGGCAGAGCGCCCTCTCCATCTGCTACGAAGGCATGGACAGATGCCCATACTCCATTAGCCCGAGTAACGAGGGTGGCGTGGAAGGCGAGGGCTCCTGCTAGAAGTCCAGCTGCAGGTGAGGCCAGAATTGCGCTTCCTCCGGGCTTCGATCTAGCATGAATCACTAAAAGCAAGCATAACCAAGGTAGTAGAGAGCCCGTCTCTACAGGATCCCATGCCCAATATCCACCCCAGTCTAGAACAGTATATGCCCAAAGGCCTCCCAGTCCTATTCCAACAGTACCCACTACGAAACCAGCTCTTGCCCAGTAGAGCTGAGAGTTGTGAATGGCGAGAGACGAGTCCTTCCTGATTATTCCAGCCATCACGACACTAGAAGTTGCTATGCAGAGAGAGTAGAATGCGAAAACTACAGGAGGGTGGATTACCATTAGATCGGTTTGGAGAAGGGGGTTTAGTCCAGAGGAAGATACTGAGGTTGTCGAGTCAAACGGACCCAGAAAAAACGACAGGAGGAGGATGAATGCGACCCAAGAGTGCATTATACTGGTCTCGAGGGAGTTTCTTTGCATCTTAATTGACATTACCCTAGTCACTATTCCCATTAGAGCAGCCCAGAGAAGCAATGGCCCTGATCTACTACTCCATACAGCAGAAATTCTGTAGAAAAGAGGGAGGTCTTCTCCTCCGAATCTGAATACTAATTCTAGAGACCTTACGTCTGTCACAAAGCAGAATACTAGTAGGAGAAACGGGGAGACTTGCGATATGACTGCCAAGTCCCTAGATATTGGACTAGAATGCTTTCCTGTACTGATGGCTTGAAGCACTGAGAATGCTATGCCTATGACCAATAGAAGCCACCCAATCTGGGAAAGCAAAATTTCACCAACCGTAGTACTTGGCCCTGCTGTATCCAAAGGCTAGCATGGCTCTGACGATATTCTTCATGTATAATCCCGGGCTCCTGACTAGGAGCCTTAGTCCCACCATCACCTTTCCAGAAGCACCCATATCGGACATCTCGTCTGGGAAGCACTTGGCCATGACGGACATCTCGTCATCGGATAGCTCGAACAATGCATTTTTTCCTTTGAGTATTTTATCATAAGGAGGGAATTCAGCCTTCCAAAGCTTTGGGTACTCGGATAATCTGGCAGCAGTGAGATCATTATTGGAGATAGCCATTGCTGCAGTCTGGGCAGCGAATACTGCGGATTTCAATGCCAAGTGTGACCCTCCCTCGAATAGAGGGGAGGTGAATCCAGCTGCATCTCCGATTAACATCAAACCATCGTAGTGGGTATTCTCGTGAGGCCCAGAGATTGGAATGGTTCCTCCAAATGCAGGATTGCCCTTCTTTTTCCATGTAGGGAGATTCTGTTTAAGACCCTTGAAGTGTGTATGCTCGATGAATTCGTCAAGGGCTTTCTTTGTTCTTGGTTTATCCTCAGTGACAAGTCCTATATTTGCCCTGCCATCACATTTTGGAATCATCCATAGGTATCCTTTCTCCGCGTAAGAAGGCCAGATATAGAAATCGAGATAGTCATCTGTTGGAACACCTTCAAGCTCATACTGCATTCCTGCGACAACCTTACCTCGTGGATTGAGATCGAGAAATCTCGAACAGACAGATGACACTCCTGATGCGTCAATGACAATCTTAGCCTTGATTGGGAAATCATCACCCTTGCCCTCGCACAACCACCCTGAGAATCTTTCACCTTCGAACATCTTCTCCATACCTGTGATTTTGTGGCTAAGACTCATCCTAGCACCCTCTCTAACGGCGGACTCAGCAATCCACTGCTCGAAAAGATGCTTTTCTAGAACATATCCATGTTCAGACAAACACTTCTCCGTCCCATCTGGGAAAATTACCCTTATACCTTTGACATCCTTACTGATTACATGTTCTGGAAGGCTAAGTCCTAAATTCTGACAAGCTATATCTGAGATGCATTCTCCACAATGTACGGGAGTACCTATCTCATCATGATCCTCTACCAGTATCGTATCAAGCCCGAGTCTTGCGCATTGAAGAGCCGCGTTACCCCCTCCTGGACCTGCGCCGATGACAAGCACATCACAGGTCGTTGTGTGGTCACCCATGTAGCTCGGAGAACAGTCGCTCAAAAGAACCCTCGGTCACGCCGCCTACGGCGGCGAGCGAACCTTCTACTATTGTGAGTGCTCCGGAACCACATGGTCTGGCGCAGGCTGACACGCTACATCGCCTCTTTGGAGGACTCTGGAGAGCTTATTCGAGTGGCTGATCCGGTTGATGTTGAGCTGGAAGCTGGGTGCTTTGCAGACAGATTGGTAAAGAGAGGAGGCAGTGCTATTCTATTCGAGCAACCCAGACTTCCCGACGGGACGATTAGTAAATTTCCTCTGGCAATGAATCTTTTTGGAACTAGGGACAGAACTAATCATGCATTAGGGGTCAGAGTTCCAGATGAGATAGGAAAAAGGATGGTTGCCTTGATGAAGCCAGACATAGGTGGAATATTGAAGGCCCCTTGGACTGGGATTGGGTTGGCATTAGAAGGGATGTCAATGGCTCCAATGAAAGTAAGAAAGGGGTCATGTCAGCAGATCGTCATCAGAGATCCCGACGTCACTAGACTTCCGATTCCTAAGACGTGGCCGGAGGATGGCGGGAGATACATGACACTCCCCCTAGTAGTAACAGCTGATCCAGAGACAGGAGTACACAATATGGGCATGTACAGAAGTCAAGTGTTCGGGCCCAGAGAAGTTGGACTCCACTGGCAAGCTCACAAGCATGGGGCCGATCACGCTGAGGCATCAGGTGAGAAGATGCCAGTAGCGATTTGCTTAGGTGGGCCCCCCGAGGTAATGTTCAGTGCCATTTCGCCGCTACCAGATAATCTATCTGAGTATGAATTCGCGGGACTTCTGGGGAAGCGTCGGCTAAGGATAACCAAATGTGTAACTAATGATCTATTTGTCCCAGCCGAATGTGACGTGATTATTGAGGGATACATGATACCAGGGGAGACTAGGGAAGAAGGGCCTTTTGGAGACCACTTCGGACACTACTCTCTAGCTGATCAATATCCAGTAATGCACATCGAGGCCATAACCCACAGGAAGAATGCGATTGTACCCATGACAATTGTTGGAGTACCCCCAATGGAAGACGGATATCTTGGAGAAGCTATTGGGGATGCATTTCTTCCAGTACTAAAGTTTCAACACAGGGATGTGCTGGATCTATTTCTTCCCCTGGAGACAGGTTTTCACAATCTAGCCATAGTTTCTTCCAAACAGAGATACCCCCGTCAGGGAAGAAAAACAGCCTTGGGACTACTAGGGGCAGGGCAGATGATGTTTCTCAAGACTATAGTAGCGGTTGATCGGGATCATAGGGTCAAAGATCTAGATTCACTATTAGATGCCCTAGATTCAAAGGTTGATATTTCTGAGGATTTGGTCATTCTACCTGGAATGGTGGCTGATTCTCTAGCACATGCATCCCCTTGGGAAAATATCCATGACAAATTGCTTATCGATGCAACCACCCCATTGGAAGGTGATCCTAGTAAAGAGGGGGGGCCACTAAGAGGGTGTCCTGATTCTCTAGAAATATCTGCATCTGGTGTTAATGGCGTTTTGCAAGCACGATTTCTACGTTCCTCCATGCTTGTGGTGACTACTGATATTGAGGGTGGACCGTCCCCTGATGAGAATGTTGAGGATAATGATGAGGAGGGTGCACTTAGGCAACGGAATAAAATTCGGGAAATCAGGGAAGGAATATGGAATCTTGAGGGGGCGAAGAATTTGAGATGGTTATTCATCACTGATTCTGATGTTGATCTTTTTCATGAAGGATGGAGGAGGATTCTTCTTTGGCAGTTTTTCTGCAGGTTTGATGTAGGCAGGGATCTACATTTTGATGTCGACAGAAGCAGGGTTTGCTGGGATGCCACTGCGCCTATTCCATCTCTTGATGGGCCCCTTCCGGTACGAAGATGGCCAGGAGTCACATTGCATGACCCAGATGTCCTCAATAGAGTAGATTCATGGCTCGAGGAAGGCGGATTCTGATGGGTGCCAGAGAGGTATTAGAGTTCGTTAAGATAGAACATACTCTTTTCTCACTCCCTTTTGTCTTGATTGGATATGTTCTTGCACACAATCAATTCATGGACGAGCTCTCTTCGCAAAAGTTTGGAACTGATATTATTTGGATTCTGATTGCGGCAGTTGGAGCTCGTGGTCTTGCAATGGCTCTGAATCGAATTATAGATCGGGATATTGATGCTTTGAATCCTCGAACGGAAAATCGCCATCTAGTTTCAGGGGCGATGTCAATGAATACCGCTTGGATCCTCTCTTCCATTTTTCTTGTAATGCTATTAGTTGGAGCGTGGCAACTCAACGAAGTTGCACTGATGATGGCATGGCTCCCAGTTCTGGTTTTTGTCATCTACCCATACACAAAACGTTACACATGGTTGTGCCATTTTTGGCTGGGTCTTTGTCTAGCACTTGCACCAGCGGGAGCGTGGGTAGCTGTTACAGCGGACGTACACGGATGGGCTGCAATCACGGGAATACACGATGGATATACCGGCCTCCTTTGGTATCCGACAATATTCTTCATCTCCTTAGGAGTGACATTTTGGATTGCTTCATTTGACATCAATTATGCAAGAATGGACATCAAGAGTGACCGAGAAAGTGGCATTCAATCATTCCCTTCTAGATTTAGCGAGACTGCGACAACAAGGACCTCTATACAACTCACTTTACTCTGGTTTGCCTGCTTCGCTATTTCAGATCCAATGGACGAGATTTGGTTTCTTGCTGCGGCTGGGCTGATGTCTGTGTTGAATATTGCAGTCATTCTTGCTAGGGATCGATTAGAAGATTTCCAAACTACACTGTTCCGTGTTTCGATGCTCACTGGTTGGGCACTTCTAGCGGCGATCATGATGATTGAGCCAACGGTTGATGGGCTATTGGATTGAGGTGATAATGTGTTTGTCCTAAATTCCAACTATGGCACTGCAGGAGATCAAGAGCAAGCCATTACCAAGCTATTGGAGCAAATAGATGCTAAACAGGAAAGATGTGTACTGATGGGGGTCACGGGCTCCGGTAAGACATTCGCTATGGCAAATATAATCGAAAGACTGGGGATTCCGACATTGATTCTATCTCACAACAAGACCTTAGCAAGGCAACTATGGCAAGAGATGAGTGAATTATTCCCAAATAATGCAGTTGAATATTTTGTGAGCTACTACGACTACTACCAACCTGAGGCATATATTCCGGGACGAGATTTGTACATCGATAAAGAGCTTCAGATGAATGAGCGAATAGAGCAAGAAAGGTTCTCAACTGTTGCTTCTCTAGTTTCAAGACCGGATGTCATTACAATTGGAACGGTGTCTACGATATACGGATTGAACCCCCCCGAGGTATTCCAGCAGAATCATCTACGTCTTGAGATTGGGCAGAAGGCGGAGCCACAGGATATTGTTCGTGACCTTGTTGGACTTCAATATCGCAGAGTCTCAGGAGAGATAACCAGGGGCGACATTAGGCTTAGGGGCGAAGTTCTGGACATCTGGATGCCCAGTAGAGACGATCCAATAAGAGTGAGGTTCGGATGGGAAGGGATCGAAAGGATTCAGGTCTGTGAGGCTGTTTCTTGGGAGGTTCTAGATGAGTTTGAGGAAGCTTGGATACACCCTCGTGAATTCTATATGACTAGTGAAGAGAGTTTCAATATGGCATTGGAAGACATTGAGCACGAGCTAGATGATAGAGTAGGGTGGTTTCATGAAAATGGAATGGACATTGAGGCACACAGGTTGGAGGGGAGAGCCAAATTTGATCTGGAGATGCTGAATGAAATTGGATCATGTAAGGGTGTAGAGAATTATTCTAGGCACTTCGATCGAAGGGAAATAGGGGAGAGGTCATACTGTCTACTGGACTTCTTCTCAAATAATGCAGAGAGGTTTCATGGTGGACCTGAAAAATACCTAGTAATAATGGACGAGAGCCATGTGACACTCCCTCAGGTAGGCGGAATGTACGGAGGTGACTTCTCAAGGAAGAAGAATCTCGTAGATCATGGTTTCAGACTTCCTTCTGCTTATGATAACAGACCTCTGAGAATTGATGAATTTCAGGAATTAGTACCTCAGATGCTGTATGTTAGCGCTACTCCAGGAGAGAGGGAGCTGAGGCATCTAGCAGAGGTCACCAGCCAAGAGGTCCCAATGGAATTGATGCACGTTGGTGGTGGTGGTGGGTCTAATACTGCTGAGTTGAAGAAGCGGTCGGGATCCTCCACAATGGAGAGTACTATTTCTAAAATAGAGGGGGTAGTGAGAATGGAGATTCGTCCTACTGGACTACTGGATCCAAAAATCGTTGTCAAGCCCACCAAAGGACAAGTTCAAGATTTGATGTCGGAGATAAATATCCGGGTTGAGAGGGACGAAAGAGTTCTTGTCACAGTAATGACGATAAAATTCGCCGAGGAAGTAGCTGAGTACCTAGACAGAAATGGAATCAAGGCCCACTACCTGCATTCGGAAATTGATACTTTGGAAAGAACTGAGATAATTAAAGCTCTAAGATTGGGTCATATCGATGTTATCGTGGGTATCAATCTACTACGTGAAGGACTGGACATACCTGAAGTATCGTTGGTGGCCATATTTGATGCAGATAAGCAGGGTTTTCTCAGGAATGAGAGATCCCTTCTTCAGACAATCGGACGAGCATCAAGGAATCAGAATGGAATTGTGATCCTTTATGCTGACTCTATTTCTCCAGCCATGGAGGCTGCAATGAGTCAGACAATCTCCAGAAGGAAACGTCAGGATAAGCACAATGAGAATAATGGAATCATCCCGAGGACTATTCAAAAGGCCCTCCCAACAATGGGACAGGACGTCGGAAGCCTTCTTTCTGGAACAGCTGGAAAGGGGGCGAAGGGAGGAAGAAGATTCGTAGGTAAGCACCAGAGTAAGAAGGGAGTCTCGGGACTTACACAGAAATTTTCACTGGGCGCGGGGATGTGGAATACCTCAGACTCGGTTCTAGATAATGTCAGTCAACCGGAATTCGAGAATGAGGGACGTGGATTCTCTGATGAGGAGGGTGGAATTGGAGAGGATCGTCTAGTCAGTAAATTGGAAAGGGAGATGAGAGCGGCTGCTGAGCGGCTGGACTTTGAGAGAGCAGCGCATATCCGTGATAGAATCTTGGAGCTCCGCAACCCGACTAATTGAAATTGCGCCCGTATTGCGGTAAACGTGAGCGGATACTCGCGTGAAGACTTCAATCGGCCAGTCAAGGACTATGATTTCTCCTCAATGAAGGATATATCATCACTCATAGATCAGATGTCTGAAGCAGGTGGATTCACAGCAACTAAGCTAGCATTCGCTCGTGACATATTGAAGGAATCAATTTCGAAAGTAGGGTCAGAAGGAGTACTGAACTGGATTTCATTCCCCGCTTGTCTGTGTGCAACCGGAACTAGGGGATTCTTTCTAGAAGCTTTGAAGAGAAAATCTTTCAATGTCGTAATTACGACTTGTGGTACTCTAGATCATGACATTGCTAGGACTTTCAGGGACTACTTCCATGGTAGCTTCAGTCTTGATGACATAGCTTTGGGAGAGCAGGGGCTCAACAGATTGGGTAACGTGATAGTTCCAAACGAATGTTATGGAGAAATTCTTGAGAACGTCGTTCTTCCTTGGCTATCGGATATTGAAGACGAGCGTCGGTCTCAGAATCCAGATAATCCATGGCTGGGCTTCGGTAGTGTGGAGCTTTGTTGGGCCCTAGGAGATAGGATTGAAGATGAGTCATCACTATTACATTGGATTGCAAAAAATAGAATCCCCGTGGTGATTCCTGGGATTACAGATGGTTCCATAGGAGCACAGATATTCATGCACAGACAAAAATCACCTGACTTTATGATTGATGTTTTAGCCGATGAACAGATCCTCTCTGATCTTACTTGGACTGCAGAAGAAAGCCACGCTCTAATGGTAGGCGGGGGAATTTCCAAGCATCATGTCATTTGGTGGAATCAATACAGAGGGGGTTTGGACTCTGCAGTGTCAATTACGACTGCGCCTGAGTACGATGGCTCACTATCTGGTGCTAGGCTTAGAGAAGCAATATCCTGGGGAAAGATTAGGCCAGAGGCGTCTCAGGTAGTTGTGGAGGGAGATGCAAGCCTGCTACTGCCTCTGCTCGGCGGGGATTTATTCCCTCAATAGTGTGACAAAAAGTGAAGTGAGCCGTGAAAATGGCTAAGAGCGGCCTAGCACGCGG
>DALI01000069.1 GCA_002496725.1 Euryarchaeota archaeon UBA181 | reverse complement strand
ATCTCCTTCCGGATCAAGCATCTCCGCACCTATCGTACACGGAATATTTCCCGACAGTCTGGCTATGGCTACTGCTAATTCGGTATGCCCCTGTCTCTTCGAAAGTCCCCCGGGAGATTCTCTACAAAGAGGAATATGGCCAGGAGTTCTGAACTCCTTTCCTAAAGCTTCCATAGCTTCGGAGCTCGAGAGTTCATACACTTCTCCGGCCAGCTCACCAAATCTTCTCGTTGTCAAGGCCCTATCCCTGTCGGTGATCCCGGTGTATGTTTCCCTGTGGTTCAGGGACAGAGTAAATGCCGATCTGCTATCATATTGAAGATCATTGGTAATCAACTGTCCAAGTACGGGATTATCTGCAACTATGGAGGAAGTTGAATGTATGTCCTGAAGCCAAGGGAGTCCAAACTTCTCACCTATTTCGTCACCAATTGCGAGGAAAAGTAAACCCCCACAGTCTTTACGAAGTCTTCTCATTATCTCCGGAGTCGCTTTGGCAGCAGGCCAAAGAAGGTCCGTCTCTCTTTCCCTGAAATCTGAGTCAAAAATCATCACAGGATCTCCCTTGGAGAACGCTTCAATCGCATCAGCTATGCCATCGCCCATGACTATCGGAGGGGCTATACATACCATTCATTTTCGGTCAAAGCATCTCCATCAGTACCTATCATACAAAAATTTCCAATCTCCAGTGTGTATAATCTGAAGTTGAGTTGTAATATTTCAGTCCGAAGCCCTAAACGTAAACAGTACCGGCCAACTCCATGGCGGGACGCAACATAGCCACCGCATCATTCATCATATTGCTAATGTTGTTGCCATTGGCATCTTCCAATCTTCAACCCATCCAAGATGGAAAGGGGGGCTTAGATGCTGATGGAGTGTGGAAAGAAAGTGTGGAATCGGAACTACATTCTAACTGGTGGTCCCACTGGAGCAGAGACAAGGATCGCAATTCCTTGGACGATAGACTTGAATGGCTTCTAGAGCAACCCTCCCAAACCCAACAAGACTGGTGGAAGAGAGCAGAATCGGGGAGTGCCAGAATTTTCATCGATTATGACCACCATCCTTCCGATGCGGATGTTGAGGAATTAGAAAGCTTAGGGGTCAAAGTCACGTTTCGTCTCAAATATCTCGATACTGTTTCAGCAACTGCTCCGTTCGAAACCATACTTTCTCCAGAGGGAATTAGGTCTCTTCCCGGAGTAGTAATGATCGAGGATCTCGGTCTGGCAGAACCTCACATGAATGAGGCCGTCCCTAACATGGGGGTGGATCAGGTTTGGAATGACTTCGGCTTTGATGGGACAGGCTCAGTAGTTGCTGTTTTGGATACTGGTGTTAGAGGAGATCACGAGGGCTTGAACGATATGGACGATGAGCCCTTTACGACTGGTTGTGAGCAACCTGACCCAGACCCCTTAGATCCAAATCCAATTTTTGTTGATTGCGATCCGAAGATTATAGCATTCTATGATGCAGTACTAATGGATGCCGAACAAGATCCTTCCACTTCTTACGACTCAGGAACTCACGGGACCCACGTAGCTGGTATTGCAGTAGGTTCAGGAGGAGGGCAAACCGATCCTGTCACTGGACAAAAGTATGTTGGAGCTGCCCCAGGGGCGTTTCTAATTAACATCTTAGCCTGTTGCGATGGAGATATAGAGGATGTTATCCAAGGGGCTCAGTGGGCCATAGAGAATAAGGACAAGTACGGAATCGATATCGTTACCTCCTCCCTTGGGGAACAGCAGCTAGAGGTTCACTTTGATAACAATGGCGACTCAGCTTGGAGTAGGCAGATGGATTCTGTTGTCGAGGCAGGAATTATCACCACCCTCTCAGCTGGAAATGAGTTCGGTGGAGCTACCTTTGCAGGTTGTAACACCATAGACAGCCCCGGCGATGCCCAACTTCCAGTTACTGTTGCGAGCCTAGATAAGGATCTAGGACTAGCCATTTACAGCAGTCGAGGCTATACTTCTGATGGGAGAGTGAAGCCAGATGTTGCAACTATTGGTTCCAATATCATGGCTCCCGATGCGGCATCAAGTGATGGATATACCAGTAAGTCGGGAACGAGTATGGCTACACCACTTATGGCAGGTATTGCGGCATTGATGGTAGAGGCAAATCCGGATATCACTCCTTCAGAATTCAAGGATATTATTTCGGCTCATTCCATCGAGAGAGATTTGCAACTTCTCGATGATCCAGGATTTAATGATTGTAGCATACTAGAGACGCGTCCAGATAACGAGTTTGGATATGGGCAGGCAGATCCAATGGCATTCGTCGAGGCGGCAGGAAGCATTGACAGATCACTAAACGTCAGCATGGATGTAGAAACCCTGCAGCAAATAGGAAACGAGTCCTACATCTCAGGCACCGCATCAGGGGTGGCTCCGGGAATGGGACTAGTGGAGGTCCGAGTCGGAGGTGGCACTTGGAAGGGCGCAGCGGATCTTTCGGGCGATTGGAGTCAGTGGAGGGTGAAGCTAGATCCCCACGGCCAGTCAGGCAACTCCACTATCTACGCTCGACTACTTGTGTCTGAGGATAGCATATCTCCAATCGACTCAAGACGAGTCATTCTCGTTGATGGCGTCGTATCCGGAGGTCCCTCGGGAGACCTCAAGAACCTCCCTTCATCTGTATTCTGGATTCCATTCCTAGTTTCAATTGCAATTATCGGGACTGTTTCGGTAAGGGAGCGATGGATTACGAAGATCAGAGGTGAAGATGGCGGACTCATCGTACCTGAGGATATGGGAATCTACACGATCACTAGTAAAGTCGGCTCAGTACTTGATCCTCGCCTGATCCCAGGCAGGCTCAATTCCGCCATGGATTCTTGGAATGATGGAGAGACATTGGTTGAGAACCAATTCAGACGGTATGTTTCACTTTCAATATTATATACTGCTCAAGGGCTCCCCGCCGGATTCGCCATGGTCACATTCGTTGCATTCCTAGTTGCTAACGGTGCGGCACCCGATCAGATTGCATTACTATTTGCAACCATAGCCCTTCCTTGGACATTCAAGTTCATCTGGGGCCCAGTGGTTGATGCAGTACAAATGCCCTCTTACGGCCTCAGGAGACCTTGGATCCTTTTTGCTCAAACTGGTATGATAGTCACTCTCGGCGCATTGTTATTCGTTTCCGATCTTAATGCATCCATAGAGCTCGTGACTCTGATACTCTTCATCCATAACCTGTTCTCGTCACTACAAGACGTGAGCGTGGATGCCTTGGCAGTCGACGTTCTTCAACCCGATGAGGTCGCCAAGGCTAACGGCTTCATGTTCGCCGCCAAGAGAGGGGGCATCATCATTGGCGGAGCAGTAGTTGGAATGCTGGTAGTGGACTATGGGATCAAGGCCGCAATAATGGCCCAACTTCCCCTCCTGGCTCTGATAATGTGCTTGCCTCTCTTCCTGAGGGAGAGGCCCGGCGATCGTCTTTTCCCCTGGCAGAGCTCCTCTACTAGAAACAGCCTTTGGGAGGGGCCTGAACCAGAAGAGTCAGAATCAATTGAGGTGGATGAAGAATTACCATGGGAGGGGGACTTCGAGGATGGCTTCAGAGTCGCTAATTGGGTTTCTCGGAATCTTTATGGGGAGCGGATTCAGGGTGTCGCCGCTCTTCTTTGGGCCAGCATAGTCGTGATGTTAGTCGGTGGCGCACTGGGGATAATTCATCTCGTCTCGAATGAGGAAGTGTTCAGTACCCTCGCTTCGCCACTCAAGAGTATTGGATGGTACGCTTTCCTCCTTTCTATGATAGGAATTTTTGCAGGCAGGTTCCTCTTACCAGCGATTTCCCAATTCCAGATCTCCAACCCATTCGGAGAATCTGCTAGGACCGGGCTTGCAGTTCCGGCTTACAACATAGTCAAGGGTTTCTCCCTGAAATCCTCATTCCTTCTCATCTTCCTGTGCCTCCTATCGGAGATGTACGTCTTCGTGGATCCAATTGTGGTTGATATCTTCATCAACGAGGCAGGTTGGTCGCAGACTAAGTACAATGGAATAATGGGTGGTATAGTCATCTTGTTCCTGATGGGAGGACAGATCCTAGGAGGATTCCTTGGGGACAAGTTCGGTGTTCGGGAGGTCGCCATGGTTGGCTTCACCCTACTTGCCCTAGGCAACGCCGGACTCGCCATGCTAAATCCGTATTGGGATAACACCACTATTATGACAGTCTATCTTTGCCTCAGGGCTATTGTCACAGGAATTGCTTGGATTTGCATCATCTCAGTATCCATGAGGCTAACATACAGCAAGGCCGGTGGAACTCAGTTCACTGCTTACATGTCGATGTTCAACCTATCTGCGGTCATCGCATACCAATTTACAGGGACCATGGTCGAGATAATTGATTACATCTCAGCACTTTATCTTGGGGCTGGATTAACTCTATTCACGGTCTGGTTCTTGGTATTCATAGACCCAGATGAATGTGATAGGGTTTTGGAAGGGAGACTAGGTAATGATGAAGATGAGAATTATGGTGGAGACTTAGGAGAAGCTTCTGAGGTATGGTGGGAGGAAGGCGAACCGGATGGCGTCTCTGCTTGAACACCTCAGGTCCGCAAATACGGACTTTCTATTCTTCAGTCAAACAGTTTGTCCATACTGTACCAGAGCCGCTCGAACTTTGGAAGCTAATCATCTAACATATACTGAGATTAATTTGGACCACTATGAGGGCCTCAGAAAGAAGATCATCATCGAGACGGGCCATAGAACTGTCCCTATGGTTTTTGACTTAAGGCAGGATTCCCCGATATTTGTCGGAGGCTCCGATCATCTGATTGACTACCTTTGAGAATTTTTCGCAATCATAGAGATATTCTCACGCATCTCCTCGAATTGTTTGAGATTAACCATATGTCCCTTTCCATGTTCCAACCTAGTTACGGGCCAACCGGATTCCTCAAAGATTTCGATATGTTCCATGCCGACGTCAAGTGGAACCAAATGATCGCGCTCTCCATGCATCCATATCACAGGTCGTGGCTTCAGGAATGGAAGCGACCCTCTCAATTCATTAGGCCTAGCTGTTTTTGTAGCAATCAATACTAGTCCTATTATCGAACTACTCGCCTCAGTCTCTAGCAAGGCCGATGCCATCGCACCTCCCTGTGAGAAGCCACCAACAATTATCGGACCATCAGGTAATATTTCCAAGACTCCTGATAATGAGTCTTCCATTTGGGATATTGACTCATCCTCGGAGATGCCTTCCCCGAAAAGCCACCATGCAAATCCTCCTTTAGTAGGATGCCTAATCTTTGCTTGAGGGCATAAAGTAGACCACTCATCGGGAGTCAGTCCACGTGCGAGCTCCTCTATCTTTTCAGATGTTCCAGTCATTCCGTGCATCATTATGAGCGTACCCTTACTCATCCAATCCCTCATAGATTCCATTGGAAAACCAATGCCCCTGCAACCTTGAGGTGGACGTATGACGATTGGCCACGAACCGTAACTGTAAGTGAGTACTCTCCAGAGTTGGAAGGTATGGTGCCTATTGCTCCCTTTTCTGTCGCTCCGGACCCCCATGCACGAGTAAGGGGGGAAGCTCCAGCATGATCCTTCATTGTTAGGGAACCGGAAGAGGCTCCATTGGATGCAATTTCTACATCAAGATACCAAACTAAGGTATTCCAATCTCCTTCTGATGAGTGTCCATCGTCGAAAAATGAGTCATATATTTCCTGGTCATTCTCCTCATACAGACGATCAATTAAGTCTCCAGCCCTGTAGAAGAATACGTCTCCTTGATAGTTTGATCTGGCGACATTCAAATCCATACGTAACTGGTTTCGTCCGTCCGAGTCCTCCCAAACTAGCCTTTCTAGGAAACCATCACTTCCGCTGAATGTATATTGCAATTCATGACTTTCAGAAGATTCCGCACTTACTCTGGCATTTCCATTATTTATGGAAACAGTAGTAGCACTCCATTCTTGTCCGAAGAGGGTGAATGACCATTCATCACCGATGACCCATGGAAATGAGAATACTTGTTGTGGTATCCCATTTTCGTATACTGACAAGCCATTAATTGTCATTCGTCCCAGAAATGGATTATGATTGATTACCGCGTGTCTCTGAGCTTCTCTCTCAGAGGAAATACCGACTTGATAATCTCCTGATTCGTTATCAATTTCTGCAACAACCAACCTTGCGCTATCTTCACCGAATTGTGGTGTTATGAATGTGTACAGCCAATTTTTTCCAACTTCCCATTCTGGGAGAAGCATATCGTCATCTGCAGATTCTTCCGATTGCCCAGAATCACCTGTTTCGATACAACCAGAGAGAATGCACATCGCCATCAAACAGGCCATGCCAATAGCAGAGTGGACACTCATGGCTATGCGACAGGGACTACAGTCAAGAGACTGACGCTTTAATTATCAGAGTAATCCAGCGATAACGACAGATACTATTGACATCAGCTTGATTAGGATGTTCAGGGAAGGGCCACTTGTATCCTTGAAA
>DALI01000056.1 GCA_002496725.1 Euryarchaeota archaeon UBA181 | reverse complement strand
GACGTCACACAAGATGACGTGGATCAAGCAAGAGCTGAAGGATTGGCGGAAGGAATTGCCCAAGCCACGACCGTCAGTACCCTAGACGTGATTCACGAGCGTGGTTCAATGAACTGCGGCGTGAAGTCAGAGCAGTGGGGAATGGGGTACTTGAATACAGACTCGGAGTACACGGGTCTGGATGTAGAGTATTGTAAGGCAATTGCCGCGGCAATCGGTCTAAACCCTGAAACTGACGTTACATACGTCTATTCAAGTGGCTCTGAGAGGTTCAACCTCCTAAGAGACAGCGAGATAGATGTGTTGATCAGGACTACAACCTGGACCACTAGTAGGGATGCTGATCTAAATGCTGACTTCGCAGGAATAAACTTCTATGACGGACAAGCAATATTAGTCAACGGTGAAAAGCTAGCAAACGATGGAACTCCATCTGTATATGATATGGGTGGTGCATCTATTTGTGTCGCTACCGGTACTACTACTGAGGGTAACATCCAGGACTTCATCTCTGACTGGGACGAAAGTTGGGGGGCAACTCCTACTGCATTCGTCGCTGATGACGCTACAGCCGCAAGGGCTGCCTTCGTCGGCGGAGAGTGCGACGCATATACCGGTGATAATTCCGCTATGGCAGCCTACAAGTGGCAGCTTGATGGAGAGGGAGGTGCTACAGAGTGCGCTATGAAGCAAGCTGATGGAACCACCTGTGTGGACCTTTGGATAGGTGCAGAATATCTTTCCAAGGAACCTCTGACTGCAGCCGTAAGAGACTATGACACTGAGTGGAAGGAAGTTGTTCAGTGGGTCTGGTTCGGAATGGTCACAGCCGAGGAGATGGGACTAACCTCAACTAACCTAGATAGTGCGCCAACCGACTCGGCAACTACTCGCTTCCTGACCGGAAGCAGCTGGCTAGGAACAGAGGCGAACCCTCTTGATGCCGACTTCATGACTGATGTCTTAACTGCTGTAGGTAACTATGGTGAGGCATACGACAGGTCGTTCTGCGATGGTACTTATGACGGAACCAGTGGTTCCGATGAAATGTCTGGATGTGTCCTACCTCGAGCAGGGACTGAGAATGCACTCGTTTCCGAGGGCGGTCTCATGTACGCACCAGCTTGGCGCTGATTGAACTCTTAGTCCAATCGCGTACGTAAAGCCCGGGGGGGCATGTACTCCCCGGGCCCATTTAAATCAATTTCCGGAGATGTTCTAGTGGATACCGCACGTGCAGAATACCAAGAACTGACATCCAAATTTAGGCCTAGCCCTAATGACGCACCTAGGGTCGCTGCCTACCTACTGATTATCTTCTTCTCGTGGCAATACTTCACTAAGTTTTTCTCACTCTCTAAGGAGATAATTGACAGTATTGCCGTCAGCGTCATTGTAAACGATCTACAACTGAACGACTCTTACTACTCTCTATCTGAAACTCTAGGGATTCTCGGACCTATTTTCCTCCTTTTTTTCACTTTGGCATGTAACGAATATAGGTCCTTCTTCTCAAATCCACGAGACTGGAGGGGCTATTCCAAGACCATCATAATGGTTCTCGGATTTTTCCTTCTGATTTATCTTTCTAGCACTTTAGATTTCAGGCCTAAATACCAGGTATGGATGGTCATGGCTGGGCTTCTAACTGGAGGTTTGATACTCGTATTCGACGAAGTCAATGGGATGTTAGAATGCCTAATGAATACCCTTAGATCACCGAAAGATGTGAGAAAAATATGGTTTGAAGCACCCCTTGAGTCTTCACTAACTTTTCTTGTAATATCGTTCTATTTGATCACCCTTCTAGTTCCAATCCTACTTCCAGCCTTCGGAATATATTTCACTGGCATATTTGAAAACGTCGTTTCATTCCTCTCCCTCCTTCTTCTTGCGGTATTCCTATACTCCGCATGGGATCTTTCGCTCGAAAGGCACAATCCCACCACACAAGACCAGAAATTTTCATCCACAGTCTTCCTCTTCGCAATCCCATTCCTTCTATTCTTGGTACTCAGAGTGATGTACCTTATCAAGACCAATGAGGACTGGATACTATCTTATGATTTCATGAATGATGTCGGCGGTTTCCCTGTGACAAATTGGCCATGGCAAATAGACCCATCTAATGATTCCCGTTGGACCTTCTATCGAGCGGGAGTCATCAACTCCGCGAGAGTTACTCTCATCAGCATAGTCCTTTGCACAATTCTTGGAACCTTCATAGGGGTCTCCAGACTCTCTAACAACAGGCTCGCTGCAGGTCTCGCAACCGCTTATGTCGAGTTCTTCCGAAATATCCCACTAGCAATCCTTCTCTTCTTCGTATCCATCCAAATCAGAGAGTGGGCACCAGCCTTCTCAGAGGAATTCTTTCTGTTTGACCTGTTCTACATAAGCAAGGAAGGACATTGGATTCCGCAACCAGAGACTGCAAATCTCATCCTCGCAATCTCCATATTGATCGGAACTCGATTTCTAACTCGCTATCTCGACAAGGATGGAATCGATGACTCGGACGAGGGAGTCAGCAGAAGGATTGCTATCTGGGCTCTTGCATTCATTACCTCACTCGCTGTTTTACTTTCCGGAGATTTCAGTATACCTGAGCTCATCAAGCCGAACTTGGAATCCCCTGCCTCTTGGTACATCGTACAAGATACCGGATTCAAGATTTCGAGTCCCTTCATATACATAGTAACAGCGCTGACACTCTTTACAGCATCTGTAGTTGCTGAGATAGTCAGGGGG
>DALI01000002.1 GCA_002496725.1 Euryarchaeota archaeon UBA181 | reverse complement strand
TTCAAATCTCTCCGTCTGCGCCATTATCGAGACTCTACTATTCATTGCATATTCGGAGGATTAGCTCCCCCACGAACGTTTAGGACGTCTGGATGGAAATCAAACCTAACGGGAGTTGTCATTGAGATTTCACCATCAAGGCTAATGAAGAGTGGAGGGTCATGCCCATGATCTTGAGTAGGTTTACCATCCTTGTCCAAGGCACTAATCTCAAAGCTCCTACAAGATTCCATGGTTATCTTACCCCACTTCCCAACATGTTTGCCTTTCTCTAGAGGTCCCATGACCCAAAGCATCTGACTCTTCGAAAGTCCAAAAGCTAGGACGATTTTGGAGCTGTCTCCAAAAGGACTCATTCCAGGGGCTACCTTGTAACCCCCTCCAAATGTCTCTGCTTGCATCATAGCGAAAAGTCCGGTAAGATCCACTTTCCTACCAGGGCCATCATCAACCTTGATCCACGCCATTTGACTCTTCCAGCCAAGTATGGCTTTTATTGCTAGAAATTTATATTTCTTCTGACCACTTATCCAAGAGAAGTGCCCCTCATCCTTCATCCTATTGATGGATGATGTCACACCTCCGTCACACTCTAGAAAACTCCAACGTACAAGATTCTCATCCCTAGAAGGTGTTCCAGTGACAGCGTAGTGTTTAGGGGAGGGAATACCCGGGTATTCCGGAGCCCTTAGACCCTCAACTCTTATTCCCCCTACAGAATAGTCTACTCCCTCTTTCAGTATTGAGATGGCTCCCTGAAGGTCATTTAGTGGTATTCCAACCGATCTAGCAAAGTCGTCACCATTGCCCATGGGGATAACTCCAAGCCTCATTTTGGACCCTCTAATGCCGTTAGCTACCTCGTGTACAGTACCATCCCCTCCTATTGCAACCGCTAAGTCGTAGTCACTGTCCCTTAGGTCACTGGAGATCTCAATTGCATGGCCTTTTCCTGTTGTCATGAATATGTCGTAATCTATGCCTGATGACTCTAGAGCCGCTTTTACTTTGTGAAAATTCTTACCCAGCTTACCGTCTCTGGCATTAGGATTGACAATGCAGGCCACTCGCGTCACGTCCTGCCGAGTGCTAGCATAGGACTTCAATACTGCCGAAGCAAGATATCATAGCGAAGATAGTATCTCGTTAATTCACAAATGGATGAAGATGACCGATTCATGCGCCTTGCTCTCGAGCTGGGATCTCGAGGTGGACACAGGGTTATGCCAAACCCTAGAGTCGGTTGTGTCTTAGTAAGAGAAGGGCAAGTCATAGCCGAGGGATGGCATGACCATATCGGTGGATTGCATGCAGAGCAAATGGCCATAGCAGACGCTGAGTCCAGAGGTGTCCCTACTCAGGGGTCAACCGCCTTCGTCACTCTAGAGCCATGCAATCACTTTGGGAGGACCCCTCCTTGCACAGAAGCTCTTCTGTGGGCAGGGGTGGACAGAGTCGTCATAGGGGCCATGGATCCAAACCCCACTGTAAGGGGAGATGGAGCTAAATCTCTGATAGCGAATGGAGTAAATGTTAGTATCGGCTCACTAGAGGATGAGTGTAATCAGCAAATGAGGGGGTTCATGCATTGGTGTCAGAATAGGAGGCCATTTGTTACTATCAAGGCCGCTCTAGATGCTAATGGGTTTACTGATCGTGACATAAATCTGCAGCCAGTACGATTTTCATCAGATGAGTCATTGAGACTCGTCCATGAACTCAGAGCCGAATCTATGGCAATATTGGTGGGCATTAACACAGTACTCAGAGATAATCCCTCACTCACTGTTAGAGGTGTTGAGATAAGTCCCAGAAAACAACCAATAAGGGTGATAGTAGATCCCAACTGCCGAGTTCCAACGGATTCCAAGATAATGACCGATGGTCAGGCCGATACTCTTCTTATTCACGTTTCCCAGCCTGATTCGGAAGACGACCATGATCATGTTGAGAGGATTGTGATGACGGATCTAGATGGTGAATTGCCTATTTCTCGGATACTAGATATGCTTGGAGATAGGGGGATACAGACACTGTTGGTAGAGGGCGGTCCAGATACATGGTCTAGGTTTCTCGATTCTGGATTTGTCGACCTTGCACACATATGCAAGTCGCCTGTAGAACTAGATGGGGCGAGAGTCGGATTCGAAGAAAAAATTCTGGAAGAGAAAGGTATGGCGATGTTCGAGCAATTCAAAGCTGGAGATGATGTAATCTCACGTTGGAGAAGATAGTGGTGGACTGTACAGGATTCGAACCCGTGTCCTAGCGTCCGAAGCGCCAGATGATATCCAGACTACACCAACAGTCCAGCCGCTGAGCGGAGGCGTTCAGTATTCAATCCGACGGATGACAGACCACGATAACCCTCACAAGACTCCTATGAACTCTAATAGGGCAGAAAAGAGATACTTTCCACCCTATTCCATTTATTTCCTTCATTAATTCAGACCATTTTCTCCCCATTACGAACGAGTCTCCAGGACTCTCAGAATCCAATATATCAGGGCCTGCGGGAAGCATAGTGGAGACTACTCCCCTAGGATCGATTTTCATAGCCTCATTCAGGACACTCAGGAATATTTCTACAGAGTCATCAGACTTCCAAGAGCTACGCCCATATGGTGGATCGAAAACAAATGCACATCCTTCCCGAGATCCCCACAGCTCAGAAAGATTGGACGCATCCCACCTCTCAACAGTGCATTCCTTTCCTGCCCAATTGAGATTTTGCTTGGTTCCGTCTACCATTCTTGAGTCCAAGTCACTGGCCAGAACCTGAAAATCCTGTAAGGCGGCCTCAATTGCTATACCACCAGTTCCACAAAAAGGATCGATAACCAAAGGCTCATCTCTGCCAGGGATGCTGGCTAGGGATATCAGTAGCCTAGCTTGTCTTGGCTCCAATGAAATTGGCTTGAAGTATGGCCTCTCAGTTGGTGACCTTCCAGAGAAGTCCTGCTTGGACCATCTCCCTTCCTTTAGCCCCCATGTGATCATAACCTCTCCAGGATTAAATGGATCTGGATGTGATGTCCTATCATTCGAACCTGCAATGACTATCACAATTTCATTAGAAGGTTTTTCCAAATCCACCTTCCTCCCATTTGCTGAAACAACTCTCCCAACGGCATTCTCGAAGATTCTACTACTGATTGAATCAGGGAGGTCCCCTATCTTTCTAGCTCTAACAGCAAAATCACCTTCCTCCATTGATTCCAATGCCCACTCTCCTATTTTCTCACAGAGGTCTACTTGTGATTTAGATGAACTTGGAAGTAAACTATTACCGCCCATTATGAGTACTTCATCTAGAAGCGATGATCTCCCTAGCTTGTGAATAGTATCCCTCTTATTTTCACAAGAAACGATACGAGGATGGAGAATCTCAATATCTCCGACTAGAGCGGATATTTCTTCCCTAAATAGCCTTGAATGCCAGCCGGTTCCAACTAAAGCTAAGCTCGCCACCACTCCTCCTCCGTAATCGACCAGGACTTCAACCCTAAATGCCTTGACATATCCCCGGGTATGAGGATGAGCGGATATGGGTTGTAATCTCAAAGATTTAGCCCCGTCATCTCCCATAGAAATTAGCGATCTATCAGGCCAGAAAGTTGCTGTAGATGTTTTCTTGAATGCTTACCAATTCATCACCTCCATGACTGGAGATGATGGAAAGCCACTTTCCTACAAAGGGAAACCGGTTTCTCATCTGATGGGTTTTCTTGATAGGGCGTCAATATTAGTCTCAGAGGGAATAGACCCAATTTTCGTATTCGATGGAAGGCCACACGATCTCAAGCGTGCAACTCTAGATGATAGGAAGAGTAGGAAGATTGATGCCAAGAGTAGATGGGAGGATGCAATCAAGAAAGGAGATGTGTCATCCGCCAAGAAACTAGGTCCACAAACAGCGGAATATACTCCACAAATGGTAGCACAGACAAAACTCCTCTTTGACCATATGGGATTAGTCTGGATTGAGGCTCCAATGGAAGCCGAAGGTGCGGCCGCTGTCATGTGCAAGAGGGGAATAGTAGGTGCTGTAGCAAGCCAAGACTGGGATACTCTGCTGTATGGCTCACCTGTTATGATAAGGAATCTTACTGCACACGGTACTAGGAAGTTTGGTAGAGTGATGCAAGCTGAGATGATTTCCCTAGATGAGATGCTAGGTGGATTAGGAATTTCACAAAGTCAGTTGGTTGACTTGGGGATAATGGTGGGAACGGATTTTCACCCTGGGATAAAGGGAATTGGGCCAAAAACAGGATTAAAGCTAATCAAAGAGCATGGGAGTATGGAGGCAGTTTCCTCATTCAAGGGATTCGATTTACCAGAAAATCTTGAGCAAATAAGATCATTGTTTCACAATCATCCAACCGACGAAGAGCCTATTCCCGAATCAAGACCTGCGATCGAGGAAGACTTAGTACAGTTCCTTCAGAAGGAGTGGGGATTTAGTGACGCTAGGATAAAGCGTGCTCTAGACAGACTTAGCTCTGTAGGAAAACTAAGGTCAAAGAGCAGACCGACACTATTCGATTTCTGATTTTGTGCGTCCATCTCGGGGACTGAATCGCCCCCGAGATGTCCTGTCTCCGGTAGCCATAGGCTCCACGGGCCGAACGAATAGAAACATCAAGCCAAGTTGTTGTTCTCTAAATCGTCAGGAATGCCGTCACCATCGTCGTCATCATCGAGATGATCGTCGATGCCGTCGTTGTCGTGGTCAAATTGACCCGTCATGTCCCAACCATCGTTCTGTTCGAACCAGTCAGATAGACCATCGTTGTCGTCGTCGTTGTCGAA
>DALI01000021.1 GCA_002496725.1 Euryarchaeota archaeon UBA181 | reverse complement strand
CTGTCATGTACGGTCCTCCCGCGTTCACCGGTCACCCAGTGGCTGTTAAGCATCCGGGCGACAAACCTTCTGTATTTGAATCGATTGGACGTCCATAGGAGTCATTAAATCTCTCTACATACGACGAACATAGTATAATCGCCCGTTTCTCTTGATAGTTCAAGGTCCACCATAAATGACTTCGAACCCTCTATTTCCCTCATCATTTTGTGCAACCTCCTTTGTAACTTTGGATGTATTTCCGGGTCAAGGGAGCACCTCAAGGTCACACTCCCTATCTCCAACCTAGCTAGAGATGAGGCAATTTGAGAAATAGTGTGTTCCTCCGGAGCAGATAGTCGATGTTGAACTACCTGGCCACTAGAAATCACGAATCCTCCAACATCCTCGTCCTCATTGATTGGTTCAGTATGTATCAGAAGTGGCCTTCTGCCTTCAGTCCTAATCCATGAGTGGCCAGACCCCTTTGGGATCGCCTTAGAAATCCAATCATCTTGCAATCCACTCTCCAATACAACTGGATCAACAATTGTTATCCATGAGTCAAATGGAGGGGGCTCACTCAGTTTTATCTCATTCACACTTCCGCCATCTCCTTCTAGGGAGGACATAATATTCTTCGTCCCCATTCTTATGCACCTTCTGGAATCACTAGAAGATAGTGAACCAATCCACACAGATAGTCTGTCTACCCTACCTCCTCCCCTACTCATCCACTCCCAGGTTCTTCCACAACCAGGGTAGACCCTCTCAATAATTTCTTCAATCATAAATCGTTGTTCAGTATCTAATCTAGGGGACAAATCAAGGATTATACAAGGCCCTCCTGGTCCCAATTCGAGATATTGTTTCCAGGACGAGAGAAGAGGTTCCAAAGGGGGCTCCATCTCATTGATATGATGATTCTGCGCATCTCTAGGCCTTGCAGGATCCAAGTGAAGCATGGCAACTGGGGGGTGAGCCCTAGTCCCGGCCTCCCTGAGACTGGACCAGAACTCATTCATGACTCCTAAAGAATCGGTGCTATCGCCTATTACCACCCTGTCCATACTTCTCTGGACATCTTCAGAGTCTGCAGCTACGAACATATTAGCCGCACACATTACGGCAACATTGCCGTCTATCTCTACTCCTAGAGAGGGCCTTTTTAGGATATTCGAGTATGCGATTAGTTGTATTCCAGACCCTACTGCCGCGTCTAGGATAATCCCTGGTCCTAATGCCTGTGGATCTATCTGTCCGGCGCGTGCAAGAGCCACCCCCCAAGGAGTGGAAAGTCTGCGCATTTGATCGGTCATGTGAAACGACGGCTCGCCCTTTCTAGTTGGCTTGGCCGTTACTCTCTTGCTAGCTTCCTTCGCTACCGATTTTGAAGGGCGAACAGATGCGTGTGTATTCTCATCAGACATGCCTCTACCTCTGATACTACTATCCTGAAAGTGGAGCTCTATCTAAATTAACCTCAAACCTCAGCCAAACATCTTGGAGCTCGTGACCATCGCTATTTCCGTACGCTATTGGAGGGGGTAGTAAAGTGATGTGGCTTGTACCTGTCTCTAGTCCCGGGGCTATTCCCCTGTCATCATCAATATCTAGGCCAATAGTCGACCAACCAAAGCCTTCGATTGAGAACCATGGATCGCCAGCGTTCTCGGTCCAAGTTCCACTATCAAGCTCCTCTCCTGTATCGGCATTCCACACAGTGTATTCTACCTCTACCCTATCTCCCTCTTCGATGTGTATGGACCTCGAATCAATACCTTGGAAAATACTGACATCCAGTCTTACCTCAGCAGACATTAGCGAGACGTGCGAGGCAATGATTGTTATTTCACCTTCAGTAACGTCTTCAGTCAGCTCAATTTCCAATATCAAAGCATCATTCCCTGGCATTTCGTTAATGAGATACTGTGTATCACCAGAATCTGAGAACAAAACATCAGGCCCCCCAATCTCCAGTAGTAAGTCAAGAGTCTGATTTCCCCTGTTGTAGATTACAATGGATGCTCTATCTCCCTCGCCCTGATGCTCCCAATCGCACCTTAGTTCACCGGGATAGAGAAAAAGGTCATCCTGTGAAGACAAATTCTCTGGCCAGGACCAATCCCCCTCCCTAGAATCACACGTATCAAAAATCATATCGACTTCCCAAGCCCATCTTCCCTCCATCTCAATCATTGACTCATCAACTGATTCCAATGAATCCTCCAATTCATTCAAGAATCCATAAGCTGAGACTCCTATCCAGATAGATGAAAGAAGAATCACCATAATTGTGGAAATTGAGAGTAGTATCGATGCTCTCGGAACCGTCATTTTATTGATACCCAGTGGTACGGGAGGATGCTCTATTTCATCGGGAGTATCCGATATCCAAGACCGCGCCACATGTCTTTTGCCACACCCGTCCGCCATCAACGTTGGCCCACTTTGTTCTCTGTAATTCGCATTAATGAACAATCAGCTGTTAACCAGCTCATCCTCATTCCTAAGTCCCAACCATGAGATTAACCCCAATTCAATGGCAACTACTGAGAGTCCAAACAAGAGAATCTGCGGCTGGAATAGTATACCCCCGTAAAAAGTCACTGAGAATAGTAATGCTATAATCAAATCAACTAAGCCCCATGTTCTCAGAGTCTTTCTCAATTGCAGTATTCCCGTCGCCCACACTGTGGTCGATAAAAGAATCAAGATCACTGGAATTAAACCCGACAAACCCCCCGATAACGCTCCTACAATAAGTAATAAATGTGCATTAAATGCTAGGGTCATTGTCCATTTTTCTCCTTTCAGAGGGACTGTTGATATAAGTAAAATCAGAAGAATAACCCCCGATAAAATGTATAATTCACTAATTATTTCTGATACCCCTTCAATCCAATTACTAATGGATAATATTGTCATTGCCGAACCCAGTATCGCCATTCCTACTGCACTCGGCTGACTCCTCCTCCAACCATCGTACAGGACTGATATTACAGCGAAGAAGGCCCCTATCCCAGATGACAATAAAACAATCGAAACACTCCTGGCTCCCAATGTGAAACCATCTTCTTCTTCTCGTCCTTTACTCAGTCTCAGATTACCAATCCAGAAACCAACAAGTACAATTCCCAATAAACAAAGCTCTAGCCCTAAGAGAGGGGCCTTCCACTCCATGGCTTCACCAGAAAATGGATCGATGCTAAGCGGCCAGGGCATTGACTCATACAATATCGCCCCGAGGATTCTATCAAACAGTAACGAGTATATGATCCAATCAATAGCAATTGGTATTCTGTCAAGCATATTGTCCTGTTGATATAGCGAGATTAATGATAGCTCAACGACCAGAATAGTGAGAATGCCCATACTAGAAAGATCTTCATTACTAGCACCAGGCCCTAAAAGAGAGAAAATATGCACTACCACAAGACCTGATATAGCTAGTGCAATAGGCATCTCCATCCCAAGAATATGGGGAAGATCTAGCTCCAACTGGCGGGTCCTATATCTGGCAACCCCAATTAGTATCGTAACAAATGCTCCTACGGCAATTAGCATTATTGGATTGGGTCCAGAAGTAAGTCCTATGACCATGCTAGCCACGAAAACCAATATCATAACCGCTATTACTATGACTGGACGATGACTAATATCTGAGGTATACAATTCTTCTAGATCATCAGTTTCCGTCTTCTCTCGACTTCTCTTTCTGGATGAAATCATCTCAGCCTCCCTTGCATCATAGGTCCGTACCTGAGATTCATCTTCCGCCTGCACCGATCTATCAGAGGCCAGAGCCCTTCTTTCACTAACTCTGGTTATAGTTTGTATCTCCCTCCGCAACTCACCCTTTCCTACCAGCCATATGGTCGCAACCACGAACAACCCAATTGAGAGGGCCAATGAAAGTGAGTCGCCCTTAACGTAGGTAATGCCTATACAAATTGACATCAGCCATAATGAGGATAGAGCAGGTTTCAACAAGTCCTCTATTTGTCCTGCCTTCGGGAGATAAATACTCAAAATTAAGCCAGTGCAGAATATAGCTGCCATAGATGGATCAATCGAAGGAAGAGATGAAATTCCTTCCAGCTCAACAATAACACTTCTATCTGGAATCAGGAAAAGAAGTGGTACACCCATCGCACCCATTGATATCGTGAATAAATCGTCATCCTCCCTGCCAATGAGAAGAATGGAAGCTAACACCATACAGATGATGAGGGAGAAATATTCTCCTAGGCCATGCCTCCACTGTATCATCATCCCCGAGATGAGAATAATTCCAATCATGAGATTTATTTTTCCAATTCTCACGCCTCTTGCATGCGCGAAAACGTGCAAGCCCCACAATAGTCCTGTCACTACTAATAACGTAGGAGAAGTGAATGCTCCGAATTGGGCCATGAATACAATTGATATCATGGGCAACCATAATCCTAGGCTCCAGAGCTGTATGGCCCCCGAGTCTCTGATAGAAGCTGAAATCTCCGAAATACCTAGAAATTTTGAAGCTAGGTTCACATTTGCCTCCCCCATCCTCTCATTCACTATCATCATCATCAAGGAGCAGACCGACAGATAGAAGGCCAGAGGAAACGGCTCGAGGTGTATTATACTGCCAAGGTCCTCGAAATTATTTGATACCAATAAAGTCCTCAGGGTCTCTTCTATCGTTTGTTCTAGAATAATCCAGGTCCAAGGTAGTAAGACAGTCACTCCTGCAAGTGAAGGAGATTTCCTTTTGACTGCCAGAGTAGCGCTTCCAATGTGAAGAAGAGACAGCATTCCTAGGAGTATGATCCCCCCATCTCCTCCCGACCCAGGAGACTTTGCTGGAACTAGAATTATGAGTAATGCAAGAATTACTACCGTGCCCATCCAGAGAACTCTGTCAGTAACACTATCTTGGTCCCTAAGTATAACGAAGGCAACAGTTATGCAACCAATCACAGTGAATATAGTGTACTCAGAAAGCTCCAATGAAGACGAGAAAGACTCTCCATATATCAGCAGAAGTAAAAGAAATACCGCCATAGAAGCTAGTGGAACAATCACCCTCCTAGATGTAACGCCCCTGACTACGAGATAAGAACCAGAGAATGCACCACCGAGTACAGTAACCATTCCTAACGCATAGCCAATATCTCCTCTATTAGCCGCTACCGCCAATAACGCGCCCATTAGTCCGAGGGAGACAGATACCCCCCATAGTCCGGGCTTTCCTAAGCCCAATACCTTCATGGCCTTCGAGAACCAGTTCTCTTCTCTAGCAAAACGAGTAGCCATTCCAGCATTCAGACTGGTAGTGGCCATCACTAGCACGAAGAGAAGTAGGGGCCTATCAAGGGACAATACCTTCAATTCTCCGATTTCAAATCCTCCGGTGATGGCATGCATCCCTATCCACAAGTTTGAGGATGCGATTCCAAGAGCCGCTAAATTACCCGACTTCCTGTGTGTCGCTAGCATATGCATTAGCATCGTAGAAAGTAGAATCATCAATGCAACCCCCTCTTGTCCAAATAGGGAACCTGCAGTAGAACCAACAGCGAGAAGGACCAACGTGGATTGAGCGGCAATAGCGTCATGGTCATGCCGGTAAGAAACCGCTATATTCAGTCCAACAACAAGCAGAAGGAGGATACCTAGTCCCTCAACCCCAATAATCCCCCACCTCTGTAGCTCTATTGCTAATCCATACAGTACCTTCATGGAGATAATTATCCAAGTTATTCCAAGAATTCTTAGCCTAATGTCGTTGGACCATCTCTCTCCAAGAAAGAATCCAAAACCAGCTAGTAACATAAGGGAAATTGAAGCAGTTAGAGGCTCAAAGACCAGACCTATCTGAATTCCAATGGCGCTATATACCAAAATCATTGATCCCATCAGAACCCAGTTTACACCTCTTTCACCATCAGTGGAAATATCTGTGATCAGATCTGTTTCTGGAGCAGATTTTACACTTCCATCCTCTTCAATATCCCCCAATGACTTACTTTGAACAAACGGATCAAAAACATCACCAATAGCTTCATCTTCTTGCTCATCGATCTTTGAGATCACTATATCTTTGGTGAACCGAGACTCATCCACCAGGTCTCCAAGATCCAACTTATCACTAATTCGAAAAGCCCTCTCGCGAATGATCTCATCGTCCGAGTCCTCATCCACCATTGCCCTGCGTAGGGCATATGAGCGATAATCGCATCCCTAAAGAGATTCTACACACGTCAATTCATAATATTCTGAATACTGCCCATCCGTAACCCTTGAAGCTAGACCTCCTAGTCGAGAACCATGGGGGACCGAGCTGTGTCGGACTCCAGTTCTAAACCATACACCCCTCTATCTGAACACGGTCTTGATGTCACAGGCAATGTACATTGGAATCTAGATTGGGAGAAACTGCATGAAATGGCAGTTTCAAGGAAAGAAGGCAAACTGACATCACATGGGGTACTGCTAGCTACCACAGGAGAGAGGACTGGAAGATCCCCAAATGATCGCTTCATAGTCAAAGAGGCCGGTCTAGCTGATGAGGTTTGGTGGGGGCAAGTCAACAGGCCCATCTCTCCGGACAAGTTCGAGAGTCTCTTGAGCAAGACCAGAAAGCATCTCAATCAGACTAGTGACATCTTTGTCAAGGATGCATTTTGTGGTGCTGATCCGAGACATAGGATGCCAGTGAGACTCGTGACTGAGAAGGCTTGGCATGCTGCCTTTATGCACAACATGTTCGTTAGGGCAACCAATGAAGACCTTGAGGCACACACTCCAAAGTACACAATCTTACATGCCCCCACACTCATGGCATCTCCTCACAAGGATGGGACTAACTCAGGCGTATTCGTCATCCTTGCTTTGGATCGTGGTCTGGTCATTATCGGAGGTACGCATTATGCTGGAGAGATCAAGAAGGCAATTTTTACGATAATGAATCATATCCTTCCAGCAAAGGGTCTTCTTCCCATGCACTGCTCAGCTAATACCGATGGTGAGAATTCAGCTTTGTTCTTCGGACTTTCGGGAACAGGTAAAACCACTCTTTCCGCAGATCCAGAAAGGGCTCTGGTGGGCGATGATGAGCACGGTTGGTCTGAAGAAGGAGTATTCAATTTTGAGGGCGGTTGCTATGCCAAACTAATCAATCTGTCAGAGGAGGACGAACCAGCAATATTTGCCACCACTAGGATGAGGGGGACAATCTTGGAGAACGTGGTATTGAACGCTGATGGCACTCCAGACTTCGACAATGACTCACTCACACAGAATACAAGAGGTTCCTACTCAATAGAGGCAATAGAGAACAGAACAGCTGATTCCATGGCAGGCAATCCGAAGAATGTCGTTTTCCTTACTTGCGATGCCTTCGGAGTCCTTCCCCCACTATCACGGCTTTCTCCTGAGCAGGCGGCATATCATTTCATCTCGGGCTACACTGCAAAGGTAGCTGGAACAGAGATCGGGATTACAGAGCCCCAGGCGACATTCTCCACATGTTTCGGAGCTCCCTTTATGCCAAGGCATCCTTCAATCTACGCAGACCTCCTCTCAAAGAAAATTAGAGAGAATGACGCAAAGTGCTGGCTGATAAACACTGGATGGGTTGCAGGAGGCTACGGGGATAGTAGCAGGATCAAGATCAAGTGGACGAGAGCGCTACTCAATGCGGCTCTCAGAGGGGATCTGGATGATGTTGTTTTCGTGAAAGATCAGAGGTTCGGGTTCTCTGTTCCGACAACGTGTGAGGGAGTGCCGGACAGTATCTTACAGCCACGTCAAACTTGGAGTGATAGGAAGAAATTCGATAATGTAGCAGATCTATTGGCCCGTATGTTCATCGAGAATTTCGAGCAATACAAGGAAGGATGCAGCGATGAAGTGATGTCCTCAACACCAATCGTTCTAGGGTAGTGGAAGAAGAATTGTTCTTCTGAGGCACTAACAGCATCCATCTAAACGGTCTGGAGCGACAACAAAGACCACACGATCTACATCCTGAATGTTCCTGAGCTCTGCGATCATCTCCCTGATTGAATCTACAGACCCGCTCACTTGCATGGTATCTACACACGAGTGACTGGCCGGCAAACAGTTGTGATGGTATGATGAGACATTAACATTCCCCGAATGCCTAATCTCGGCCAACTTATTCTCAACATTGTGCTGGAAGTAGACTACTGTGGTGCCCTCAATCTGAAGACTACCATCCATATCGCTTAGTTTACCACGCATTGTTTCTTCAGCGAAATGGATGCTCGCATCTCTTAGGAACATGCTTCTGTTCCTGTAACCAGACTTCTCAACCAGCTCTCCGAGTCTTTCTGCAAAATCATTGTCAGTACTGAAAGATACTATCCTGCTCATAAAAACCCGTTCTATGACTCAGTAATAATAATTTCGTTTTCCTTAGTTATTAACATATATTAAATATGTATTAGCATGCGGCCGGGCTATGAAGAGTGTAACGTACAGGTCTGTACTACTGAGTGTGCTAATGATAACATCGAGTCTAGCTGGATGTTTAGGAGATGAGGCAAATGATGCCGATGAAAATGAGGTTGTAGACCCAATTACTGTATTTGGAAGCGTAATGGTTTCTACCTACCACGTCGGTGAGCTAGTCAAGGCTGTCGCTGGAGATCACGTCGAAATGGATTACATGAGCCAAGACAATATTCCAGTTCACGACTATGAGCCTTCAGCCGCAGATCTCATCAGGTTGCAAGAGGCAGATGTATTCTTCTATCATGGTTTGAATCTTGAGCCTTGGGTCGATTCAGCGCTCTCCTCACTCGGAGCTGATGCACCCCCTTCTTTCATGACTCACACCATGCCAACTGGTGAGATAACTCTCGACTACGAATCTTTGTTGATAGCTGACTTGTGCGAATTGATGAATGACGGGCCATTCGAGAGTACTACTCTGGCTATGATGACTGATGACCATGACGATGACCATGA
>DALI01000065.1:1151-39632 GCA_002496725.1 Euryarchaeota archaeon UBA181 | reverse complement strand
GCTAGCCTCCCAGCCGCTGGCTTCGGTTCCATCGTGATATTCGTCGCTGTGGCTTCGGACCCGATCAAGCTACTAGTCGTGATTCCAATAGCACTAGCAGGAGTTGGATACGTTATCTGGAAGACCAGTGGGGACGAGATCTACGTAGAGGACGCACTTGCCGAGGCGAGTGTGAAGGAGACTGGCGCACCGACTTACTTCGAGTTGTTCCACACTCATGCAGAGGCGGTCAACAAAACCGTTGGGCACATGCTAACTGCCGTCAATAAGGCAGCTGATGGGAAAAATCCAGATAAGGAGATAGAGGCGACGGTCGAAGCGGAGCTTCATGCTGACAATATCAAGAACGACCTAAGGAAGAAGATTGGTTCGGGACAGTGGAGCCTGCTTCTAAGGTCAGAGGATTTCATGGAGATGCTGAGCAAGCAGGACAGGATTGCCGACTATGCCCAGAATGTGGCTGAGCAGCTTTCATTCAGGCCACTCTACGATAATGCTGAGGCTAGGTCCGCCCTGAAGGAGATGGGCGAGTCAGTGGCGAAGACTGCATCCCTGTACGAGGAGTCAGTAACTGCCCTTCGTGACCTAACACTATCTGGGTACACCAGAGCCGGTAGGGACAAGCTTGGTAGCCTGGTCGATCAGGTTAACCTGGCTGAGCACGAGGCCGATCTAGTCGAGGGGAGGGCCGCATCACTTGTGTTCTCAGAAGGCGATGACGATGCTTTAGCGGCTATGCATATGTACAGAGTCTTACAGAGGATGGATGATGTTGCAAACGCTTGTGAGACTGCGGCTAACTCCTTTCTTCCGATAGTATACAATAACTAGTTCTGCCAGCCGAACTCGATAGCCATCTCAGATGGCCCCCTGCGTTCGACCATATCCATTAATGGTTGGAAGAGCCTCCAGCAAGTTACTCCTACTAATGCACCGGTTATGAGGTCGAACAGGTAGTGTTGCTTAGTGGCGAGAATGCTTAGGCAGAGGAGTACCCACTCAATCCAAAGAATAACCAGAAAGAAGGAGGCTGCTTTACTCTCCGGATACTCTCTGATCACCCAGAAAGTCATCAGCCTAGCCAGAAGATAAGAATGGACGATATGAAGACTCGGCCATGCATTCCAAGGATTGTCAGAGGCATGGATGAAAGTGAATAGAGCATCTTCTAGCCAATTAGGCGGATTACTCTCCCAATGAGTGTCCAACTGATCTCTAAGATCTATCTCAGCTGGGAGGATTAGGAAGAATAGTACACAAAACATTGTCACTAGGAACAGGCCTTGTATTCCCAATGCGAGTTCCATCCTGCCCCTGTCATCACGAGGAGCGAGTAACAAGGTAAAGGGATAGAACAGGTAGAGGGCGGCATAGGGAATTATTGTCCAATTGATCACTGGGAAGTCCCTATCAAATGCGATCTCAGGGTCCCAGACGGTACCAAGATAGCTTGCTGCGATATTGTTTGAGGCGAAGTAGGGTATCGCGACGCAAGTCACTCCAATGATGAAGACGAACAGGATGAACATCCACCCCCCCATTTCCTCCCTGCGGGACCACATTGGCCTCCACACTCCCCTCCAGGGAAGAAGAATAGACAGTGGCGCCCTTCCATTCACGGCGACGCGAGGGAGTCTGTATTCATGAACAAAGCGCAAAGACAGTCATTCGGCATCAGGAAGTGCGTAGGAGGTTACAACCGTGACTAGTGATGAGCCTATGACTGCTGAAAGGAAGACGTCAAGGTTCGCTAGACCGAACTCGTTGGTTGGCGAGAAGACGTAATGGATGCCAGTTCCAATATCTGCAGTATATGTGCCGTAAAATACTACGGAGAGCAGTCCACAAACAGCTCCAACTAGCGCACCCCTGGATGACACCTTGTCCCAGAGGGTGAGGAGTACTGGCATTACCGTTGCAGCTGCAAGCAGGTCAGCGAAAAGGAATATCCCAAAAACGCCTAAGGCATCGAATGTATGTCCGAGAATTGTCGGACCAGTAGCTAGGTAAATTGCCACAGGGATTAGCGAGATTGTCATATTTCGAGCAATCCGTAGATCTATCATGCCATCGCCGAGATCCCTCGAGACAGAGGCGACAACTGCATTCTGCAAAGTGTCGACGCTCGAGCACACAAGAGCCACGGCCAGGACGATGAAAGCCGCTACGAGGAGTACGCCTGCATCCTCGATCAGATAGAAGAAGGCGGCCGATGGATCGTCTACAGCCCCTTGTCCAGCTACAACAGTACCTAGTACCCCCATAGTGAATACCAATGGTAGCACCAACCCTGCAGCAAGCCAAGCGCCCTTGGTAAGAGCCTCGTCCGACTCAGACGCCCAAGCCCGCTGCCAGTTGCCTTGTGAGAACATCTCTGCTGCGGTGATTGCAACAATTAGTGCAAGACCTGATTCAAACGAATCCATGTACGACATCGAGCCGATACTCCATGAATCTTCGGGGTTGTATGCCTTAGCATCAGCAATCAATCCCTCGATATCTCCGCCAAACAAAATGAGCAATAGGGTGACTACGAGGAACATGATGGTCCACGCTTGAACTCTGTCGGTCGCGAGAGATGCAGGAAGGCCACCAGTGGAGATATAGCCCGCAGTTACGATTCCCACTAGTACCATCGGAATCAATGGCTCCATATCTGAGAGTGTCTCCATTGCCTTTCCAATTGCAGTGAATTCGGCGAAAAGGAATGTAAACATGTATAGGACCGAAATCAGACCCACGTAGACCTGCATTGGCCTACCTAGGCGAATACGGACATAGTCAGCCAGAGTCACACCTGAGGGAAGCCTCTCTCGAATCATCGGACCGACATATGCCAGTAGGAGGAAAGGCGTGGATGCAGAGACGGCATAACCAACGACATCCCAGAACCCACCGTAGTAGCCAACCTCAGACGGTGCGAATAGGATCCAAATTCCCATTCCGGAGGCGAATAGGCTGAGTCCGATTCTCAACCAATCCTGAGAACCTCTAGCTGAAAGGTAGTCATCAGCCTCGATCTCCTTGGCGTTCGATGCTTGATATCCGATGTAACCGAAGACACCAAGCGTTGCAATCATCAATCCGTATGCGATATTCGTATCCATTTCTCTCCCTCCGCTGGTATTATCCAGATCAGGTCTATGGGTCGCCACACGGGGTGGCCTCTCAGCAAATGCTCCCCAGTATTTTGCGATTCCGAGGAGCTACATTAACTTTGGCAGATTCAATCGGACTGCATGAATTGATATTTCCAGTCGTGAGGGGTTTCGAGAGTTCTCTTTATCGATCTGGGACTAATCCACCTCAATAGATTGAGGGGGCCCCCTGCCTTATCATTGGTACCTGATGCTCTCGCCCCACCGAAAGGCTGCTGTGCCACAACTGCGCCCGTTGGCTTATCATTGATGTAGAAATTACCGGCAGTAAATCTGAGGGCCTCGAATGCCTTCTGTATGTTCTTCTCACTACTCGAGAAAATAGAGCCGGTAAGGGCGTAAGGAGACGCCTCATCACAAATCTTCAGCACTTCTTCAAAGTCATCGTCTTCATACAGGTAGACAGTCAGGACAGGTCCGAAAATCTCCTCTATCATTGACTCCGAGTTAGGATCCTGAGTCAGGATTATTGTTGGCTGTATGAAGTACCCCACTGAGTCATCATATCCTCCTCCGCAGACGACTTCGCATGTATCCCTCTTAGTCGCACGATCGATATAACCTGATATCTTATCGAATGCCCTCTTGTCAATTACGGCTGTCATGAAGTTTGTCAAATCTCTGGCATCCCCCATCGATATACTTCCAATCTCATCAATTAGTTCATCTGATATTTCACTCCAAACAGATTTTGGCACATAAGCACGGCTAGCGGCAGAGCACTTCTGTCCCTGATACTCAAATGCGCCCCTCAACAAGGCCACTACAAGTCCTCTTCTATCACAATCAGGATGAGCAACGATGAAGTCCTTACCCCCAGTTTCACCGACTATCCGAGGATATGAATTTAGATTTGGTAATGCCCTACCTATCTCCTGCCAGAGGCCTTGGAATGTTGCTGTTGATCCAGTAAAGTGGAGACCTGCGAAATCAGGATTGGAAAGAGCCGTTCCTGTAATCTCTGCACCAGATCCAGGAAGGAAATTAATGACTCCGGGAGGCAGTCCTGCCTCCATCATTAACCTCATGAGAAAGTAGTTTGAGTAGTATGAGTTTCTGCTTGGTTTCCAGACACTGGTGCAACCAACGATGGCTGGGGCGCTTGGGAGGTTTCCTGCGATACTTGTGAAATTGAAAGGGGTTATTGACAAGACAAATCCCTCTAGTGGCCTTATCTCCGTGGAGTTCACTACACCAGGAGGGGAGACGAGCGGCTGGAAGTCATCATGGAATCCTCTCGCATAGTGGCAGTTGAACCTCCAGAAGTCTATGAGCTCACAGGCGGAATCAATCTCTGCTTGGAACACTGTCTTTGATTGGTTGAGCATGGTGGATGCATTTACCTTAGCCCTCCACTCGCCAGCAAGTAGATCAGCGCACTTCTCGAAAATCTGACACCTTGCGTCCAGTCCTATATCGATCCAAGATTGCTGTGCCTTGACAGCAGACAAGCATGCGGACTCAATCTCTTCCTTACCAGCTAGGTGGACATTTGCCAGTATATGCCCGTGATTGTGAGGTATTACCTGTTGCATGGTAACTCCAGTGAAAACCTCTTCACCATTTACAATACAAGGTATCTCCAGTATCTCTGACATCTGCCTATCGATCTCTTCCATTATGGACTCTCTTTCAGGACTGCCGGGGGCATATCCCAATATCGGTTCATTCCTTGGTTGTTCAGGCATATCACTCGCTGACGGCTCTCATCTAACATTGTTACTGTTGGATAACCTGAATGAGTGTTGCTTATTCCCACCAATTCTTGTTCCCTTCAGGTGCCTCTGATTCCTCAATATCAACCCAACCCTCACCATCGACGTTCCACTTCTTTCTCCCAAGAGGGATTTCAAATCCCTCATATGGCATCCATCCGCCATCGAACCAATCCCTTGCACCTGCATCATTTCTGTTATCTAGGCTCCAACCAGCAGAGCCTCCTTCGTTCTGGGCATAGTAGTAGAGTCGGTGCGAGGATTTCTCTTTCCTATACCAATCTCTACCGTTGATTGCTTCAGGTTGCCTTAGATACTCTCCGATATAGACACTTGATGGATGCTCCGAGATAGAAATTATACCAGGACCTGGTTCTAGCTCCCTAGGGATGGAACTGGGATCAATCTCCCCTCTAATCGCTATCCATACTGTGTATGCACCCATGTATTGGACAAACAAACCTGCCCCTAAGAAAGGTAGAGTGAAGGCACACAAGAATAGGGTGAAGAAGATTCCATCCGCTAGGAAAGCTCCAGTTGAAAATATCATGAAAGGAACAAGAGTGAAGGGTAAGCCGAAACAGAACAAGAAAGCGCCTGAAATGAAGTCCCCAACTCTGCTCGTTGTTCCTTTATTCATTCGCTCACTTCAGTCATAGTTTCTTTGAGTTTGAATCAGGACCATTCTGTGGGCTCGTCCTTCTTGGCTTTCTTCCAAGTGCGGTAGCAAGACTTGCATACGGTTATTCTCCTAGAGTCGTTACTGAGTCCCGATTCCCCCCAAACGTCAGCGGCCCTATCGAAGGCTAGCTTTCTCCCTCCTACCTTCTTGTCCGCCCAGTTCTTGCAACCTGAAACGTCGCACTTCACCTGCCCTACGAATTCCTCTTTGGACTTCTTCGAATCACCAGTATCACCGGACTCCTCTCTCTTCTTACGAGCATTTGACTTGAAACCCATGACCCTGCGTCTAAGCGTGTCAATTAGAAGGTTGCCACTTCGGGGTCAACATCGAAAGGGCCCCCGAGGCTGGCTATTGACGCCTTTCTATCTGGTCCGACCCCAATACTGACAATGGGAATTCCCGATAGTTCCTCAATCCTTCTAACATACGATAGTGCAGTTTCTGGTAGGACATTGAAACCTTCCTTTCCCTCCCTAGCAATTTCAGCCATCTCGATCCATTCCTGTTCTGATAATGCGGGGAATCCAGGATGCGTCTCATAAACTGGTTTGCAGAGGGCTAGCTCTTCACAGCTAGTTGGCATATAATCAATTAACTTACCCTCGAGATCGTATTTCGTGCATATATTCAATTCTTCCAGGCCCCCAAGAACGTCTAGCTTAGTGAGTACTATGCCTGTGTACCCATTCACCCTGTGACTGTCAGACAGTGAGACCATATCCAGCCACCCGGTTCTCCTGGGCCTTCCCGTAGTAGTGCCAAACTCATGTCCCACCATGGCCATGTGCTGACCCGGTCCTTCGTCATAGGGAAGTTCAGTAGGAAAGGGGCCATTTCCCACCCTAGTTGTGTAAGCCTTTGAGATTCCAAAACAATTAGTAACATGGCCGGGGTGTATGCCAGCTCCGTGCGTGGCATTCGCCCTGCTTGTTACGGAGGATGTAACAAACGGGTAAGTTCCTTGGTCAATATCGAGCATTGCTCCTTGGGCACCCTCCAGCAGTACGTTCTCTCCATTCTTTAGAGCGATGTCAATCATTGATCCAGTGTGCTTTATCGAGTCCCCATATCTTTCTAATATCCACCTCAGTTGACTCTTGAATGAAATAACCTCTATTCTTTCTAAAACACCAACTGAGTCTAATTGTTTGTTCATTCTATCGACCGTTTCTTCGATCTTGTCACTATCCTCGATCAAGAAAGGGATATCGACGAATCTGATGCCGACTCTTTCAATACGATCCCTGTAAGCAGGACCAATTCCTCGGCCAGTAGTGCCAACCACCTTATCGGCACTATCGTACAATTTATGGAAAGGGAGGATGACGGCTGCCCTTTCACTGATGAAAAGTCTCTTTCCCTCTGGCCTCTCCTTAGTTAGATTATACCACCTATCAAGCTCTTCCTCAAGCACCCATGGGTCTATCACCATTCCATCTCCGAGTACAAGGTTACAACTTGTAGACGTTACACCCGAAGGGATCTGATGTAACTTTAGAGTGGTGTCCCCGAGCACTATAGTATGTCCAGCATTATTCCCTCCTTGGAACCTCACTGCCCAAGAAGATTCTGCGGCGAGCTGATCTATGGCCTTGCCTTTTCCTTCATCTCCCCACTGGGCTCCGAGTACTACGCTGGCAGGCACCGAGCGACGTCCGATGCAGGGGGTGTTTGAATGCTTTGGAAGTAATCGGGCGATGTAGCCAAGGAAATTTCTCACGAAGCGGTTATGTATGGTTGGTAGGTCGGCGGGTTCATGGCTCAGAGGCACCCGGTAGCTGAAGCGCGTCTACTGAAGAAGTGGATTTGCATGAAGTGCTCAGCGACCCACAGGGGCAGTAAGCCCTCATCATGTCGAAAGTGTGGCTACAAGAACTTCAGAGCCAAGGCAGCTGAGAGAAGGAAGACTTGAGATTATCTACTTCTCTTGTACTCAGCCATCAGCGTTTCTAATGCAGTCTGTATCTGCAGGCACAGGGGCCCGTAGTGAATAGGGAGATTGGCGTCGTTAAATATCTCATCTAACTTAGAGGCGGTCATCCCAAGTCTGACATCCATATCCTTATTCTTGTTCAAAAGCCAAAGGTCGACTGCTTCCTTGGCAGAAGCCCTGATGTTTCGGGGAACTTGGCTATCTTCCAGTTGCCCCAATACTTGGGCTATCTGCACAATCCTAGTCTCGACGTCTGACAAGTTACCACCAAGTCGAGCGGGCTATGGGCCCTCCTTAAGCGCATCCCTGCTAAGACTAATCCTCAATCCAAGAAGCCCATGGCATCACGGTGTTGGATAATCCGATTCCCGGGCCCTCTCTGCCGATTGCAATGAGGCCAACCGATGCTTTATCCGAAATCAGATTATCCAATCCCCACTTCAGGGCATCAATCAAGGAGGTACATTCAGGAGAGCCTGCTTTACTACTCACTCTGAAGCTTAGTAGTGCCCTTGTTATTTCCTCGCCCTCTCCCGTAGCGGCAACTGCCAGTGCCTCATTAACCCAGAAACCAGAGCCGGGGAGAGGGACATCGCCGACTCTTCCAGGTGGCCTGTGACTGCATCCTCCCGTGCTAGTGGCGCATGCCATTGATCCTGAGGAGTCTCTAACGATGACCCCTACGGTATCACCATCCCCCTCCATTGGTGGGCGGCCCTCGACTTTTTCCTTGGTATGCCCCCTATGATCTGCCCATACTCTCGCTCCGGGACCAGTTAGGCCATTAATTGGCTCATCTAGTAAGTCCTTGGCCACTCTAATTGGATTTGGAGTATCTGACATAGCGATCACGAAGCCGACTCTCCCGTCGCTAGTTTGTATTGAGGCATCCAAGAGTACGGATCCATCATTTCTAAAGACGCCCCCTGTGCCTGCATTGAATACTGGGTCATCTTCCAGGATTACGCAAGCCTCTACAGCGGCTTCAGTAGCGGATGCCCCCGAGAGAAGAAGCTTCGAAGCAACATCTACTGCCCTCTGCAGATTTTTCTGTCTTTCAGGGCCTGGTCCAGCCCCTCCATGAGCAACAACTGCCATCTTCACCAATGCATCCACCCCGCTATGCGTGAGGGCAGAGGGACTTAGTTAGAGCGGTTATCGGACAGAGGGCTTCGTATCTTGCGTTGAAGAGAAGGTATCGATTACACTAGCTAGTCTTTCTACCAAACTTACCTTGTCCTCGGAGCCGACTAGTGCATGTTGCAGAACTTCGTCTAAAGAATCGACTGCCTTTATGGTGACCATTGACTCGTACTTCTCGTCAATGAGCACATCCTGAAGGTTAGAACGGGGTATGATGATGGTTTCAATTCCTGCCTTGGCCGCTGCCTCTATCTTGGCGGTGACGCCTCCGATAGGAAGGACCTCTCCTCTGACGGACAGAGAACCGGTCATTGCAAGATTCTGCTCTATGGGGACTCCCTCAAAGGCACTAATAATCGCAGTGGCCATAGTTATCGAGGCGCTATCTCCATCCACATTGTGAGTACCTGGGAACTGAACATGCAAGTCAAAATCTTTGATGTCCTTTCCAGTGAGCTTCTTTACCACTGCACTGATATTGGTTACGCTTTCCTTTGCTAAATCGGACAATCCGCCAGTAGCGATTACCTGTCCTGATCTACCTTGAGATGGAGTGACCATTGCCTCAACCGGAAGAACGACCCCCGAGAAGTCCGAAAGGCCGCTATCCGCACCCAACACGGCTAATCCATTAACCCTGCCAACCCTTGTTCCTCGATTTACTAGCATAGCATACTCTGATTGCCTCTCAAGGAATCTGTCGGCTATTTGTTGCTCCAGAGGTTTCGCAATCGCCCTAGCCCTTGAAATGTGTTCAGCCCTGACAAGCTCGGCACTTTCTTCCGATGCAAGGTCGCCGGCGATTCTGACTAAGCCGCCCAATTCTCTAAGCCTCAGTGAGAGTCTGCCTCTCCTGCCACTTCTTCTCTGTGCCTCCTTGAGGATAAGTCCAACTGATTCTTTATTGAAATGAGGTATTGCCCTACCGGATTCCTTCTTTTGCTCATTCTTAACTTCTTGAGCGATGAATCTTACCAGTCTCCTCCTATTTCTCTCAGTATCCCTCATGTCTGTGTTCACATAGACTTCGTAGCCATATCCCCTAATCCTGCTCCTCAGTGCAGGATGCATCTGCTGGATACTGTCTAGGTTTCCTGCGGCTACAAGGATGAAATTTGTAGGAACTGGCTCAGATTTTGTTAACGCGCCAGAAGATCTCTCGGAACGCCCGCTGATGGAAAGTTCACCTTCCTGCATTGCCACGAGTAGTGCTTGTTGCTCCTCCATCCTCAGCATTCGAATCTCATCAATGTATAGCACCCCTTTGTTTGCCCTATGGACTGCCCCTGGCTCTACTCTCTCATGTGCGGGTGTGGCTAGGTCGGCTCCAGACTGGAATGGATCGTGCCTTACGTCCCCCAAGAGAGCACCAGATAGAGTACCAGTAGCATCTATGAAGGGAGGATCATCATTCCTGCCCCTCTTGATTAGGAGTTTCGGTATATTAGATTCATCTCCTGCAGTAAGTCTAGTCCTGAGGAAGAAATAACCAAAAATAAGAAGGAATGACCCGAAAATAAGAGTCATGATATCCCCCGTCTGCAAAACTGCCAATAGCAGGGCGGCTCCGATTACCATTACCACAAACAGGAGAGTCCTGTTGGTTCTCTCTCTCTGAATCCTGATCTGCGCCTTTCTCTCGGAAATGATGGCAGAACCCCGGCCAGCTGGAACTGTACGGACCTTAGGTTCGTTCTCATCTTCCACATTCCTGTAGACGAGAACATCTTCCATACTGTCCTTGGGTAAGAACTCGGTCATTGACCTAGCTAGCATTGATTTTCCAGTACCTGGCTCTCCGACCATGATCATGTGCCTTCTCTGCTCTGCGGCCTTTCTGACAACAATGGAGGCGGCCTCCTGACCAATTACTTGGTCAACGAGATTTTCGGGAATAGGTACTTCACTAGTTGATGATATCTTGAGTTCTGAGACCCATTTATCCACGGGGATCTCACAAATTGGGTCCTTGTCCTCACCTACTCCAAACGCAGGACCTTCTTCCCAAGTGTCGAGATACTCATTGACACCTGACTCATTGTCGGAGTCGGTCTGCTCTTCATCCCCCATGGACATGCCTCATCCCCCCCTGATGATAGCACCTTCTTGAAGGTGCGTTAATCACGATGATGTAAAAAAAGGCATCATCTGGCCCTAAAGTTGTCTCATCGATAGAATCTGTCCAGATACTCTTCGCCATAATAGTGCCATTGTTCCATTGTCCACCCAGGAGGAAGGCCACCAGGGGGAAGCGGGGGAGTCATAGGAGGAGGAGGAGGGAGGGGGGATGATTTCTGGGTTGGCATTGGAGGCATGATCGGAGGAGGAACTTGATTGAACGTAGGAGCGCCCAGTGAGACTATTGCATCCCTCCTTGAGCCCCTCCTGGCAATGGTGTTGATACTTAGGACGATAAGTAAAACGGAAATCAGACCGATAACTGAGACTCCGACCAAGAATATATTGCCCGAGGATTTCTCATCATTACCTTGCTGACCCACTGTGGATTCACTTCCATCCTCTTCTTGTGGAACGACTGCGTCGAATTTCTTCTGCTCGGTCGTCCTTCTGTCGAAGCCATTTTCATCGACCCCTTGAATACTCAATGTGAAGTAGTCCCCAGCGCTCAAGCCATTTCCAGTGACTGGGAGGATAATGAATGGCCCCAGGTTGAAAGAAGATCCGGCGCTGTGGCAAATTCCTGTAATTTTGTTGCAAACTGTCCAAGTCACCCTAATATCGGTCAATGACTCATCGCCTATATTTGATATCTCTACGCTTGGAGTGGCCCCGATATCGAATGAGTCTACTTGTATTTCGAAGTTCTCATCCCAATCGAGAGGTATGTCATCCACAATAGCATAAGTCAGAGAGACCGATGAAGATGCTCCATGGCGGTCCTCAGCAGTGATAGTTATCGTATCAGATCCTTCTTCTGGCCAATCGGCGGTCATTATGCCAGTGATTGGATCATAGAACACCGCACCAGGGTAATAGCTGGTGGCAGTTATCCAAATTTCCTCATCGGGATCATCGATATCAGAAATCCTATCGATTAGATTGACTTCTATCGTATCCTCCATCTTCAGGGTGACATCATCGATACCTGATGAGTCTATTATAGGGGCGTCATTGACATTGAGTACGTGGAAGGTTACAGTAGTGTCCGAAGATTTGCCACCATCGCTGGCCCTCAAAGAAATCTCTACGAAACCATTTGAGTCATCGTCCAATGAGTTGACGTTGATGGTCTGACCGAAAATACTGGCATCGACTAGGTTTTCATCGGATATTGATAATATCTCTACTGTCACACCGGAAACTGGTACCACTTGCCCGTTATCATTGGTATCTGAGAGATAATCCGTCAGTCCAAGACTGGCAGATCCACCTTCGTGGAATGAATGAATTGGGATTGGAGACCATCTAGGGGCTCCGTTTTCGACAACATTGAACATCATCAGACCCGTGTTATCCTCATCACCGTCATGGACAGTGATTTGCATCCCTTGTGGGATGGGGGATCCTTGACTATCGAGTAGGAGGTCATCGAATCTTACCTCTATCTCAAGAGAAGAAGGGTGCCAGCCGATAAACTCGGGCTCGGAGCTTGAGATTTCCAGATTGAAGAGTGAAGTCTCTGCATCTGATACCAATCCGACTACTGATACCATCTCAGAGGTCTGTACCTTGACTGTTGGCACTCCAGCGTAAGTCATGTCACTGTTGCCAAGAACGCGTGGAAGTGAATTTTGCAGATAGAATGCTTTCTCGGATGTTAGCCAATCACTTGTCTGCCCAGAGGAATCCACCCATTTTACCCTTAGATCGTAATCCCCCATTGTAGCATCTAAGGGAGTATCGATATCGAATGAGTGCCTCGCGTTTTCACCAGATCCAATAATGGCATGATTGGCTACCCAAGCATTACTCCAAATCCCTGATGATGATGCGTACTCCAAGTAGGGTTGCATGGTAGTGATGTCGTCAACCAGATCGTTAGAGATTGCTGAGACCTCGAAACTCACAGATGATCCTCTATCAACTGATGTGGTATCACTCGAATAAGGCTGGCTAGCGGTTGGCGGCATATCATGGAGGGCTGTGGCATCTGAGATATCGTTGGAAGGAGCTCTATCTCCCGTATTTTCTGAAATCTTTGCCCTAATCGTTGTTGACCCCAGAGCTGTGATATCAATTCCAGTAGTATCCAAGAAGGCATTGAACGTCTGGGACCCTCCAACTGAGAAGTCCCCTATGGAAAATGAGGAGATTTCATTCTCTGTCAAACCATCCATCCAATTAATCGTTAGTTGGCCACCGCCGTCATACTCCTCCACTCCATTATTGGAAACCCTACAAGAGATATCTAGAATATCGCCTGAAACGAATCCTGAATGGCCATTTCTATTTGAAATAACTATTTCATCAACGCCTATATCGACTAGTGGAATCATACCTAGGTCTACTGAGGAAAGGAAGCTGTTGTATGTAGTGTGAGGGCCATCCATCAATGCTAGAACAGGCCAGAAGTTCTCAAATTGAGTATAACCCCCTGCAGCCCTGACTGCACTGAGTGGGACTTGCCATGAGTTCTCCACTGGAACGTTCGGAGTTAGTGTGAGTTGTTCGAAGCCATTGTTATGACTGGCTAGGAGCCATTCTCTGAAACTGTGATGTGGCTTTACTCCGTTATCGTAAGCGTCAGGACTGACCTTCTCAGTGATTGCGGCGTACAAGAACACGGACACAGAACTTAGAGAGCCAGTGTACATCGAGTTGACTGTCACGGTGACTTGATCGGTAGATTGGTCGTAATGTGTCTCCAACTGCATTGCGTAATTGGAAGTATCAGAATCCATACACCCGCCATCTGAATAGTCGGAGTCATAGTAGTTAGAACCGCCCGCGCCGACCTTGTAACAGGCTCCAGTTTGCTGATCAGCGAACGAAAATACTGGAATACCGGAGGCTGCAGCAGAGACGTGGCTTCGTCGATTTATCGGACTATCATCTGGATAACCACTGGAGCTAGACTGGAAAAAGGACACGAACGTGAAGTCCTCTGGGTTAGAAGTCTTCAGATTATCAAGAGATGGCGATGCGCTACTCATGCATGGGCCGCACCAATGGGCCCCTACGTATTCTCCGAATACTGTATGCCCTGGACTCACGGCGTACATTTTAGCTTCAATTTGAGGTAGTTCTTGACTCTCATTATCCCACTCGTCCACGGAGACTGTAGAAACAAACGATGCTAGAAGAACAAGTGAAACCATGGTTGCAGAAGAAAATAAACCATACAGTGTGGCATACCTCATCGTTCTAAGCGCATAGATTCGCCGTATAACCATGTTCATCAATAGTGCACTTGATTATATTTAGTCGAGGTTTAATTGATATCTTAAGTTGCTATCCGGGGCATGTGGCAACTAGCGAAAAGGCCGAATGGCTAGCGCTCAGAGAGGATGACGGAAGGGCATATCTACTCCGAAGGGTCGCTGGCGAGGTTAAAGTCAAGGGACTGGGCAGATTTGATGCGGAGGAGTTACTGAGAGGATATTCTGTCGGAGATAGAATTACTGTAGGGCAAAAGTCCCTTACTATCGTTGATCCCTCGCTTCCTGAAGCTAGGAGGAATATGGCCAGGAGGGCTCAGGTCATAGGTGCTAAGGACTCGGGTTTCCTGATATCTTGGATGGGGATAGGAGTTGGTTCGAGAGTCCTAGAAGGGGGCCATGGATCTGGTGGTTTGGCAATGCATCTGGCTAATGTGATGGGATCTCTTGGAACCTTGATCTCAGTAGAGTCTAGATCTGAGCATGCCGAAGTAGGGAGAATGAACATGGAAAGACTGTCTGAAGTCCTGCCGGAGTTTCCTGACTGGCATCTCGTCGAGGGGGATATTGCAAGCATAGGGGATTTAGTGATTGAAAAATGCGGGAGTCTTGATGCGGCTATAATCGATATTGCAGAGCCATGGATGGTGATTCCAAAAATAGAGCCATTGCTTAGAGCTGGTGGGAGACTAGCTTGTTACTGCCCGACCACAATCCAATTAGAGAAGTGCTGGGAGTCTGCGCAGGAAAACGGCCTGATAGTTGAGTGGGCAGGAGAGATGATCGAAAGGAGATGGGTCAAGGCCAGCAGAGGAGGAGTAAGGCCGGGAAATACCCCTATTGGCCATACTGCATTTCTTTTGATATCAGCCAAGGTCGCGGCCGAAGAAGAGGAATGAGCACCGTTGATAACTCGGACCCTTTGCGAACATCATGCGTGACAGCACAGAATGGAAACCGACTTCTTACAGGAGCCATACAATTGGACAGGTTGTCGAACTGGGTGAGTCTCTGCTAGGATCAGAGGTAACTATTTCCGGATACGCTGAGACAGTCAGGGGCAGAGGGGCGATTTGCTTCTTGCTGCTAAGGGATGGTACTGGCCGTATTCAAGCATTCCTCAAGAGGGACAACATGGATGAAGATTCCTTTGACTCAATACAATCGGCATCCAGAGAGTCGACCGTTCAGGTTACTGGATTGGTAGCTCAGAAGAGGCCTCCTAAAGTAGGAGAAGGAGAGCCAGTTCCCCTGCCTGAGTATGAGGTCAATGTTTCCTCGGGAACAATTCTAGCAGAAGCTTCCACCCCTCTCCCAATAGGGGTAATTGATGATGTTCAAGTTGGACTTCATGTAAGGTTGGACAACAGGCACCTAGATCTTCGAAGGGAGCATGTTAATGCCATGTTCCAGTTAAGATCAAGAGTTCTGCAATACGGCAGAGATCATCTAATTTCAGAGGGCTTTCAAGAGATTAATAGTCCTAAGATAATAGCGGCGGCGGCAGAAGGTGGAACGAATCTCTTCCCCATAAAGTACTTCGAGACTGATGCCTTTCTCTCCCAGAGCCCACAGTTGTACAAACAACTAGCAATCCTTGGAGGATTAGAGAGGGTTTTCGAGATAGGACCTGCATTTAGAGCAGAAAAACATGATACTTACAGGCACCTCAATGAGTTCATCTCATTTGATATTGAGGGTGCTTGGATGGATGATGAAGATGTCATGGGAGTACAAGAGAGAATGATACATTATATTTGGTCTCAAGTCAAAGTAAATGACCAGCATCTCATGGACAAAGTTAACGAATACAGGGAGTCCCAGGGAAAGGGGAAAATCACGATAGAAATTCCTAGCTTACCATTCCCCAGAATACCTTACTGTGATGCTATTGAAATTGTCAAAGGAGGAGGAGGGGAAATCGATTGGGGAGATGACATAGAGAGTCATCACTGCGACTTGATAGCCGCTAAATTTCCTGGTTTTCACTTCATCCCAAAATGGCCAATGGCCATGAAGCCTTTCTACATACATCACAAGGAGGGAGAGGAGGGCTCTTCAGGGGGGCAACTAAGCAGAGGATTCGACCTAAACTATGGTCGTGATGAAATGACTAGTGGCGGAGCTAGGGAGCATCGTGTGGATGTCCTAGAGAGTAATCTGAGAAACATGGGACTCGATCCAGATGATTTCTCTTTCTACACAGATGGATTCCGATATGGGGCGCCCCCTCATGCAGGTTGGGGTCTAGGAGTAGCTCGTTTGTTGATGGTCCTTACAGGGGCAGGGAATGTCAGAGAGGTTGTTTTGTTCCCCCGGGATCGAAGCAGAGTCACACCTTAAGATGGTGATAAAATGGATTGGACATTCTTGAAATCGGAAGATTTAATGTCATGGGAAAGTAGGAAAAGAGCGAGATTTGTCAACAGTCTGAGTGGATTCAAGAGTGCCACTTTAGTAGGTACCCACCATCCAGAATACGGAGATAATCTATCGATAGTCTCATCGGTTATTCACCTTGGTTCAAGCCCTCCAATAATGGGATTTGTACTAAGGCCACCTGGAGATGATGCTCACACTTACAAAAATATCAAGTCCACTGGGATATGTACATTTAGTCATGTTAATGAAGAAATAATTGAGAAGGCACATCAGACAAGTGCTAGATACCCTAGGGAATCGAGTGAGTTTCATGAAGTTGGCCTGACACCAGAGACGGTCGAGGGTTGGATGGCGCCCTATGTGAAGGAGTCGAAGGTCAGAATGGGGCTAACATTGCTCAGAGATACTGAGTTGGTTAATGGGTGCCACTTCCTGACATTGGCAGTTGATTGGTTCGAATTCGATTCGGATGGATATGTCAATGATGGGTATGTCGACATCCATAGTTTGGGTGGTGTAACAATATCCGGACTGGATGGCTATCATAGAACTCCTGGAATATCTCGACTCTCATATGCTAAGACTGATCATGAAATTAATAAAATAGTAGATTTTCGGCTTGGATGGCCTGAATAGGGAGAATATTAGTTCATTTTCTACCTCTTCGGACAACCGAAAATAATGGGTATCTATGGCCCCTGCGTAGCATGAGTGACATGACCAAGCCGAGGTTTGTATTTCTTCTTCTGAAAGAACACCCATACGGTAGAGAGATGCTTCGTCAGCTCTTATCGGCGGAACATGTTCCTGAGCTGATTATCGAAGAGGACTCTCCTATTGCCGATGAAGAGAGGGAGAAGTTTCTGAAGAGGATCGAGGGCAAAGATATAGCTCCGACAATTGAGGAGCAGTCCGTAGGCAATGGAATTCCAGTAATCACAGTGCCCATTCATAATTCATCTGAAGTTATGCCTCACATTAAAGAAATGAATCTAGATCTGATTGTCTTTGGGGGTACTAGGATTATCAGAGGGGAGATACTGGATTTCCCCCAAGATGGAGTAGTCAATGCGCATCCTGGATTGCTTCCTGAGTGTAGAGGATCAGCATCACCCGCGTGGTCGGTTTACCATGATATCAAAATTGGCTCGACCTGCCACTTCTGTGATAATGGCATAGATACGGGGGAGATTTTACTCAGAAGGGAACTCTCGGTCACTAGAGGGATGACATATGAGGATCTTTGCTACGGGACCCTTGTTCTTGCAGGAGTCTTGATGAAGGAGGCACTGATTGCATATGACGAGGGGGGATGGACAGAGATGCGCCATCCTCAAGGCTCTAGTGAGAATCCGACATTCAGGAATGCTCCGGAAGAGGTATTGGATGTTGTTAGACAGAAGCTCAGTGAAGAGTCTTATGCCCATTATATCGATTAGGTGAAAGAAATGGAAAATAATCTACTAACAAGTGAATTTCCCTTTGCGGAAGGAATACTAGAAGGAAAGACAGCACTGGTATGTGGTGCATCCAAGGGAATAGGCAGAGCGACATCATTGATGCTGGCTAGGGCCGGATGTAGAGTAATCTCCTGTGCAAGATCCATTGATGCCCTTGAGTCTCTTATCTCAGAGATGCATGGCTCTGATCACGAATACTTCTCCTTGGACATGGAGGATTTGAACGGAATCTCGGAATTTGTTTCCAAGATTGGAAGTATAGACATCCTAGTGAATAATTCTGGAGGCCCTCCTGGTGGCCCACTATTGGATAATTCGATAGAAGATTTCGAGGGTCCCTTCGCTAGACACCTACATGCGTCTCATATTCTTGCAAGGGGCCTCGTACCTGGAATGGAGAAGGCTGGAAGTGGAAGGATTGTGAATGTAATTTCGACTTCAGTCAGGGAGCCTATTGATAATATTGGCCTTTCTAATACACTGAGGGGTGCCATGGCATCTTGGTCAAAATCACTTTCAAGAGAGCTCCCTCCTTGTGTAACGATAAATAATATACTTCCAGGATTTACTGATACTGATAGATTGGGTTCGCTGGCAGATTCTATTTCAGCAAAGACTGGGAAAGGGGTCGAGGAGGTTCACGATGGTTGGATCAGTAGCGTCCCAATTCAAAGGCTGATAGATCCTCTTGAGACTGCTATTGCCATTACATGGCTTTGCCTGCCTTCTAGTGGGGCGATAAGAGGCGTGAGTCTCGCCGTTGACGGCGGAAGAATGCGATCTATCTGAGGGATAATATGGAGTTCGATATTTTCTTCTCCATTTCGCAGACCCCTGACACTTCCGGCTTTATCCCTACCGAGAGTGAGATGTTCTCTAGCTTTCTAGATCAAGCTGTGCATGCGGATAAACTTGGTTTTGGAGTCGGATGGGTGGCTCAGGCACATCTCTCAACGGAGATTCAGAAGCGGAATTTGAACCCGGTTGTACCACATTATCCTGGAGAAGTAGGATTGTGTACTGACTTCTTTCAAATTGCACAGAAGGTCATATCAAGGACCGAGAGAATGGAGATTGGAAGTGCTGTGATGAGCATACTAGCCTCGGGTGGACCAATTGCACAGGCTGAAAGAGTGGGTTCATTCTTATCCCTGCACGGACTTGCCCCCAATGAAAGTAGGCGTCTCCACATCGGATTCAGTGCTGGAAGGTTCGAGTTCATGGCGAGACCATATGGCATAGTCCCCAGGGATCCTGTGGAGGAAGAGGCATGGCCTGCTTTGAGAGGCAGGATATTCGCAGAAGCATCTGAGATTTTCCTTAGACTCCTTAGAGGGGACGTTCTATCTAGTGATATGGTTGCAAAGACTGTTCTTACTAGATCTAACTTCAGAAGTGATGGAGATTGGGAAAGAGTACAGCAACAGGCATTGACGCACTATGGTTTGGATGATTTACCAGATTCCATAGAAATTAGGAATAGATATGATTTCGAGGAAATAAAGATAATTCCACAGAATTGGAATAGGGACTTACTTAATCTAATTCTTGGAAGCCATGACCCCATACTGCAAAGGGAAGTAAACGAGTGGATGCCCGTTCAGGTGTTCAATCTCTCTATTACTCCCCCTCACGTAATCGAGGGAACGCATGATAGGATGAGGGAATCATATCATTCTAAGGGGGGGCCTTGGCAAAGATCAATGATGCCTCGTACAGTGATGGTCTTCATCAATGAGGAACAGGGACTTAGTCCCCAAGAGAGGAGTGAGGCGGCTAAGATGGAAGCAGAATCGGCTTTGTCCACTTATTGGAATGCATTGGAAGGGACGATTGATCCTTCGAAGGTCAACAGGGCTGTCGATAATGCTGTGATTGGAAATGCGGATGAAGTAGTTGAACAGATAATCGCGAGGTACGATAGCGATGACCGTTTGATGTGCTGGTTTGACTTCTTCAATCATGATAGCGATAGAGTGATGAGAAATATGACTGCATTCATGACTAAGGTAGTTCCCCGAGTGAATGGGGGTGTCTAGTTGGCTGAGCATGATAAGGTTCCTTCATCGGTCTCTCCTGGAAGGCCGGGGTCCTCCCTTTACCCATCAAACCCGTTAGGAGAAAGGCACGAGGGAATAGCCACGGGAAGAGATGTCGAATGGGAGCCATTGGTGGATTTTCGAAGAATGGATGTATCAGAGAATACCATTCATGGAGCGATTGCTTGGGCTCATGGAAAGGAAATAGTCCACTCTTTTGGAGGGAACGTATTAGTCTATGGACGATCAATGATGAAGCCTCTAATGATGAAGACTTTCGGCGATGTTCTTGCCAAGGAAGGAATTAGCTCAGAGCAGATGGCCATTGCTTGTTCCTCCCATAATGGAGATACTGAACATGTAGCGGCCGCTCAATCCCTTCTCAGCGAGTCAGAATGGGGGCTGATGCAGTGCCCTCTTGATGTTCCATTGATACAATTTGGGAGGCAGGTTAGGAGACCTAGGAGGTGGTTTCATACTTGCTCTGGCGAGCATGCTGCTATGTTGAAGGCAATGAGGTTGATGGGCATTAGTAGGGCTGGATACACCCTGCCAAGCTCCCCCTGGTTCCCACTTTATCTGGATGTCCTCAGAAGATTGATGGGGAAGCCGGACTGGACCCCTAAGAGAGTAGCCAAAGATGGATGTGGGCTACCCACAGTTTCCAATACAGTGGATGAATTAGCGGTCATGTTCGCAGGTCTAGCATTTGAGAAAGAAGAAGACTGGATATGGGATGCCATGAATAAACATCCGGACTTAGTTGGGGGATTCAATAGGCTTGACTCTACGTGCCTAAAAGCAGGCGAAGGGAAGATACTGGCAAAGGAAGGTGCGGATGGGCTTCTTGGACTGTCTGTAGAACATCCAGATTGGCCTAATGGACTAGGGATTGTGATTAAAATCGCTCATGGTTGGAATAGTCAAGCTACATGGTATGTTGCTAGGGCGGTTCTAGGCGTCTTGGGGATACAGCTCAGAAATCCATATCCCTTGCATCGTCAGAAGGCCTTCATTGTACCAGGAATAGTTCCTGATAATCTCAGAGGAGCCTTGGAAGAGGTCGTTACCTGGGATGAATGGGACCCGGATAGAGATAGATTTTCAATGGACTGGAATGAATATTCTGAAGGCATAACTAGGAGTGATCCATTCTCTAATGAGGGATCATGATGAGAGTGCTCAACTATATCCAAGGTAAGTTTGTAGAGCCATCTTCAGAAAATTGGATGGAAAATACATCTCCATCGACTGGCGAGATAATCGGTAGCCTCCCTCTCTCGGGGGATGTAGATGTTGGCTCTGCGGTTGATGCGGCAAGGAACGCCCTACCTGGCTGGAGTGCCCTTGAGCCCTCGGAGAGAGCTGACTGGCTCGATAGGATAGCTGACTGCCTGGAGTCTAAGCATGAGGAAATCGCATATCTGGAGAGTCTGGATACTGGGAAGCCCATAGCCCTGTCACGTTCTGTGGATGCCAATCGCTCGGTCTCAAACTTTCGATTCTTCTCAGGAATGATTAGGGAGCAGGAAGATGAGATGTTCGAAATGAGTGATGCAACGAATATAGTAAGCCTCAGAGCAGTAGGAGTCGGGGCACTGATTACTCCTTGGAACCTCCCTCTGTATCTCCTTTCATGGAAGGTTGCACCTGCAATAGGAATGGGCAACACGGTTGTTTGCAAGCCTAGTGAGCTTACTCCCCTTACTGCAGATCTTCTGATGAGGGTAGTGGATGAGGTTGGACTCCCCCCTGGAGTTGTGAATCTTATTCATGGAAATGGAATAGCTGGCTCGTCATTGACAAGTAATCCGGAAGTTGACTTAGTTTCATTCACGGGTGGCACCTCAACTGGTGCCAAAGTTGCATCGGCCGCCTCACCTCAATTCAAGAAGGTAAGTCTGGAGCTAGGAGGTAAGAATGCAAGTATTGTTTTTTCTGATTGTGACTTGGAGAAGACAGTTGAGGGAGTTACCAGGGCCGCATTTCTCAATCAAGGACAAGTTTGCCTTTGTGGCTCCAGGATTCTCATAGAGGACTCAATCTATGAAAAATTCCTGAGCCTGTTCATTGAGTCTGTAGAATCAATGAAAATCGGCAATCCAATGCTGGAAGAAACACAACTTGGCGCACTCATATCCAAAGATCATCTGAAGAAGGTTGAGAGTTATGTTTCCCTCGCCCTTGAAGAGGGAGGGGAAATTGTAACCGGTGGCATTCCCTGTCTTCCAAAGGACCTAGCAGGAGGTAACTGGATGGCTCCTACTGTGGTGACTGGCCTTGCGGCAGACTCACGATGCTCTACGGAGGAAATTTTCGGACCCTTTGTCACGGTTCATCGCTTCAATTCCGAAAGTGAAGCCGTGGGAATCGCCAATAATACTCGATATGGATTAGCAGGTAGTGTCTGGACGAGTGACTTAGATAGGGGTAGAAGAGTTGCTGAGAATATCCAAACTGGAATGGTCTGGGTGAATACATGGCTACATCGTGACTTGCGAGTTCCCTTCGGCGGAGTGAAGGATAGTGGAGTGGGGAGAGAAGGAGGAAGATGGAGCCTTGGATTTTTCTCGGAGCCCCTTAACGTCTGTCTAAAGCATAATTGAAGGGCAAGACTGTAAGTCATCGATGTTCACGGATTATCGATTGGTATGGCACCTGTTGGCATCATCGGAGTTGGATCTTACGTCCCCCCTCGGAAAATGAGTAATGAGGATTGGGCTCAGATAGTAGATACTAGTGACGAGTGGATAACTACGAAGACTGGCATGAAGAATAGGAGAATCGCTGATTCTAACGTGTGTACATCCGATCTAGCCGTGAAGGCATGCAAGGTCGCATTGGAAAACTCAGGTTTGGAAGCTTCGGATATCGACCTACTGATTCTTGCCACTTCTTCCCCTGATGTACCAATGTCATCTACTGCTGGAATAGTACAAGAAAAACTTGGGTGTACCGATTGCGGGGCCTTCGATATTAATGCGGTCTGCGCGGGATGGGTACATGCCTTAGACGTAGGATCTAGATTTGCTGGAACGAAGGGATATCGAAATGTGTTAGTGGTTGGTTCAGAGGTATATTCTAGAATTCTCAATTGGGAGGATCGTTCCACGTGTGTTCTTTTTGGGGATGGTGCTGGTGCCGTAGTTCTCTCTGAGGTCCCCCGGGAGAAGGGAATAATTGGATCATGGTTAATGAGCGATGGCTCTGGATCCAATGTAATTGAGATTCCAGCGGGCGGAGTCAGGGTGCCAATACCCAGTGAGGAATTCAAAGAGGGAATGCAATACTTCCATATGGATGGAAGGGCGGTTTGGAACTTTGCGATAGAAGCTTTTCCGCAGGCAGTTTTAGGAGTCTTAGAGAGATTTGGAAGGACTCTTGATGAGGTGGATCTTATCATTCCCCATCAAGCAAACATCAATATCATAGAGGCGGGAATGCAAAATCTCGGCTTGCCCATGGATAAGACTTACACAAACCTTCACAAATATGGGAATACGGCAGGCGCTAGCATCCCGATTGCCATGCATGAGGCCTTCGAAGAGGGCTTTCTAAAAGAGGGCGACTTGGTTGTCACCGTGGCATTCGGCGGTGGTTTGGCATGGGGTGCCAACCTCATTCAGTTCTAGATATCAGATAGGGCCCCAAGAACCAGTGGAAGAGTCAAAGGTCAGGATTGATCCATCTGGGTTCTGGCAGTATACATTTCCAGAGCCGTCCACCCAGACTAATTGACCGTTTTCATTGAGCTTTGCATCACTCGGAGCCACTAATGTAGAGTGAGGAGTAATTTCTTCTGATCTGGGAGATATACGGTCTGGGACAGATACGTTGGAAAGAGTGGTGGATGCATCATATGATGTGTCATCAGATTGATCTACACTGGATTTTTGGAAGTATGATGAATCATCATCATCTCCTTTCTTCCGCATTACTAGCCAACCGCCTAGGCCAAGGACGATTATAGTAGCCACTGATCCTACAAATATGAGCATGGCCATAGAATCCTCTTCTACTTGCCTATCTGGATCATTTGGGAACGCATCGCCGTTATCCCCTACTCCATCTCCATCTGAGTCTGTCCACTCAGAAGGGTTGAGTGGGAAGTCATCAACTCCGTCCATGAAGCCATCATCATCCGAATCTGAATCTGTGGGACTTGTTTTTCTTACTTCTTCTTCAGAGTCAGATGACCCATCATTGTCATCATCTGTGTCTGAATTGTCGCCAATACCGTCTAAGTCGTTATCGGACCATTCGTTACTGTCCAGTGGAAGGTCGTCCTCAGCATCTGGGAATCCATCATTGTCATCATCCAAGTCCTCGGTCTCATCCAAGCAGCCGTCCTGATCGAAGTCTGTCTCTGAGTTTGAAAGCCAGTCTAGCTCCCCTAAGGGACAGGTATCAACGACGTCATTGATTCCATCTCCATCATCATCCAGGTCGGTAGTGTCGTGTAATCGATCTCCATCTGAGTCTAGGAGGCATTGATCGACTGAAGTCGCTCCCTCTTGGAGGGTTATGTGATTGATGGGGCATTGTTCTGTCAATTGACTTCCAGATTCGGGTACGAATTGATCGAAAGGAGAGATCGTCTGTTCGGATTGACCGAATTCAGGAGCGTAATAACCAGGATCTGTGTCTAAGCACAATGACTGCCCTGTGGATGGTTGATAAGTTCCAGGGGAACAGTTTTCTTGAGATTCAGCCCCTTCATAAGAGGAGAAGGAGCCTGCATCTGCATCGAGGCATGAAGATTGTCCTGTTGACGGCTGATATTCTCCCAGAGAGCAGGGAGATTGGGTTATGGAGCCATTTACTGAGACGTAGTAGCCTGGATCAGCTGATAAACAGGACGACTGATTGGACTGGTTTTGATAGCTTCCTAGAGGACAAGGGGACTGATTGGATGAACCAGGGGAGGGGGCATAATATCCTGCCTCCGCACCTAAGCACCATGATTGACTAGTTGCTGACTCAAGGGGGTTATAGGTCCCAGAGGGGCAAGGGGACTGTGTTGTGGACATCGCTATATCGACAAAGAATCCAGGGTTTGCTTTCAAACAGGAGTCTTGACCACTCGAAGGTTGGTATTCCCCGGGCTGGCACTCTGATTGATACCCTGATCCACTCGAATCAACAAAGTATCCAGAGTCTGCCTCTAAGCAATATTCCTGACCCGTGGATGGCTGATATTCACCAGGGGAGCAAGGGGTCTGTGAAGATGCACCTAAGGTAGAGGCAAAGTTTCCTAGGTCGGCTTCAGAACAAGATGCTGAATCATTAGCACCGGAAGAGGGGTTGTATGTACCCGCAGGACAGGGAGTCTGGGAAATTGATGCAATGCTATCTGTGTAAAATCCTGGACTAGCTTCGAGGCATTCGGGGAGGCCAGCCTGATTGCCCCAATAACCTGGGGGGCAAGGGGAAGCTGAGATCGATCCTGTTGAGTTGACATAATACCCAGGGGGCGCTTGAATACAGGATATTTGACCAGTCTGGGGCTGATAGTTACCTTCAGTACAGGGAGTCTGGGATGAAGATCCATTAGTTGGAACAGCGTTACCAGGGTCAGCATTTAGACAGAACGAAGAGTTGGTGGCTGATTCGACGGGATTGTAGGTCCCAGCAGAACAGGGGGTCTCTGAGTCCGCCCCAGAGGAATCGACATAGTGCCCAGGCGAGGCATTGTTACATTCAGTCGCTGAATAAGCCGGCTGGAAAGTCCCTGGAGCGCAAGGGGTCTGGGAGGGCGATGCATTCAACGGGACGGAATTACCAGGGGTAGCCTGAAGACAGAATGTTTGATTCGAGGAAGGCTGGAAGAAACCCGGGTTGCAACTGAGTTGTGTCGTACTAGCAGATCCGGGGACGTAATATCCGGGAGACGAAGTAAGACATGATTGCTGGGCAGAAAGAGGCTGATATGTACCTGGGATACAAGGGGTCTGAGTCGTAGAATTGTAGCTCGAAACATAATATCCCGATGAAGCATCGATACATGATGTCTGTCCGCTTAGTGACTGGTAGGTTCCCGGAGAACACGGGATTTGACTGCTTGCACCGCTGGATAAGACATAGTAGCCGGCATCCGATGACAAACACGAAGTCTGTCCAAAGGATGGTTGATAGTTACCTGGCGTACATAGAGATTGAGATGTTGCGCCAGACTGGGATACGAAGTGACCGGGGGCCGCAGGAGTCTGTGTCGCGGCTCCTGACTGGGATACGAAGTTACCAGGTGTGGCCTGAATACACGAAGTCTGTCCTATCTGAGACTGATAGCTTCCAGGAGTGCATATCTCTTCAGAAATTGCCCCTGATACTGATACATACCTTCCAGATGATGCTTGATCGCAGTTTGGCATTCCTGACTTTCCTTGGTATGTCCCAGGTTGGCACTGGAAGTATCCAATCTGTATTTCAGCATCAATTGTCTCAGAATGGTTTCCAATCGGAGAGTTTTGTATAATTGAGTTTAGCCATAGGGTCATACTATAGTTCCCATATGTCGAGTTATTCGGAACGATTGAGATAAGCAGAGTTGAGGAATTCGAGAAGGAAGTTCCATTTGTGGACACAGTAGCGGTATTAACTCCGGAGTTAGAGGCACTAGAAGTTGCAATCAGAGACATAGATGAGTTGTACAGGGTTACAGTAAAGTCTGATGGTATTGAGGAGTTTTGTTCCAATGAAAGTTCCAATGAGATACTGGAGTCTCTTGGAACAAATACAGAGAATATATCCCCTGGGTCACTAGACCAAGATTTATTCCCTATTTCACCTAGGTATTTCGCGCTTCTTGGTTGGAGAGGTGTCGGAGTGGATTCGTCCGCATCCCCATATTGGTTATTGGTGTAATTCCCAGGAGGTGAAGAGAGACATGATGTCTGAGCTAAGCTGGGCTGATAGAATCCTGCATCGCAATGTTGCTGTCCAGGAGATGCATCGATTGGAACGTAGTATCCACTTGAGGAGGAGTAACATCCTGATTGGCCTTCTTCCGGCTGATATGTCCCTGCTACACAGTACTCGTAGAAAAGCGCCCCTTCGTAAGAGAAGTGACCGGAAGGTGCGAGCTGGCAAGATAGTCTTCCCCACTGACCGTCTGGACAATTTTCCCATCTGGCGGGATTATTCGGAAAGTCATCTGTTGAAGAGTTGAATCCATCCCCATCACTATCGTTGTTAATATGCAAATCCAAGACATTCCAGATCCCGTCCCCATCCAGATCTTGGTCCGAGAAGCCGATGGATTCTCCCAGAGTAGTATTGTTGAAATCCATTAGATATGGAGATAGTATATCATTTGGGGTCCCATCAAATTCTCCTGATTGGGCCCCCCAGCAATACAATGAGTAGCTCTGATTAATCGCGCATGTGGACTCAGTCCCAGTAGCTAGGGCGATCGCAGGCGAGGGCAACAATGCATAGGATGGATTATTTCCGTCGGTTCCCGTGCATGTACTTGTACTGGAGCTACATGTTCCATCCCCCCATTGGCCATGAGTATTAACGCCCCAACAGCTTATTGAGCCGTTGTCTAGAAGCGCACATGTATGCCAATTTTTTCCATCAATATCTGAGGCAGTCCTTCCAGATGGGAGCTGAATTTGTGACGAGCTTCCACTTACTACTCCATTTTGTGTTGATACCGTGTAGGACTTTCCCCAGCAGCTGATTGAGCCATTGTCGAAGATCGCGCAGACACTGTAACCAGCTGTGGACAAAGATGTTGCCCGTAGTCCTGTTGAGTGATTTGCTAGGACCGGGACAATACTACCTGTAGTGGTACCATCGCCTAAATTTCCAAAGTCATTGAAGCCCCAGCATTTTACTTCCCCATTATCAAGAATCGCGCAGGTAAAGTCGTTTCCTGCTGATACAGAAATCGCACTTCTGCCAGCTCCCAAATCCACAACAACGGGAGAGTTACTGTTGGCGGCTGTACCATCGCCCAATTGACCATGATTATTCCTGCCCCAACACCTAAGTGAAGCATCATCCAATATTGCACAATTGTGATAGTTTCCATCTGATACGGAAACGGGAGTCCTAGTTCCGAAATCTACCGTTCCATTACTGAGGGTATTAGACCCTAGACCCAATTGTCCGTAATTATTACTCCCGCTACATCTTAGTGTTCTATTCTGGAGTATTGCACAATCTCCTGCGCTTGAGATTACTTCATCATGAGTTATGACAGGGCTCCCACTACTATTGAAAGTCACTAAACTGCCATTTGAGAGTACAATAGTTGGAGATCCTGTATTCAAATCTATAATCGAGTGGCTGAAGACTGATCCTCTATCTGAACCAGGTTGATTGAGCCCCAGATTGTTTGTGAAGGGTGTGCTTGGGGTAGACGTAGATACTTCTGAAACTGTCCAGGAGTCGGCTCCCCACGAGTCACCTGAGGTGCCCCCGTTGCCATTCACAAGATTGACAGCAAGGTAGAAAATAACATCTCCAGAACCTATCGTTGGAGCTATCCAATCTACGGTCCACGATCTAGAGTTTGAGTTTGAATGAGTGACCTCCCCAAACGAGATGCGCGCATTCGATCCGGGATTAGAGAAGGAACCTTGGCTAGAATCGAGATTGAAACCTCCTTTACTGCCGGTTGGTCCGCCCGAGGCACTTATTGACAGTGAGTAAGTTGACCCTGGAACATATCCTGAAGCGGGAGTCCCAGAAAGGCTGGGAGAGACAGTGGAGGAGGAAGAGGAATGGCATGAGCCCGTTCCACAACCATCTGTGGAACCGGTTTTTCCCGAGCTGTTCGCGAAGGCAGTTTCAGGCACAGCCATAAGGAGGAACATCATTAGAGTCCCTATGATAATTATTCTTGTTCTCACACTGCCCTCTTCCATCGTAGTTCCCTCATATCAATCCAAGCGGGTTGCTCGCAACCACACCTATCAATGATTAGCCGACCTCAAGACAATATGACTATTCCTACCCCGTGTACCTCAGTACTTCGTTACGAATACATCTTCGGCGAGTGGGGGCATTGAGACTCCAGCTTCAGAAAAAGCTTCTTCGACATTATTGTATGGACCCAGCCCTTTGTTCATTCTTCTGGCCCTATTGCTTACTATCTTCCATGATGCCTTTCCACCCACACCAGGCAATGCCTCAAGATGGCTCCTTGTGGCCAAATTAATATCAATACCGACCTCGACCCCTGAGATACTCCTCATGCCATGGCCCGTTACTATAATGTCTGATTCTGTCTCGAGCGGGATAGCATATGGCACCCCAACTAATATCGGATAAGCACCTATCTGTCTTCCGAATGTTATCCCGGCCGAACCGTGTGAAGATGGGTCTCTGTATGAATTATCAGTGACGTGTTCTGGCAATCTTATCCTACCCTCCCTAGATTCCCACCAAACATCCCTCAGGTGTGTCCCCAGGGGGAGCATCGCTTCCAGCATTGGTCGATCGATATTCTGCCTTACAGATGCCTTGAATTCCCTAAACTCTTGTTCGGGAATATCTTGGAAACCCTTACCCTCGACCTGTCTGATATTTATTCTCCTCATCCATAGCCCCTCTGACTTTAGTTGATCTAGGAGTTGTAGGTTCATTTCGTAAGTTCTTTTTGACTCACCATTCAGACCTGCGATGAAATTCAGCCCAGGCAAGAGCTTTGGAAGACCTCTTGGGCCCCTTTCCCTTCCATAATCATTGATGTGTCTGATAGCTACTTTCAGTTGCTCTGGGTCGCAATTGAGCCAATTTTCCTTATGGACATCTGGATCCGCGGACTCCAACCCAAAGGAGAGTACGGCTCCATCCGATAGATTAGCAACCAGAGATTTGGTAATTTCCGTGGACACCTCGATATTTTGTGCCACAATGGAAGGATTGGCATTATCAACATGTAGAATTTCCAGATTCTCATTACTCCTGGCCCCAAGTAGGACTTTCGATATTGGCTCTGGGTCCGGAATGGGATATTCCATATCCTCGACACCCTCGGCTCGATAAGTGTAGATATCAGTTGCTCCGCCTATTCTAACATTGACAATACCTGAACCTATGGCAGTATCTATCTCCTTGATCACATCCTCTTCCCTCCTCCAAAGTGGCACTCCTTTCTTTGGCTCTATACAAAATTTACATCCCCTCTTGAAGCGTACGCATCCTTGATAGAGTTCCACTTCATAGGTTAGTGGCCCAGGTACCCCGTTATGGGAAATTAGATCAGGATGATCGACAACTGCTTTGGATGAGGCCCCTTTGAGTGCCCATCTCGTCCATTCTTCGGGTTTTCTTTTCTTGTGCGCCCAATTGCCCGTTGAAAGATAGTAACTGAGGGATGCATCGGTATCCTTCAAGCTACAGAAAAGATTAGTCCGAGGGGAAATCCATCCCGATTGCCTCCAATGTCTAATTGCCCACCCCCCACAAAGAACAGGTACACTTGAAGGAATTGAGGATAGGAATGTGTCTGTCTCGCCCCTGCTGATTGGTGTACCTCTAATGTACTTCCCAGGGACTACTGCCCCAGCTAGTAGTACCGCCCCTTCCAAATTCCTCATGTCCCCTCTGACAGATTTCCTTCCCTCTTGGCTAGAGAGCCTAGACTTGTATGATCTCCTCCATTCATCTACTGTCATGTAGGTATAGTGGATACCCCTATCCTCCAGAACACCACAGATGTACCGTATGTGGAATCCGATATAGTTCGGTACACCGAATGCGGCGGGCTCATCTTCATAGCCATCGAGGATTAGCCATCCGCCGACTTCCCTCATGTACTAACGGCAGAGTAACTAGACTTCACCGCTTCGACTGTTTCCTTCCCCTTCCCCTATCTCTACCAGAGCCACTAGGGGTGGATTCCTCGACTACTATCTTTCTGCCTTTGATTTCAGAACCGTTCATGGCCTTGATAGCAGCTAAGCCTTCGTCCCTAGAAGGAAATGTGATGAATGCGAAACCCTTTGATTTGCCGGAATCCCTATCCATGGCTATGTTTAATGACTCGATTTTGCCATGTACTGAGAAAGACTTGGACAGTTCATCTTCGGATATCTCATAAGGTAGCCTTCCAATGAAAAGTTTGACTCCCATCTTCTTCTCGAGCTCTTTCCTCATTGCAGAAATAGCTCCTCTCTCCTTGGAGAGCTCTTCTTTGGTAGCTTTTCCTTGCTTGACTTTATCCATACAATCTCTGCATCGAATGGGCTTCCCGGGAGTTGGCTTGAAAGGTACCTTCGTATCAACCCCGCAGAGTGTGCAGACTGTTTTGTGCATCTCTCTCCTTGGGCGACCCTGCCCTCCCTGGCCTCTTCCCCCTCCTCGAGATGATGCTCTCATCGATGCGACCCTAGGGGGAATCTCATGACTGGACCCCCTGCGGAAATCAGCTAATGGGGAAAGATAGGGCCTAGCACCGTCGTGACCGAGCTTTGCCTCTGCTTCTGGAGTCCATCGCTCACCAGCCCGGTTAAGCTTGTTGAGCCCGAAGCCAGTTTCATGCCCGTGTCCGAAGCCATCTGAAAGAACTCTGTAAGCGGTGTAGTCGCACCTAGGGCACTCTACATTGAAATCTGGCTTGGTTTCTGAGACGATTAGGTTTTCTCCGCACTGGGTGCATAATGCCGAAAGAACACCTAGTGAAATGTGTCCTTTCGTAGTAGCCTTAAGAATTGGGTCATCCTTAGTTATCCTAGCCCTAACAATATCCCTCATCCTCATAGCATCCCCTGGAGAGGGTATGAAGCGATCTACCACTTCAGAGACATGTATATCGGCAAAGAGCTTGAGTGCTGGGAGATCTCTGTGACCTCCTTCCTTACTTTCAACTTGTAGAATCCTAATCTCCGCCACATTCTCATTGAGTCTTGTGACTTGCCCTATTACAATATCATCCACTGCGGGAGAGTTAATTGGGAGCCTAGAAGACTCAATTGAAATGCTACCATTCATCTCAACCAGGGTCCCTGTTAGTGTGGCAACGCCCTTGCCATTGATTTCTAGAACGCCATCCCCTACAGAAGATCCTTGCGGGATAACTACGACGGAACCGGGGGCGACCTGATCACCAACTACCGCAGACATTGGCCGGGCGACCAGCCGACCACCTATCAACGGTACGGAGACCTAGGGGGGCGATAATCTCCAAAATCCAGCCCTAGTAGATCCTCTGTGCATCTTGTGATGACCATATGACGCTGGCAGGGGAAAGTCCGCTTCTCCATACTTTTCAACTGTCCAATTCAAATTTTCAAATATCTTTTGAATGTGTTTGGCCTTTGCGCTGTGCATGACATGTGTCGTGACTCCCAAAGATGATATCAAATCGAGAAAACAGGTATCGGCACCCTCTGAAAGTCGCCCCCAAGGGGGATTGGTTATGATCAGGTCGATATCCCCTAGGTCGAGTGCATCAACACCTATGACTTGGTTTATGATATCGTAATTTTCATCTTGAAGGGTTTTTTCAGCATTAGTTTCAGCTATCTCGCAAAAAGTTTCATCGGCTTCAACCAATGTAACATACCCAGCACCTAACATAACAGCACCTATTCCCAGAATTCCATTTCCCGACCCTAGATCGAGTACTCTGCACCCACTGGTAAGGTCTCCAAATGCCATGATATCGAATAGCCATCTTGAGGCTAAATCGCCTGGCGTAGAGTACTGCTCCAGTGAAGCTTCCAGTTTCTCCTTGCCTTCGAGCTTAGAGAGGGCCATCCCCAGGTTGCGTAGGCGCATGTGTCTGCATGGGGCCCCAGTGATTGAGTTATGCTTGCCGGATATCTCCCCATGATTGGCGGCTGTATGATGAGTCATGGATTATCCCTTGTGCTAACATCAGCTCAGATAGAAGAACACTATTACCAGCCGCACCTCTGACTGTATTGTCAGAAATAACAGTGAAGCTCAGTGAATTTCCAGAAACTTCTACATCCCCTAGGAAGACTTCCATTTGGGATTTGAGGCCTATTTCTTGATGTGTCAACTCTGCTTCTGAAATTGCGGAAAAGGCGACATCGATATCTGGAACCAGTAGTACAGGGGCGATAGCGCTAGAAGGAAGGTCTAGAAGTTGTACAGGAGAATGGAAATCTTTCCAAGTATTAACTATCTCAGAGATACTCACTTTTTTGCCGAATTCGAGAGTGACCCTAGCAGAGTGCCCGAACTCTCTGGGTACCCTTCTGCATTCAGTATTTACCTCAAGGTCGAGAATTCTGATCCCAACTCCCTTGAAATCCCCTAGAATTCTCTTTAGTTCTGTTTCGACACTCAAAGCCTCGCCAATAATCTCTGAATCAGGATACTTCCCTTTTCTTGATCTCTCTAGCATCTCTCTTCCCCCTCCTGAAAGGGACTGTTCAGTAGATATCTGTATGTCCGTGACTGGGAAATTTCGAAGGATCGGGGCAATTGATATGGCAAGAGGAATCACTACACAGTTGGAGCATGATACGAGTAACCCACTTCCGAATTCATATTGAAGATCCAGTAAAGATAGATGATCTGCATTTACCTCGGGAACGATTAATGGGACCACGTCAGAATGCCTGTGAATTGTAGAGTGGCTGATGACGACCAGTCCTGCCGTTGCTAGTTCCTCCTCGATTAATGATGACACAGAGTCAGGAACAGCGGAGAATACTATTCTGACACCCTCCGATACAAGATATGAAGCCAGTTCGCCCCTTTCGCCGATTCCTTTGACAATGATATCCGGAAGCTTTTCCCTAGGTTGATTGAAGCTCCAAGGTATGTCATTAACACACATTCCCTCGGATTCGGGAGAACCAATCACACATGTGGGCACTAGCCAATGATGATTGGCAAGACGGTGCAACAGTCTCTGTGCTACTAAACCTCGGGCCCCCAGAACTGCACATTGCACCCTTCCCAGTGTACTCATAGATATTGGATGAGGTGGTAGTCTATCAACACGTGTTCGCTTCAAGATGAAGAGTTAAAGTACTCCCGCGTAGATAGGTATCTCATGGAAGCTCTTGGATTAGCCTATGTGGCAGTAGGACTTGTGTTCGGAGGAGGACTAGGTTGGCTTATTGCCACGCGAAATATGGGTAATGAAATAATTCGTTATGAAGAAAGGATTAGGGCCAATGAAGGGGCCTTCGAAACTAATGAAAAACTATTGAGGTCGGAGATAGAAAATATGGTCATAAAGGTAGGCGAGAGAAATACTGCTGAGTTTCTCAAACTTGCCGAACAGAGGTTTTCTTCAGATAGGAAAGACGCTGAGAATGCCCTTGAGACAAGGAAAATAGAAGTTGAGAATCTAATCAAGCCCCTCCGTGTGGAGATGGAGAAAATGTCCATAGCTAATCAAGAGATTGAGAAAGAGCGTGCTGGAGCTTATCAGGCCATAAAACGCCAAATCAAGGACTTAGGCGATAAGGCTGATTCCCTAGGAGATAGGACCACTGCACTATCAACCGCCCTAACAACATCTGGGCAGGCCAGGGGAAATTGGGGTGAGGTAAAATTACGAAGACTGTTTGAAATGGCTGGAATGTCTGAACAGGTAGACTTCTTTGAGCAGGAAACGATTCAAGGTGGCGGGAGGCCAGATTACATTGTTCGTCTGCCCCAAGAAGGAGTCATACCAATTGATTCTAAGGCAACTGGAGCTCATTTTCTAAGGGCTGTAGAGCTTGATTCGGGGCCTGAACAGGATACTTTACTGATTGAACACTCAAAGGCAATGAAGAATCGTATCAAGGAGCTGGGAGCTAAAGATTACCAGGGTTCAATAGAAGGTGATTTTGACCACGTAATAATGTTCATTCCTAGTGAGGCGATGGCCGCCGCTGCATTCACCACTGACCCAGAACTTCTTGATTATGCAATGAGTAAATCAGTTCTGATTGCCACCCCAGTAACGATGTTAGGGCTACTGAGAACTGTTGCGCTATATTGGCAACAGCATGCGCTAGCAGAGGGGGCTAGGGAAATTTACGATGTGTCAAGAGAGATGTATAAGAGGATCAATACTTTGATTGATCATTTCATGAAGGTCGGAGGCCATTTAGATAAGGCTGGGAGATCATATAATGAAGCTATGAGCTCATATGAGAGGCGCGTCCTCCCCCAAGGAAGGAGACTTGATGAATTACGAGTTTCTGAGACTCTTCAAGCAGGCCTCCCAGAACCTAAGGAGATAGAGGTAAGGCCGGAGAAGATAGAGGAGGACTGATGACCATGGCCTCGTTCGGCGGGATATGATTAGATGGCAGACTGGGAGATACCATCCGGTTGTTCACCTTCCTGATGAGTACGAGGTTAGGGACTTCACGACAGGCGATGATTCTCCCTCGGATTTCGAATATGACATAGGGAGATATGATGAACTACGACCAGGCATGTACTCCACTGATCTTTTCTCGGATGGTAGGTTCCTACATATCGGGATAGACATAGGGGCGCCGGTGGGAACGGCCTGTATGGCATTCGATGACGGTGAGATTTCTCATTTTGGGTATAATCCGGCCGACGGTGACTACGGGCATGTGGTTATCACCAAGCATTTCATTGGGAAAATACCTGTTTGGGCCCTCTATGGCCACCTTAGCTCAAGTTCGTTAGATGGGAAGAGTGTGGGTCAAAAGATTTCAAGGGGCGAGGTTATTTGCTGGATGGGGGACAAACATGAGAATGGGGGTTGGGAACCCCATCTGCACTTCCAACTGTCTATCTCAGAACCAGAGACCCATGATATGCCGGGAGTCGTCTCTCCTGAGAAGCGTGAGGAGTCATTAGAAATTTACCCTGACCCCAGATTAGTCCTAGGACCTATTTACTGAATTCCGGAAAGGTGTTCCTTCAAACGGGGGATTGGGTCCATAGAAGTAGGGTTGACGCCTCTCAGAAGGGCTAGAGAAATAGAAACCCAATCTGATAAGTGGGCAGCATAGATCAATCTCTCTAGGAGAGAATTCCCTTGACAATGTATTTTCCAAACATTATTGATATTCAAATTCTCTTCCATCCATTGCATCCTTGAATTAGTCCTTTCATGTACCCCATCACAAGTCAGTATCACTAGAGCCCTAATTCTGGGAGACTCAGAAAACCATGCTACTATCTCATTATGATTCATTTCGGGGACCTCGGAATGTTTGGCAAAGGCTTCAGAATTTTCATTTATCTGACAAGTGAATCTGTAAGCTGCCGCATTGAGGACTCGTGGCGACACTATCCCTATGTCCATGTCGAGGATATTTCTTGCGAGCGCCTCTGACATTCCGTCTCCTCCCGTTATGTCAAATTTTGTAGAAGCTTCTCTAATTCTGCCAATCATAGATTGCAAATTCGCCTCCGAGGGACGTGCTAGAACACCTATAGACCAGCAGACAGATAGTTGCGTTCCGAGGATGTGTCCAAAGGCTGATCTAGGCATTTGACCTGCAGGCAGAGGCAGACATATTGAATCATCATTACCCTCCAGAATCTCGGACATCTTTCCCCCGGATGATATTCCTATTACTGTCCCTCCAGAGTCCAAAGCTTGCATTACTCCATCTATGGTTTCCTCGGTATTACCTGAGTAAGAAGTTGCTATTATGAGCCAATCTGGACCCCACCATGAGGGCAGCCCATAGTCGCTCCAAACTGCGAATTGCAAACCCCCTTCTTCATCAGATATCGTCTTCATGAACCTACCTGCTGAACCAGAACCACCCATTCCGAGGAACAATACGCCTGTCCAGTCTGAGTCAGACTCTAATCCTGTATCCAGTGAAAGAGCTGTTTCCAAATCATCGATGAATCTCCTTGTAAGATCACACATTCCATCCAAATCTAATGACTCGGCTAGAGATTGAATTGACTTGTCCACCTTATCCTCACCTCCTGCCTGATGGTAACGCTACCCATGCACCGTGTATGAAACCAATGTGGATGGACTTCGATTCGGGGTCGTCATCATAAGGCAGGGCCACCGTGACTACTTTGTAGTCAGTAGGATCCAAAACCTCTACTGCTGAGCTATCTCTGTTGAGAATATCGACAGTGTATTGATCAGAAACAGGACAAATGACTACAGACCCCTCCATATCTCTCCAAGTAGCCCCTGATCTCTCAAATCTATACATTTTCTTAAGAATTGGGCCCGCCTTCTGCCAGCTCTCAACTACCCATAGATTTTTTCTGAATCTAATCACATCGCCAATTCCATATGCTGGCTTTCTGTAGCTGAGAGTGAGTCTTGATACCTCTATTCCATCGTTAGCACCTACAACGGTTGAGGTTTCCTTAACAGTACCTCCGAACTTTCTAACTAAATTTCTAGACCATCTTCTGGCCATGGCCTTGGAGCCTAACTTCAGATCCCATCCTCCTGTCACAGGACCCTCCTCTGAGATGAAGAACATAGGGTCTGCCTCCATTTCGGAAAGCATTTCATCCAGAGTGGCCCTCAGTGACTTTAGTTCCTCATCGGAAAGTCTCCTCCCTGCAGACCTCAACTGCATTACGGCTTCGAAATATGATCCCGCCTTACGGGTACATGTGGGGCATACTGCATTACTAGTCTGTAACAAGACCTCGTGAGAATCGGAGAAATCGTACCCTTCTATATTTCCTGTTATATCTATGTGGAGTCTGCTAGTTCTATCGTCTATTTCTTCCAATGCGAACTCCACTGAAACCTGTTTGGCCCTATCTTCGACTCCCAGAACCCCTCTAATCCTCAAATCCGCCAAATCATTGGAATCGATCTCCGACCATCTGCCACGAATTTCATGAAAGCCACATTTGGAGCATCTGTCTTGTTGAATCCTCTCTGGCATAACGGATAGGCTTGTACGACTCCTCAAACATGACTCACACATTCTGTCCGAAGTGAGAGGCGGAGGTGCGCCGCAGACTATACAGAATTCGCCCTCAGACATACCTCTCCCGCCAAATGCGCCCATACTCACAGTTAGAAGGCTTGCCAATGCGGAAAATTTACTCAAAGGGGTTTTTCATCGTCCGATTCCGTGGAAATTTTATTCAATTGGAGGTTTAGATATAGTATTCTAGATCTTAAGTGATTAACATAATATGCCAAAATCGAAGAGAGAACCGCATAAGCAACTAACATCTCGGTAGTGCCGGTCATTTTACATTCACCTCATCTAAGTCCCTCTTGCCCTCTTCCAGCATTTCCTCCATCTTGATTACTGAGTCACTTAGAATGGCTAGTCCGACAAACAGTACTAGGAATGAGAAGAATCCAAACATCAGTACAGCTCTTATTGCGGGGTCTAATCCCGTCCCTTCACCATCAATAATGACAATTCCTGGATGTCTTTTTTGATACCAAGTCGTGGCTAATGCCGTAATTGGCACGAGTGCAAAGCCGAATAGGCCAATTGCCGCTAGAGTATCCCTAGTATCCTGTCCATCTGGTTGAGATCTTCTGGATAGGACCAAGAAAAACGCCACTCCAGTCAGTAGTGCGAAGGTATTGAGTCTCAAATCCCCCCAATCCCATGGGACCCCCCATTCTGCTGAACCCCAAATGGGGCCGGATGTAATCACGCCGAGTCCGAAAAGAAGACCTAGGTCAGATCCAGTAGAGAACCACCTCCATCCCCAATCTGACCTATTCTTATACCATGCTACTGCTCCTGT
>DALI01000065.1:0-854 GCA_002496725.1 Euryarchaeota archaeon UBA181 | reverse complement strand
CTTATACCATGCTACTGCTCCTGTGAAGAGCATACAGAAAGCTAGGAATGATGACCATGCGAAAGGCACATGCCAGTACAGAATTCTGTAAGCTTCTGGGGCATTGAAGGCTACGGGGTTTACCATAGGAGCGTAGTACACTCCTAAGAAAGCCGTGACTACAGCACCCAATATCCCCAGTGCTGTCAGACCTGTACCGAATCTTATCGATGAAGATGAATAGGTGTCGGACACGAGCCTTCGAAAGGCTACCTAGTCAAGAATGCTATTCCCTAAGTGTCAGGGATGAGAATGGCCACTGTCCAGACCATGGCAGAAATAATGCTCGCTAAAATTATCGATGACAGAGGGCTTCCAATAGAAAGCTCTGATGACATTCCAAATTCCATAATTAGTGATAGAGCATCAACTAATTGCATGAATGGCCATATCAAGATTATTAGGAGAAGGGAGGCCGCCGCCGCACCTGATCTTCGTAAATCTGAAACTAGTAGATGCAGGGCCGTAGCCGCACAAGAAATATCAATTATGACAAGAGAGGGGAGCCATAGCCATCTCAATACATCCTCAGAAACATCGGCAGGAACAGAGCCACTCAATACGTACCATGAGAGGTAAGTAAGTGGAATCGGCAGAAGTATCGAGGATGCCATAATAGATGTCATTGGACGGATTTGTGGGCCACAAACTGCTGACCACCATTTTCCGCATCCCTCCTCTGAGAGTCTGCGAATCATAGCAGGAGAAACGACGGCCGTGATGAATGCTGGAGTGAGGACAAATGCGGCGATGAGCTCGTTTCCAATATGCGTACTCATAGAGGTGGTTTGAGGTATATTGATACCTCCAAGTAT
>DALI01000042.1 GCA_002496725.1 Euryarchaeota archaeon UBA181 | reverse complement strand
ACTTTGACTTCAACGGATCAGTAAATGGACAAGAGCAGACTATGGCCTACGGAGTAGTCCCATCTAGTGCATCCGAAGGTAGGGTTGCTGTGGCTACCAAACCAGGAGAGGCACTTCCAGCTGGTTTGGATACCTGGTTGACTTTACCCTCTGTCCAAGTTCCTTCTCTCGCTACTAGGACCAACTACTACCTTTCGTTCGATCATTGGTTCCACCTTGATTCCTCAGAAGCAGGAGCTTGGTTGGAATACAAGACTCCGGGTCAAGACTGGAAATGGTTTGCTACCGATGGGGGATATCCGTCAAATATTGATAGGACTGACATAGAAGTCAATGGTGCACCAAGTGGCAATCTCCCAGTGTTCACCGGGGCTACTCACAGTGGCTGGCAATCAGAGACTCTGAACTTGACCACCTTTTTCTCTGACCCCAGCATTAGCTCAGCTACTTCAGTAGAGTTCAGATTTAGAGTTTGGACCTCAAATTATTCCTCACTCTTGCCAGGATGGTTTATCGATGATATACAGTATTACAATGCGGGGACTGGAAATGGCTTCTGGCATCATGGTTGTGATGTTGAAGGATCTTATGCAAGCATTTCTGGTACCGGATGTTATTACACCAACAACGCATTGGGCTATCTCACGGTTCCGATAGACCTGTACAACGTTTCTGGTCTGGAATTCGACGTGTATTGGGATTTGGAGGGTTCGTTATATGACAATGCATGTATAGAGATCTCAAACAACAATGGCCAGACATGGACTGATATTTCTTCCACAGGAACATCATCCACCACCACCCAGTGTAGGTCTAGGAGCGGAGCTATCCCGAGCTCATCGGGATATGCCGATAAATTTGGCGACATTCCTTACGTCGTGTACAACAACTTCAACTACTACGACGACAGTGGGAGAGAAGTCACTATTTACAACACGGTACCAGCGGCCAACCAAGTCAATGGCTCTCTCTTGAGATTCGTAGTCCAGACAGATGGATCCGTACAATACGGCTATCCCGGGGGAAGTAACGATGCCGGAACCAACGTATCGGCAAGTGATGGTAGAGAGGGATTCTCAGTCTTCAGATATAGGACTATGAATAACAATACGAACCAAACCGAAGCACCTGAGTTTTCTATTCCAGGAACAGCTTCCGTAACTGGCAATATAAACGACTGGCAATATCTATGCAATAACTGCGGGTTCGTGGATGCAAGTCATGCGTTTGAAGATTCCCAGGTTTCTGGACCAACCAGCGACTACCATCCAGGCTTCTCTAATGTCTATCAGCAGACTTCCAGCAACCAGGGGGCATGCAACACCGAGAGATGCGATTGGAGGCTTTCTGAGCCCAATACTTTTGGCCCTGATAGCGCATCTTCATTCCCATACATGTACAAGATTGGGATGAATGGCGGAACTGACGCGGTATACCAATCAAGCCTCGTAACCCCTATCTATTCAGTCTCAAGTATCGCCGAGTCAACATTTTCTTTCGATATGCATGCCTGTATGGACTATGGCACTGGTGCCTATGTCTATGTCGGGGGTGCTCTGTGGATGAGGGTCAATGGCGGCCAATGGCAACATGTGGACATGCCCTCTTACAATGATATACAGTACAGTTGGACAGGCGGTTCATACACTGTCAATGATGGTTTGGAAATCTGGACTAGAACTCATTGTAACACCGATGATTGGGGCTCATATGAGGTCGACCTCTCCCAGTACAAGGGGAACGATCTACAATTTAAGTTCGCATTCGGGGGTAGGTTTTCTGATGCAAACTCAGGCTGGCATATCGATAATGTCGGAATCAAGATGGGTAACTTCAGCCAGTCTGGAACTTGGACAAGTCCAAGCTTCTCGATAGCAGGAGATGATGCATTCAACAGGGGAATCATAGAGATCGATGGGTCGACTGACGACTATGCAAACAACACTGTCACAGGTACTCTAATCGACTCCACATCAGGAGTAATCATATCCGGATACTCTAATTTGGAATTCCCAATTAGCCTAGCAGGATTAGATTCAGAGGCGCATCCCACCGTAAAACTGGATGTTAATATGGATACTACAAATCCACTATCAACTCCTATGATAGAATACATCAGAGTAGGCGGAAACAGACTCCTTACAGCAGATATGATGGGGCTAAACAGTTGGCAGATGACAAATGTTGAGATCGTTGACGGATTGATCAATGCTACCAGTATTTCAGGTACAATTACCTCAGACTATATCCACTCTGTTAGGCCTATCAAGGCTCTAAGCTTCGGAGGAAACTCATCTGTAAACGTCCAAATAGAGGTCAGGGATGAATCGGGCAATTCCGTAGGAAACGCCTCCAAGGGAGGATCTGTACTGTTCGCCACTCCAAGGACTGGTTACTCTCTGCATGTCACGTTACCAACAAACGGATATATCGACAGACTCCAAATATCACATCTCTATGGCGAGCCAGCATCTGACGTGGAGATAGATTTCGCAGATAACGGAAACTTAGACTGGTCGTTCCCAAATGAGCTCTCTAGAGGGCACTATGCGTGGCAGACCAAATTGCTAGGAAGTCAATCCGATATTGGATACCTCGATGGTTCTAAGTCGGTCACCATGCAAATAGACTCAACTCCCTCTTCTGCATTCGCTATCGTCCCATCTAGTGGAAGTGTAAACGATGGAATAATCTCAATAGTATCAGACTCAGACGGATTTGAATCTCCAGTTGATATTGGCATAGCAGGAGCCTCATTCTCAACCGGTTCCGCATCTCACAGGTTCACCTCTGAAATGAATCAGTATCAAACCGCAGCTATCAACTCGTTGACGCCCGGATGGGTAGATACAGCAACTGATAGAGATTGGAGGGTCGTGGAATTTTCACTTTCATCATCACAGGCCCAAACAGTCACGCTCACAGGACTCGCAATCGGATATACAATGTTCGAGAATGTATCAGGCATCTCAGTCCCTATAGCAGACTATCACACTACAATGACTCAAGACGATCCCGCACCTGTGGAGATAGCCATCCCGGTAACCATTTCATCCTCAACCGGTTCTATATCAGTTGCAGGAGAGCTCGTGTATGATTACATCATGACGAATAGAGAATTCCAAGTACCTAACACGCTATATCCAGATGGAGTGATAAACGAGATTGAGACTGCACATCACCACCTAAATGATAACTCATTATTACACGCAATCGAGCTCACTGGCTCTGCCTCTGATGGTCAAATAATAGCATTCAGAGCTGAAAATGGTAATGACGGTCTTTGGGGACAAGGAACTGATCCAGTGACTATTACCCAGACTTCTGGAAGTAGCGTTGCCCCATTGAATATATCACAGTCATCTGTAGAGATAATCACCCACTCCGATGGATATGATGATGTAGTTGTCAACTGGATGTTCGATGTCAACTGGAATTGGGATGATGTGGAATCTATCAGATGGGTGTCTACAGCTCTCGATGAATACGGCGAGTTCGTGTGGCCATCTGTATCGTTCAGCGGAGAGGGCAACTCCAAGGCCGTTGAGAATGATCTGCAGATAGAGTCCTTCGAGGTACGCGATGAATACGGTAGACTACTTTCCAATCCGTTCTCAACATTCTACCCCTATCCGGTAAAATCATCAAATGACATCATTGTCTCTGGAACTGTTAGATTCCAAGACGCTTCTGATGCAAGGCCTCAGCCTACTGATTTCTTGGTAGGGCTCAACATGTCAGGAGCACTGTACTCTATGGCAATGGGCCAGAATGGATCCTTCGAAACAACCGTTGATTGGCTAATTTCCTCGTCCCTAGGGTCAGAAATTACTCTTTCTCCGCTAATTTTGACTGTCGGCCCATCAGGCTCGACAGTAGGGGCCGAGGATACTTCGGGAACTCCCCCTCAGACCACCGTAATCATAGACTCTTCAGCACCAGTTGCAGGCCCATTGCAAGTAAACACCCCTTCCGGG
>DALI01000025.1:1392-3609 GCA_002496725.1 Euryarchaeota archaeon UBA181 | reverse complement strand
CTTTTCGTACATAAAATATTAGTCGGGGGGATTAGTCAATATGTGGAGAGCCCTCTCGTAGGCCATGGATGGTGTCCTTGGACCATTTGGTAGGGCATTCGTAGGAGACTCACCAACGAAGGGGACTCTGGTCCTCTTGGCTCCATTTGTTGGTGGCTTCTTAGCAGGATTATGGAGGCTTTTTCATCCTGATTACTCATTCTTTGCGATGCTCCTTGTTGAGATCATCCTTCTCGGAATAATTGTCTCAATTTTTGTATTTTCTAATAGATATATCGAGGCTCACTTCAACAAAAAAATAGGGCATTTCTCAGCATCTCTATCTACTTCTTCAGATGACGCTGGGGCAATTACCAAAGGCGGCATATTGAGCACGGTAGGCATAACTGAATCTACTTATTTAATCCCAAGAATAAGAGTAGCTACGAGTCAGATATGGGACCTATCAGGGGATTCTGATCTCAGAGAGTTGTTTGAATCTGATAAAATCGGATATCCTGAAAAGAGCGAATTTGGGGCGAGTGAAAAATTATGGGTCTCATGGCTGATTATGATTTTTTTTACACTACTTTGGTGGATAGTTTCAATTCTCATATCAATTGGATTCTACCTCATTCTATCTCTTTTAGGGATGTCATGGGGGCTGGCATTTTCGATATCTGGAATTTTGACTTATTTCATCGTAGTTCCCATGACTGCTCTATTCATACATCTTGATGGGAGTTTATCAGCTACACGTGAAATGCTGAGGATAGGCTCGGCAAAAAGGGCGGTTTTTCTTTTAATCGCCATTCCATTGTTAGTCACAATTATTGATCTAATAATTAATGTGGCTTATGGAATATTGTGGATAAGTCTCTTTGGAGAGCCTTCCTCAAATACTGATATTGGAACCTACTGGGATTCGGGAATTATTGATATTTCATTTACCATTTTGTATGTAGCCATTTTTACGCCAATAGCTGAAGAGCTTATGTTTAGAGGATACCTACTCGATGCCATAAAGAGGAAGCATAGTGATTGGGTCGCCATTATCATCAGTTCAATTCTATTCGGCCTGGTACATATTGATCCATACACTATTGGAGTAGCTACGATAGGCGGCATTATCTACGGTTGGCTTAGGATAAGAACGAGAAGTTTGCTACCCTGTATCGCCTGTCACATGATGTGGAATCTAATGGCCACTATGTTGACTTATCTCTAGTGCCACTCAGATCGCCCATCACTCTTGACGCCTAGTGCGCCCGGTGCGGTTTCTCATCACTGCGGCAATTGTTCTAATCGGAACTCACATATTGATATGACGCTACATTACTGTTCCACAGATCCCACAGTAGATCTCGTTTCTTGTGCCGTCTCGCTGCATACTCCATTCGCCGCAGGATGGGCAGGGAGGCAGTCCCTTCTCACTCGCCTCGACCTTCTTCTGCCTACGAAAGATTCGCTTATACTTGGCCGGCCTCCACCATCCCTTACTCGGCCTCCTGACCTTAGGCATACATTACCGGAGAATGTAGATGCAAATACTCTTTACGTTCCTAAAATATCCTGAATGTGAATGGATACCTGTAGACATTTCCTGATTTGAGTGACTTTTGAGCACTGAAAGACCAAGCTACTAATGTCAACCAATGAACTAATCCGGTGATAATGCCGATGAGAATGATGGAGAGTAATCCGTGGATAATCGCCGCGAATAAGAATGTCACATTGGCGTTCAGAGCCTCCCTCAAGTGAGTGACTAGGAATTCGTCTTTTGGGCCATTGGAATACTCGTAGTTGTGATAGATGTAAAGAAAGGCTGGAATCATAACTGAGAGTCCGAGACTGAAAGGAATCAATACAGCTGATAGAACATGCACTATGGCTCCCACATCTCTTCTCTTTGAGTCAGATACTTGTTCACTGTCATTAGATTTTTGATTGACATTGGCGTCCATGAATGTCCGATAACGCCGGGAGCTTCAAGCGTTACTCCTAACACGGAGTCGTATGACTGATGAGAATGCGGAGGAAAATAAGTCAGGATTCGTACGTTTTCTCGATGCTGTTGACTCCAAATCGAGAACCTTGGAGAAGAAGGTTAGAAGAAGCCCGAAGAAGGAGATTCAAGATGCAGTTGGAACGGGTGCGCCTCCTGAGACTCAAGCCTCGGTGACTAATGAGTCTAAATTCTCTCGGTTCATCGACTCCATAGACTCCAAATCAAGGAGT
>DALI01000025.1:0-1085 GCA_002496725.1 Euryarchaeota archaeon UBA181 | reverse complement strand
AAATCAAGGAGTCTGGAGAAGAAGCTTAGAAGAATTCCTAATGGACGTACTAGTTCGGAAGTGATTTCACAAAATGGCGAGGGCGTTACAGATGATGTAAGGGGATTGCGAACCGGAGTTGTCTTGGGGAAATTATCAGATATTTCTAAAACTGCAGTATCGATATCAAGACGAGTTTACTCGCATTTACCGTACATCATCCCCGCGACTGTAATCCTGCAAATGGCACTTTGGATTAGTTATCTAGAAGAAGGGACCCTGTCCAATAACATAGTCTCTCAATATGCAGATGGAATGGGAGAGACAGGTAGATCGATAATAGTCCTAGTCTCTATTTTCGGCATTATCGGAGCCTATCTTGTGACCATGGGTTTTGAACGTGGGATAGACGATCAGATACTAAGCACTGAAGTGATCGATATTATGGTTATTCTGCTTGTTATCTCATCAGTTTTATACCTCGTTAAGAGGTTTCAGTCACTATACTACTTGGCCCTGGTTTTTTTAGGATCGGTAATCCTCAGATTTACAGGGTCGGGAGATAACGTTTCCATAGCACTGCTGGCACTAAGTACGGTGGGATTAGTTGGATTCTACAGTTCAATATCACTTGTTATGATTAGCAGGAGAAAAGATAAACTAGGAAAGGAGAGAGACATTTACGTTGATTTTCAAGAAATTTCTAGAAAAATCGATGAGGAGCCAGAATACTCAAATGAGCATGCCTCTGAGGCATGGTTTGAATACACCATGGATCAAGCACCTGTCACCAAACCTACCCGGCCTAGCAGAAGATCCGAATACGAGCTATATGAGTGGGTACTTCTGCTGGCTAATCTGATTATGTGGCCGGCAGTGATCATTCTGTCCGTTGTCATAGGTGCAGGAGATATGATTGACGGTAGATCATATACCCTTGAGGAAAACTATCTGATGCTCCTAGGGCCTCTCTCACTAACCCTGTTCTTCTTCATAATGCTTTACAGAATGGATGCCAATGCTCGCGATGGTAGCCTTTATGCCGCCGAGAAGAAGTCCTACCTATCTGAGATGGAAAAGTATCTGGAAGCTAGGACTGCCTATCT
>DALI01000009.1 GCA_002496725.1 Euryarchaeota archaeon UBA181 | reverse complement strand
CACTATTGAAACCTATAGGCGATTGATACGCGACTTTGATGGGTAGGACCCTTTAGCGTACGCGTGGATGCGAGTGGGAAGAGTAACAATAGAGCCAATCTAGCCGTGTCAGGATGGGCTTGTATCGTTCTAGGGAGCGGAGTCATACTAAGCTCTGGTGCCACTGCAGTTACTTTAGCCATAGCCGCGCCAGTAGCCATCTCCGGAATCGCACTACTGATGGCCGCAATAGGAATGGATCATGAGGATGAGGTGAGTGAGGAGGAGATTCATGCATGGGCCCCAGGAGACGACCTTCTTCCGGATGCAGGAGGCCCCATGTACAGGACAGATACCACTTTGATACCACCTGTGAGGACTTCGGTACTCTGTGGTAGATGCGGAAACTTGGAAATGCTAGACGGCCATCGTCCTCCCAGATATAGGTGCCAAGAGTGTAATATCGATCTTTGGGAAGAGGAGTGATCAATCTCGGCAGTCTCAAGTGGGGGAAGCCCTTCGAGTAGTTAATGGCGGAGGATATGAGCAACAACGATAGAGTAATGCTCAAAGCAATGCTAACTAATCCCAGCAAGGAGTGGAAAATTCAAGAATTGCTCGATTCAACTGGATGGGATGATCAAGTCTACGTTGCTGGCTCAGGTCAATCTCTCTCTGAATCAGGACTAGTTGTAGTCACTGAAAATCATAGAAGGATGGTCTCTCTAGATTTCGAAGGGAAAAAGGCTCTCGACATGGGACTCTTGGAGGATAGGATTTGGAAATGGTATCTGGCTACAAATGAGGAAGAGAGAACTATGGAAAGCTTATTTCAAGCTGGATTTCAGAGAAATGAAGCTGGACCAGGAATTGGACTTCTGAAAGCCATGGGGGTCAATTTAGTATCTGGAAAACTCATTGCTGATGATGAAGAATTAGTTACATCCACTATTTCAGATAGGAGTGATTTCATTTCAAAAATTACTGGAGAAAATATTGAAGCTACTTCTTTGGATCAGGATCTGATTGGGCATTTCTCAGGAAGAAAGGGATTAATTTCGATAGAAGATATCGTTTCTCGAACATGGTCTCTAACTGTAAAAGGTGCTTCAGTCGATGAGGGGCTTCTATCACACGTGGAGATGATAGGGGAGGTTACTCCAGAGCTATTACAGGGCGATTCATGGAAAGGTGCCAAGTTCAAACCATTTGATGTTAATGCCCCAACGTTAACCCCTACGGGAGGTAGACCACACCCCATGCAAGCCCTAATTGAAAGAATCAGAAAGGTCTTCTTGGAAATGGGATTCTCTGAGATAGAGGGAAATTTCGTCCAGTCTGCCGGTTGGAATATGGATGCATTGTACATACCCCAGTCCCATCCTGCTAGGACAATGCAGGATACGTTCTATCTTTCAAAACCAGAAAAAGTTGAGGTTCGAGAAGAGTATCTTGACTTATGGGCCAAGGTCCATGAGCATGGACATGATACTGGAAGCAGGGGATGGGGGGGGAAGTTCGACAAGCAGGAGGCACAGAAGGGCCTTCTTCGAACGCATACCACTGTAAATACCGTTAGGCATATCGCGAAAAATCCAAATAAACCCTCACGGGTTTTTGGAATTGGAAGGGTATTCAGGCAAGAAACAATAGATCGTACCCATTTACCAGAGTTTCATCAAATTGAAGGAATAATTCATGAGGAAAACGCCAATCTTCCAATGCTAATAACGACTCTAAAGACATTCTACTCCAAGATGGGGTATGACGATGTTAGAGTAAGGCCAGCTTACTTCCCATATACTGAGCCGAGTGTCGAAGTAGACATTCTTTGGAGGGGTGAGTGGCTGGAGTTAGGAGGAGCAGGAATTTTCCGTCCAGAGGTAACTGAACCATTGGGGACAGAGTGGCCTGTGTGCGCATGGGGCATGGGCCTTGAAAGGCTAGCAATGCTCATACTTGAGCTCGAGGATATACGACAGTTGTACCAACCGGATTTGGAGAAACTGGGGAAAATGCCAATACTCTGACAAAAATAACTGCCATCATCAGCATTGCTAACAATCCCCCGCTCGGGGGACCTGCTCTAGACAAAACTCCCACTATGGCAGAAACTTCACTAGACTGGCCAGAATGTCCGCCCTCACACCCCTCGGGAGGAGGTCCAATACCTGGACCCCAGGTCTCCCCATGCCCCGAACAATCAGCTCCCTCTCCTCCGTCGTCATTGCCAAAGGAGACCTCTCCTCTGTAACAGTTGATGAAGTAGGGGAAGCCAATTCCGCCTTCCCCATTTTCCCAAGTAGTATGATAATGGTATATTCCTTCTGGATAGTCTGGCGTGGGGCCATACTCGCCATTACAAGAATCCAAGTCCCCAAGTCCCGGGACATATTCGTAATCATCAATTCCATTGTAACCAGTCTCCCCATTCTTTAGGCGATAAGAAGAGGTCATTTCAGAAATATTCCCCTCCTCGTCCCAGCCGACAAATCCGTATATTGGATATCCATCAAAGGCGAACCCAACTATGGCTGAATGTTCTGAGAGAGTTCGTGAAGATTCAATACTGTAGTCGCTCCAAGATTGATTAGTTTCTTCATCAGGGTGCCAGTGTGCGCAGTTAGCATCTGCATGATAGTGATACGCACCACCAGGGCCAGAATGACCATGGCATATCCCCATCCAAATATGTTGTCTATCCTCCTCATAGGCTCCTTCTTGACCTGCTACCGCATCGCCGCCCGGACCATCTTCTGGTCCAAAAATGGGGACCCCATTCACTGCGAAAGCGACAGCGTCCCTCTCGGGTGCCATAGTACAGCCGTCCGTTGAGATAGAAGGATCACAACCAGTCTGATTGTTCGGAACTAGTGGAATTCTCCATTGGTGACTCTGCTCACTTGTACAGCAACCAGGTCCCGACTCCAAATCATGATTGGGAATCCCGTTAGAGCCAATCACAATCTCCGTCTCGCCAATTTCGAAACTCAGCTGACATAGATGGTTATCAGATTCAGTAGTATTGTAGTCATCCACTGGTTCGACTTGTTCGGTAGAGTCGCAAAGAAGTACTCCCTCCCACCAAGACTGAGACCCAGTTCCATTATCCACAGGATCAGGGTCATACTCACAAGAACCATCGTCCTCTTGAGCCATTGAGTCATAGTTATTTGCAACTGGGTCTGTACATCCATCCTCTGGCTCTGGCTCGGCATACTCACAAGAACCATCATCCTCATCAGCACCCTCCTCAAAGTTGTCAGCTTCTGGATCGGTGCAACCTCTTACAATTTCATCAATCACAATGATGTTAATGGTTGCTAAAAATGAAGTCTCAGTCCACGTACCACAGGAAGCCTCTATGGATAGAGTTTCATTAGCCTGTATGTTAGAAAGCTCTAGATCGAAACTACCATCTTCCCCTATTGGGAGCCCGAGACTCGACTCAGAAAGATCACCAGTAGACCATCTGAGGGTACATGTATCAATTGAATCGTGAATCACATTTCCTATGATTGGAGCTATTCCCCCCTTGTATACCTCAATTTCTTCCACGGAGGTTGAGATGACTGTCTGACTCTCTTCAGGATAATTAATCGAGAAAATCTTAGTCCACGTTGAATCTTGTCCTAGGCTATCAGTGGCTACTACCCTGAGTGCGTGACTCCCAACATCTAGGGATGAAATATCCACAGATATCACTCCCTTGGAATCAAGTTGATTTTTCACTTCTTCCCCATTCAAAGTAATCAGGACAGATAGCCCCGACATCTCCTCATCATAGACTGTTATATTCACAGTTTCAATCTCCCCAAATAACATAGAATCAGGAACATCGGACTCAATAGATGGCGAGCCATTCACCCCCTCTTCTTCGATACCGAAGAACAGTATCCCTGTCATCACACTGGTGATCATTAATCCCGATAGGAAAAGTGACCTCGCCGCCCCATTACCTTCTGCCATGTTTCCAAGTAAATGGGGTAGCATATAATTGGAACCGTGCAAGAATCCTAAAACCGTTGCAAAAGTAAAGGCTCATTCATCCGTGAGGGTAATTACATCCTGCAGAAAGTCCCCCGCATCCCAGAATATTCCAGAGTAAGCAACTCTCTTTCTCATCTCCTTGCCAACTATGAATGTAGTAGTGGAGTGCCCTACTTCATATTCGCCAAGCGAATCCTCATGTGGATTCGTGGTACTGCCCCCCTCTCCCTGAGATTCACCCTCCGGGATACACGATAGCCAATCTGAGTCAGGCCTTTCAAACCCCTCATCACACATGCAGTGAGCACTATTTCCGGTTCCCATTATCCAGCCACTCCCATCGCAGTCCTCTCCAGGCGGAGACATGCTCAGATTGGCATTGCTGGCAATCCATGCGAGATGCGTATTTCCACTGAGAGAAATTGATGAGCTCGAGTTCCCTGACTCGATCCAACTTTCGTTATCTGAGTCCCAGTGGTGAAGTATCCAAGTCCAGTTACCATCGGTAGACCATTCTCCAATTCTCCCTGTAGCATCCGGGCCATCTCCTATGTCATTGGTGACATTGTATTCCTCCATCGATTCCGAGATGAACTCAGAGCCGGTCTTTCCAAAGCCACTTTGATCCATAATTAAACTAGAGTTATCTGGATAAAGAACGACTAGTCTATTCAATTTCTCCTCAGGAGGTTGACTAGCGGCAATGTGCTCGTTGTCAATTATGACATTCCAAGAACGATAAATCTCTTGAAGTTCTGAAACAGGGCCAGTTAGATGAAACCACTCGTATCCCCTATTCTCAGTCCATTCAGAAAGATGTGATATTGTATCCCTAGCTGGATCTATGGTAATAGAAATGATCACAACGTCCTCGGAACGATCTCCTAGATTCTTCTGAACATAATCCAAGTTTGAGGATATTATCAGGCATATATCGGGACATGAGGTGTATACGAATGCCGCCACTATGACTTTCCCTGCGTGGTCACTCAGTTCGAAGACATCACCATTCTGATCAAAGAGGACGAAATTGGGAGCTTCAGGGGGATCTCGATATTCTATCCCAAGGAACTCTAGATCATCGCTCCCCTGCCCCAGGCACCCTGAAGAGAGTAGAATCAACGTCACTACAATTACTTTCAGATATGACATATTCAAGACTCCTCTGAAATGAGAATCTTGATATCTTCAATCGCCAGCTCGACATTCCAATCGGTGTCCCCCCACCAAACTCTCTGTCTGAGCTGCTTGTCTAGAATTATGGTACCCGTAGTGTGATCGACCCAGTAGTCAAGGGGGTGGTGCTTGACAGTAACGTCCCCGTCTTGTTGCTGTGTCTCGACCCCACAACCATTTTCATCCACTTCCTCTCCTTCTGGTGTCTCTAGGCATGAATCAAATCCGTCTGATACGCCATCCCCATCTGAATCCGTGTCATATGTTTTTAGTCCGACATCGAATTCCGACCAGATTCCTTCTAGATCCTCAACATCACCTGTTAGGTGAGGCCAATGGAGCCCCCTCTGTTCACGATATTGAGATAGTACAGAGCTATTGTCGGTCCATGGATCGACGGTAATAGTGAGTATCTCCACTTCTGTGCCATAATCATCACCAAGCATTGTGGAGAGGTAATCCAGATTAGAACTCACTATGGGGCATATGTCTGGACATCTAGTGAATAGGAAAGTCACTACGACAACCTTTCCCTCGTAGTCTGAGATGGAGAAGTATTCGCCATTATGGTCAGTTAGAATAAAATCGCTAACTGGAACTGCTGGAACAATATCCTCCCCATAAAATAAATCTTCATCTGGTTCTCCCATGCAACCTGGGAGGATTATGATCATAGTCAAGATTAAGCCCATGAGTTTACTCATTTTTCAATCTCCTAGTAATAACAAATACAATCCCCACCAGGGCTAAAATCCCCATGGAAGTAATCGAAGAGACCTCTGAGCGGCTATCTGAATCATTGTCGACGTCCCCAAAAGAGTATCCTGCAGGAGGGCCTGTCTCATTATGAATGTCCTCAATTAGGGTGAAACTAAGAGTTTTCCATAAGCTCCCATTAGAAAAAATTTCGACCTCATAGTCGCCAGCCGTCCAATTAATTGGATCTAGCCATAGTCTACATTCATCATCAGTGCCCGAGGAGTTTATCCCAGAGACGGTGCATTGGAAATCTGATACTCCATCAGAATCTTTGTCTAGCTCAAGGGTTCTCTCATGCTCAACTACATTGTAGAAGATCAAAGTATCATTCTGAACAACCTCTGCAGACTCTGGTTGTAGGGACTCACCTCTCAATATGAAAGAGAATGAATCCGCCCCATGAGCTGAAGCCGTTGGAATTAGGAGGAGAATGGCTAGTAATACTGCTATTTGCCCTCCAAGAGAGAATTTCATTCGTCACTTGCCTCCGCCGTCCAGAGAGGGGGATAATCATACTGGGGATCATAATCCTCATCGAATTGAACAACGTACACGCCTGAAACCATCTCAGAGATCATCACAAAACCACGGGGATCATACTGTAGCCCCCAATCGAAAGGAATCATACAAGAAGCCCAGCAATCAGCCATATCGTAACCTAACTCGTTAGTCGGATCTTCCATCCAAGTAGGCCCGGATGGGAGGTAGTATCCAATTGTGTGACTCGTGGCTAGCTCTTCTATGCATTTGAAACCGCATTCTGGATTTGGAATTCCATCTTCCCATGAAATCTCTTCCCAAATCTTTCCATGGTCCGTAACCCAAACCCCGGCGTGGTAGTGTGTCCAGTAGACGTGCCCGCTAGTTCCAGTATCCCCATTGTGCGGACTGAAGATGTACCCCCCTGGGATCCAGTGTTGGGGATGACTTCCATTATCCTTCATGCCCTCTCCCGGAAGGCTCCATTTCGAAACTAGGAACGGCATAGTCGGGTCAGTAGTGTCTATCGTCCACAAGTATCCAGTGTGATTTTCGTTCGAACCATATTCAGGGGCGATAATGGTGTAATGTCTCCAATTGACTCCATAGGTAGCGTCATCAGGTCCCGACCCACATTCTTTGGGCCATTCGGATAGAGAATCATACTCGCTAATCCCATTACAAAGCAAATGATCGTACGGTACCGCATAGTGTATGTTGTCATTGCCTTGATTGGAGTCCAGCCATTCCTCGGGTGTCATGTCTGCATGACCTCCTCCTTCAGGGCCATACCAACCGTCATCCGCCGTTGGGCAACCCAGCCATCTGCCTATCTCAGGTGGCCAAGAAACGCCTAATGGATCTGCAACAGTTGGCGGCTCACTGACATCAACTATTCTTAGTCCAGCACCCCAGTATGAGGCTACTAGCAGTCGTTGATTTGTTATGGGGTGAACGAAGTAGACGTGATCATGATTGAAAATTGAGCCCCCGCAGGTAGTGTAAGGCTCCGGTGTGTAACCTCCCCATCTTACTATTTCTCTGCTAGAGTTATCATCAGTTTGGAGCCATGAGTCTAGTCCCCTAGGCACATAGAAAATCTGTGTGCCCTTGTAATATGTTCCACTGCTTCCTTCGACCATCTCTGGATAGGGATCAGCACCGAACAGGAATAGGCTACATTCCTCGAAGGGGTCCACTGCTCCCTCCCAATCACAGTAGACAGTGAGATCCTGATTATGGAATCCTGCTGGGGGATTATTCCACTCAGCTACCTTCACAGGCCTAGTTTTGTCTCTAACGTCAATAACATCGAGTCTATTTGTTCCACTGTTTGCATCATCATCATTTGGAATTGGATCTAGCTCACTGTTAGTCAGCTCGTGATTCACCAGAACCCAGTTATTGTCTTCTGTCACTTTGATATCGATCATCCTAGCGACTTCAGCGTAGTAGGTGGATAGGAGGATGATATCATTGGGGTTACTGATGTCAAGAATTTCAAATTGATTGTAACTGGAAACGTAGGCGAAGCATCCACCACTTCCATCCCCATATATCTCACAGTCCTCGTCAAAATTACCTTCAATTGCGATTTCTGAATTATCTCCTGGAGTGGGTCCAACATTCTTGAAAGAGTCATCACAAGGCCTTCCAGCAGTATTGTCTAGCTCAGCAGGAGGCTTTACATTTCCATCACAATTAAGGTTGTGGTAGTCTATCAAGACTGCATTGTCTGTCCAAAGACGATGTGCTAGAAGGTCACTATGGGAATGCTCTTCATTTTCTATCTCGATAACGGGGTCTATCCAATCTTTCATGCCATCATCGGAGTCACTGGAATCATCAGAAAATGACAAACAACCAGACAGTGGTGCCAGAATCATCAGAGCGGTCAGCAGCCATACCGGGCGCACATGCATGGCTCGCCGGAAGAAAGCTACCCTATCAAATTCGCCCTGCGATGGTCCGGCCCCATAGGGGCCGTTCAGGAAGATCCGTATGGGGCATCTATATCCAACTGGACTATGTATAGCCCACTTGTTATGCAGGAGAGATATGTATAGCCATCATGATATTCTGCCGCCCATAGGAAAGGGGTCCATCCAAAGTCATAGAATGCGCTATCTAGAGGAGTTCCATCCGCCCCGTGAGGTAGGTGATATCCTACAGTAGAAGATCTGTGAGCCTCGGTCTTGTTGCTATCTTCGAGGCCCTCGACCATCAGTGTTTCAATATCTATGACCCAGAGTCCCGCGTGATAGCTACTCAGGTATATCCTGCCATCCCATGCCCCTCCGAAGCTATTATCGGGTAACCCTGGAAGTCCCGTTTGGAAAATTTGAGTATCCGCATTATGCGGACTGAATAGAAGCCACTCCTCGCCATCTGGTATGTGGTGATCCATTGCAAATGGAATCTCCCATCCATGGATCAGTTGAGGTAGGAATCTGAAATTCCCATTATTCATTTCGTATGAAGTAGTATCTAGGAGATAACTCATCCCAGTTCCAACCGACGTACTTAGGACTTCAGTTGCTACGATTGTCAAGTGACGTTTTCCGGCCGGATATCCTAGGTGACTAGCATCCACCATATCATCAACTGGCTCTGCATAGTGAATATAGGAAGCCCTTCCCCCATTCTCGTTGCTGGTGCACCCGCAGTCTATTTCTCCATCGCCATCGAAGTCCTCGAATTCCATCCATTGGCCAACTTCCGGTGCCCTCCAATTGCATCCTAGTTGGGTTCCGAAAGAACCTCTACATGCCGCGGCGATTGCCACGTATTCGGCAAAATCGTTGCCAGGATGAGGGACATCAGAGACATCGAATATCCTTAGCCCCGCTTCCCAGTAAGCCCCATACACGAATGTCCTGTCAAACCTAGGGTCATTGGAATCCTCCCCTGGCCATGTTTGAACAGTCATATCGTGGATGTAGATCCATCCGCCAAGGGTAGATTCCCAACTTACCTCAGCCTCTCCAACTTTTACAATCCGAGGCAAGTCTCCATAACCAGCGAAGTTTAGATGAGCAATAGTGATGCCTCCGCAAGCATCACCTTGCCCGACATCACATTGCTCGTAGTCGGGATTGGCTACGAAGATATACCATTCATTGTCGATCATGTGAGTGTATAGGTTATGAGGGCCACTGGGGTGATCCGCATCATACCAAGAATCGACCCAACTAGGATTTGACTTATCAGTCACATCCACGAGAGTCACCGTAACTTGAGCAGGATCTTCCCAT
>DALI01000058.1 GCA_002496725.1 Euryarchaeota archaeon UBA181 | reverse complement strand
GTCATCATATGCATCCATGTTATCACTGGTAGGACGTGAGCCCCGGAGAATGCCATCCATACAGCTGCCATAACGACAGCCGCACCCAGGCTTCCCCAGCCCATTCCAACCACGAGCCACGCTACCACGAAGGCACCGCCAATCTCTGCTTTCATTGCGTTCATATCTATTTCCATATTTTTTTCCTCCCACCTTAGTGAGCAGTTGTCCACATGACTCATACATTATAACTGAGCCCTAACTAAAATGCTCAAAAACCCCAATTTGAAGGGTTTTATCAATTAGCCGGTGTTATCAATAACACCTGATAACACAAATAATATCTAGTTTTCAATAGTTTAAATATAAATTATCTTCAGTGCGTAGCACTGATATCGGAACTAATGGTTTCCAGCCTCATTTGATATGTGACCCCTCTCTGGGACTCCCATGCGCCACTACCCCAGCGACACGGTGGACCTCAGGAGCGATACCGTTACACAACCGACTCCTGACATGAGAGAGGTCATGTCAAAGGCACCCGTGGGGGACGATGTCCTAGGTGATGACCCTACAGTCATCGAGCTCCAGGAAATGATGGCAGGAATTTTTGGAAAGGAGGAGGCCCTGTTTGTTCCATCGGGAACTATGTCCAATGCCATAGCAATTAGGGCGCAGACCGAGCCAGGGGACGAGGTAGTAACAGAGAGGTATAGCCACATATACGTTTACGAGGGAGGGGGATATGCGGCTTTGTCTGGTTGTTCCATAGCACTAGTCCCAAGCGAAGGCGGCATTATGGAACCTGAAGATGTTGAGTCCTTGATCAGAAAGGGCGACGGCAGTCTCGGACACTACCCAAACGGAAGCATGGTCTGCGTGGAGAATACCTCCAATAGGGGAGGGGGGACTTGCTACTCTCTAGAGAACCTTGATGCGATAGCCAATGTTGCTAGGACGAACAACTGCAGATCTCATATCGATGGCGCCAGAATATTCAACGCCTCGGTCGCTACATCATTGAGTCCCAAGCGAATGGCTAGGGAGTATGACACGATTTCAGTCTGTCTGAGCAAGGGTCTCGGGGCGCCAGTTGGAAGCGTTCTAGTTGGCTCCTCAGAAACCCTTTACAAAGCTCACAGATGGAGGAAAATGTTCGGTGGGGGAATGCGTCAAGCAGGGGTTCTCGCATCTGCTGGGATTTATGCCCTAGAGAACAACGTTGACAGACTTTCCAAGGATCACGATAGAGCCATGGAGATAGCAAGTGCTCTGGATGAAATGGACTCATATGATGTGGACCTGAAACAGGTTCAGACGAATATGATTTACATCGGCTGCGAAAGCGGGGACGCTGAGGGGCTTATCTCCAGATTGGAGAAGCAAGGCGTTCAAGCACTCTCCATAAATGACTCTACAATCAGGATAGTCACTCATCTGCACATCACCGATGAAGATATTCAGAGGACCATAGATGCCCTAGAAAACGCACAACGTTGAGCAACTCTTCAATAACACCCTCTGCCAGCCAGCGCTATGAGGGTATTTGCAGCAGTGTTAATGACAGCTATGATACTACTCCCAATTCAAGCGAGTGCAGCCACAGGACAATTCTGGGACCATGCCAGATACGACTCCGACGGAGTGCAGATGGAAGGGGGAACGATAGGTTTCACCACTCAGTGGAATCTTTCATCAAACAACGATACAGAGAACACATACTCCTCAGAAGTAGATGATATGCCAATATTAGTCGAGGTATACACAGCGACATGGTGCACAAACTGTGTCACCACACAGAACCTGATGAACGAGGCAATAGCTGACTCGGATGTAGAGCTAATTCACTATCACAGGCATTGGTTCGAGACTGGTGACCCGTTTGGTAGCAATAGTACTGAAGAGCGTTGGACATCGACCTACGGGCACGCAGTCACCCTCAATGGGGGTGCACCTAGATTAGCCCCTACAAAAGTAGTCGATGGAGAGAGGATGCACTTCGGCACCAGGTCCAACTCAGATTCACTGATGGACGATTACGCCACTTCACTCTCCAGAGGTCAAACTGCACCCTTCTCCGGAAATATCACATTCTCCATACACCAGTCCTTAGACTCAATCAATATCGAGTGGAATATTTCTTCACTTGTTCCCAATGTCGGAATAGCGGATTACCAATTGGACCCATGGTTGCTATTGGTGGAGGAATCAGCTTACTTCCCCGAGGGTACCAATAACCTGGAAAACTATGATCATATCTTACTTGAGGCAGTCAATCTAGGCTCAGAATCCAATCTTTACGGCTCATCCGATGTCATCATGCCTTCACTATGGGATGGAGACGATCTGAAGATAGCCGTGTTGGTCGACTGGACCTTGGAGGAAATATCCTCCTCCGGTTCTCCGTTGCCTGCCCCCGGAGCCCTCCTCTTGGTGGCCTCACTAGTTGCTATAGCCAATCGAACTCAATCTAGAAAGCTCTAAAACCGGTTTTACACAGTTGGGTTGAATAACCCCCACGGTCCATGGACTACTCTAGGAGGCATCTCAATGAAGTCGAATGAGGACTCAATTACAATAGAAGAGATTCCGGTAGGTAATATTCCAGACTGGCTCTTTGTACAGTTCGTCAACCAAGCCATAGACCCCAGGCCCATCTCAAAGGGGGGCCCTTCGAAGATTCTCACGATTTATCCCAATGAGGATAGTAGGAGAGAGCAGATGTCCAGACTCAGTGATATCGGATTTGCATTTGATAGAACTCTCCACCATACCTTGGACTCCCTCAAATCATCCCTAATGGCAGACCTTAGAATGCCGAGGAAGATATCTCCGGGTCCAGCCTTCGATGTAGTGCTACACCACTACTGCTCAGAAAAAGCCTCCAAGCTGGCATTCCCTCTGATTAATCCCCTGCCAAATATGTCATGGGGGGAGGGAAAGACAATGGCTCTTTCACAACTCCACTCCTTCCTTTCCTCAGAATCTGAAATAGAGACTTGGGAGGGCCCAGGAATAGTATCATTCACTAAGATATTAGGAGAACTGGAGGGAAAGATCGGGGGAACGCATCCCGACTTCCTCTCTTCTAAAATCCTCAATGGCATCGGAGATGGAAAAATCCCATTCACATTGTTGGATATAGATGGAATAGTCATGCTTGACCACTCCCCCTCTCTCAATAGGTCCGACACCTTACTTCTGAAATCACTCTCTCAGATCAAACCCATTCACCAATTGACATATCCCGGGAGCTATCGATTAGGTCATCACGGTCTCCAACTAGTGGACAAATTCCCTATCTCTGGTCAAGAACAGATTCCCCATTGGATACCCAAGCATGAAATTTCCAACAAGAAAGAGCAACCAGTCGTTGACAGGGTGTACGTAAATAGGGAGGACCAGTCTTTCGAGGCCTCAATCACATTTGCAAGGAGCCTCCTCGAGGAAGATCCAAGTTCCAGCGTCCTGATTGTTGATCCTGCATATGAAGAAAATCAATGGAGATGGAACGATCTGATCCTCAGTCTAGGACTCCCAGTCTCAGGTATCAGAGCACCAATGACGTCATCCACCTTGGGCCACTGGCTACATGAGCTAGCAAATATTGGAAATGGTCCGAATGCATTTTCCATGGAAAAGATTAGGCTTCTGGCCATCCAAGAATCCTTGGCACCATTCCCGAACTTAATCTCAGATGAGGAGAATACTCAGATTTATCCGTTCCCCGACACTGAGTTACTATCGAACATAGCTAGATCAGAACACATTCTCGGTGGACCAGGCGCTTTACAGAGGTGGATGGAAGCTCTTTCCAGGCCTTCGAAGAAGATCGAGCAAGGTCCTTCAAGGGAAGCCACACAGTGGTGGCTCATTTCCCTCGCCTCATCACTATCGCCTCTCCTAGGGGAGATGGATCGTAGACTTCTCTCTGAAGAGAGACTACTAATCGGATGCCATACTGGTCAAATTCTGAATGTTCCCAAGCCACCCTCGTCAGGGGACGAGTGGCTGGGCAACACAATCAAGCAAATCGATGTTGGATTCGAGGAGAAGACTCTCGATGGCAACTCGCTACCATCTTCCACCATCCTTCAGGCCATCATTTCGGAGCATGAGGCTCTAAGAAATCTACAGAGAGCGGTGGGCCAGGAGCCGCCCAGAAATGGAAATAGTTGGGTTGGAGAAATATCCTCAATCCTGAGGAACACCTCACTACCAGTATCAGTCTCCGGAGTAAGATCTAGACTCAGAGTCCTATCTCCAATGGCCGCACTGGGATGCAATCCCGATCTGCTCATTCTAGCAAACACCTCATCCTCCTCATGGAATCTAAAATCTCCAAAGATTCCGTTTATCGGTGAGATGGAGAGATATAGGTACGGTCTACTGAGGCCAGATGCACCAATTACGGAAGCACGTCATCATCTTTCACACATCGTAAACTGTTGTCAGAGAGTTGTATTGATTGATCCCAGCTTGGATAAGGCGACACCTCTAGCCGCCCCTGTTGAGGAAATCCTCCAATATTGCTCTCCTCCCACACACTTCGACCCAAGCACCGAGGAGAACCTAGGTCCGAGGGAGAGAAGGCAGACCGACGGTATCCTCCTCAGAAAGATGATGCCCTCAGTCAGCCCCCCACTAAACCCCAGCTCGATCACAATACCCCTAGATAGAGAACTACAGAGGGACAGGGAGAGAAGACAGCCAAGAAAGGCCAATGATGAAGGCTACCTCCCCTCAAAATACAGGAATAGGGTAATATCATTCGATTATGAGGATTTGACCCGGAAGACCCCCAGAGATGCGGAGTCACCGAGATCAACCGTAGATTGGCCGGTTATCGGGGCCACAAATCCCAGTGGGAAGAAATCCACCACTATAGATCCGAGACCCTTCATCCCCTCCCGATCCGGTTCAGACGTTTCAGATAGGAGACATGGTCATTCCACGGGTTCAGAGCAGGATATAGAACTCTGGTCACCAAGCAGATTACAGGAATGGGCGAGATGCCCGAGGAGGGGATGGCTATCCAGAGGGCTAAGGATAAGGGATGAGGAGACTCAGAGCGAAGACCTCGATCCAAGGATTCATGGAGACTTACTCCATCAGATCCATCACAATCTGATTTGTGAAATCCTCGGAATGGAAGAAGGCCACGAGAGGAACCCTGTCGAAGCTCTTGATAGAAATGAACCGAGAAATCTCTCCAGTTCCGGAATGTCTGAAGAAGAAATAATGAAGGTTGCCTTGGAGAGCCTGGATAGGTTAGCCCCGTGGTTGGATAGAACGGATGGAGTCTCTACATACAGACTGAGGATGCTTACGGGAATGTCTCGTAGTGAATGGAGCTCATGGCTCGCTAATCCGAAAGAAACCACTCTGGGAGGGAGAATAGGGGCTATGATACGATCAGAGTTGGGTCTTTTGGATACAATGCCCGTGGCATTAGAGTGGGAGATATCCAATGGCGTCCCTCTGGGGACAGTGATATCATTAGATCCGTCGGATACCAGTCCACACCAAAGTCAACTTCCTCCTCTAATGGTCACTGGCTTGATAGACAGGGTAGACCTGATTCCTTTCGATGACGAGGGGAAAGTCTGGGTCGATGAAAATGGAATCGAAGGTGTAGCGCCAATTAGGATTTCTGGAACCGACTGGAAACCCCGTAGGAGAGTCCTCATCAGAGACCTGAAAACATCAGAGTCCAAACCTGAGGACAGGCACAAGAAAGGACTTCTTGATGAGCTACAATTGGCCATATACGCCAGGGCATGGGAGGTAACCCATCCTGGAGATTTAGTCGTAGCCGCCGGAATCTCAGTTATTGGGCACTCTACCAAGCATATCTTAGAGGCTTCAGTAACCAATCTGCCCGATGTAGCAACACTTTCCATAGGGAAAACCACATCTCTTACCAGTGAATTACATAGGTTTCCCAATGAGTCAGGAGACCCTCAGAGCGATCCCTTCAGGGCATGGCTGGCTCAGAGGCTGTCCGTCGCTCTCGGTGTGGCACAAGGGGCCATTGACGGAAGAGTACACCCCACTCCCTCCAAATCAGCTTGTGGCTATTGTCCAGTAAGTAGTATCTGTGAAGTTAGAATGGAGGATGATTTCTGATGCTCCCAAATACAGCTCAAAGACTAGCTCTGAATCTGGACTCACATATTGTTATCGATGCTGGAGCCGGAACGGGTAAGACCAAGACAATCGTTGACAGAGTAATAGAACACTACCTCTGTGGGGATCAGAGAGCTACCAGGATACTCCCAATCCCTGAGAGGCCTCCTCCCTTGTCGGGGGGCATCCTGTTATCTCCTTCTTCCGATACGGTAAATCCAGAAGATCACCCAGGATTACTTCCTGGAGAGGTAGTACTTCTGACATTCACGAATAAGGCCGCAGAGGAGATGAGGCACAGGCTCAGAGAAGAGATCAGTAAACTGAAAATGGGTTCTTCGGGATACTCTGGGGAATCTAGGATGGACCCAAGAGTAACTCATATTGGGCTTCCTGAGCAACTCCTGACTCTTCTCGAGGATGCCCCAATCGGAACAATTGACTCCTTTTTCAACCAACTAGTCTCTCCATTCAGAGGTCTACTAGGTGATGCCCTAAGTAGGGAAAACGTCTCCGATGCAACTAGAATAATACTGATTGAAGACGCTCTTGATACACTTTGGAGACTACCAAGCTCTGTATCCGGACTGGGAGACGCAGTCGATGCAGGAGTTCCCGCAGAGATAGCATTGGACGTACTCGAAGCCAGGGATAGGATAGCTAGAAGGTATTCAGGTAGAAAGTCAGCAGCACGGTTGCTAAGCGCGCTAGTCAAGAAATCCGTTTTCATCGATGAAGGGCTAAGGAAGATAACCGATGACTCCGGACAAGTCGACCCATCCCTACTAAGAAATAGAATCCTCTCCTCGGTCGATAGTAGATATATCGAATCCGTATGCAATGACATAAGCGAAATCAGTCAAAGATACTGCGATGTCGTGCTAGGGTCCCCGGAGATGATCGCAGATGGTATTCCTGCGGATTCAAGAATGTCTTGCCTGATTTCTCTCTCTAAGAAAACTCCACTTGACTCTTGGGGCCAGTTGGTGTGGCTAGCACATCACTTAGATTGTATCGCGAGCCCTTCTACGATTCAGTCCGACTCCCCGACAATGTTCCCACGCAATAACATCCCCGCTGATGATATATGGCCAAGGGGGATAAATTCCTGGAGCTCAATAAAAGATGATCACTTCAAGCAATCCGTCAAGCAATCACTCTTCCATGAGATGGATAATATCAGAGATGTATGGATGAGTCCAACCGGTGCTTTAGTCCTCCATTTCGTCCAGATAGCAATGCTCCTCGACCCATCACCCCCTCCCTGTTCTCCGTCCTCTCGAGGGAAAGCCTTCTCCGCTCTCCCCGATGTATTGCCAGATAGGCTACCTGAAGGAGAAAAATCCGAACATTACTTCTTCACTATTGATTCTGAGGCAAGAAATCTCGAGGATCTGAGGCTTGTCCACTTGGGGTTCAAGGGAATACTGAAGAGAACCAAGGAACGAGAAGAAGTGCATGACTTTGATGATATTCAGACTCTGGCGAGTGACTTACTCCTGGCTAAGTGCCCCGATACCTGTAGGAAGTACTACCCCCAGCCTGTAATCAGAGAACTTGACTCGATAGGGGATGAACCATGGAGGGACGATCACATAGACAGAGCCCTTCATCAGATTACCCTGATGGAAGAAAATCCAACATTAGCTGGCGAATCAGCCTCAAACTTAGGCGTAATCAAGTCGGATTTAGTCAGAAGAATAGAACGACTAAAGACAATTCGTAGAAGATACAGGGCATTCATAATTGACGAAGCGCAAGACAACTCCCCTCTGCAATGGAGACTCCTGTCTAGACTATGGGGGGAGAGAAGCACATTCGAAGGAGAGCCCCCCTGCCCAGATACCCCATGGCAACCAACCATCTGCTACGTGGGCGATGTTAAGCAGAGCATCTACGCTTTCAGGCAGGCAGAAGTCGTGGGATTCCTTGAATACGCTAGAAGATTAATGGCAATTAACCAACATGAATTCGCAAGTGTCCCCCTCCTACGGGCCGAGCCCACTCTGAGGAAGAGAGACAGCAGCAGAGATCCCAGGAACGCACATCAAATTGGGGTTCACAAGGCTACAAAACTGGCAAAGAAAGGTGGTATGGATACGATTCCATGGATACCGTTCGACCTACCTGACGACGGATACCCCACCACTGCCGAAGAAGTAGAAAGAAGAAGCAAGGGACTAATCCGCCTGGAAGTAAACTATCGCACCGAAGGAGGGCTCCTCAATGCCATGAATCACTGGTGGCACGATGTTTTCTCCGAGAGGCACAGGGACTTCCCAGATGGTGACTTCTATGCCGACCCCCAACCACTGCGCCCTTCATCAGAGAATACTGAATTATCTGGTTCAATTGAGTGGATATGCCCAGTTCTAACAGGTGAGAACAATGACCCTCCCGAGGATTTAACATCGCCTCTGGACTCATTTGCGTTCGGAAAACCAGACCCCATTGAGAGGCAGGCCATGCTAATCGCAATGAGAGTGAGAAACCTAATCGAAGGTGCACCAATCAGGGTTCTTTCGTCTTCTGGGGATTGGAAAGAGCTCCCTCCTGAAGAGCCGGTGAGTCCTAGTGAAATAATGATCCTCCTTCCGAGTAGAAGTAATCTCAGAGATAGTATAATGAGAGAGCTCTCGCTAGTCGGAGTCCCCGCTCAAGCAGACAGAGAAGGGAGCCTCCTAGAGCGTCCTACTGCTCATGCATTGAATGGCCTTCTACAGCTTATGGCTAGACCCAACTCCTCACATCATGCTGCCTGGTTAGCCCGTTCTCCCCTAGTCGGACTAGACGATGCGAGCCTACAGGAATTCGTCAGGAACTCCACCAGGGGCGAGGATATGCTAGCCAGATTAGTAAATTTCGCCGTCAACAACAGACAGGAGGAGCTTTTCTCAAGGTGGGCGGAACTCTCTTCGATGGGCAGAGTCGTGGAAGCTATGTCTGAGACCCTAGATAGATCAGACTTATTGGTGGCATACCCCGATCACAATTCAAGACAAGACGCAGAGCAATTTCTAGATCTTGTGAGGACTCTAGCTAGGGATCTGGGAGGAGATTCCAAGGTCATAGCAGACAGCCTCAGGAGACTCAGAGAGGGGGAAAAGAATAGTATCGAGGCCCTCAACATGCCTGATAGTGACGCTGTTAGGGTAATGACAATCCATGGGTCGAAGGGCCTGGAGTCAAAGGTAGTAGTCTTGGCAGACGTTTTCTCTGGGAGACAGACTAACATCAGGATAGAGTCGTCAGAGAGACTTATCGTGACTCCAGACCTGTTCGGCGGGCATCCCAAGCCATGGCCATCCGGGGACCCAATATCCCCTCTTTGGAAGCATGTCAAGAAGATCAACCTAGCTAGAAGAAATGCTGAGGCTAGGAGACTCTTGTACGTGGCAGCCACTAGAGCTGAGAGTAAGCTAATCATCGCTGGATCTCCAAAGCAAACCAAATGGGAGGACGGCAAGGGGGTAACTTTCTCCTGGTCTTATGGAAAATCCATCCCACAATTGGGAGAAATGTGGCTAGAGTCTCTTAGACAAGGCTCATGGAGAAGGGAGGAAACCCTCTCTCCATGGATATCAGAAGAGGATTCTCAATCACCGACCATCCCCTCGACAACTAACAAAGGGACCAGGGAGATAGATCCTGGGAAGTCAATCCATTCTGGCATGCTGGGCTCTAAATACCTCCCGGGAATAGCGATTCTTCATCACCCAGGATGCTTTGATAGAATCAATCATCAGACCAACTCTGTAATGACACCATTGCAGAGGATAGAGAGAACCGACCAAGCATCTAATGACTCCTCCACATCCATTCTCCCTGAAGTCCCGGAGCCTCGGTCAGATAGGGGAAACAGAGTCAGGATAGCACCCCACAATCTCACTGTAGTCAATGAGTGTTCTAGGAGGTACTGGCTGGAGACAAGAGGGGGTAAATCATCAAGGGGTACAGATTCAAAGCCTGAACGAGGGAATAAGCAGAAAAATCCTCTTGAGCTAGATGCAGCCACACTCGGTAAGGTAATTCACAGGATATTCGAGATAGGCATAATGAATCCCGGCCCTCCGGAGGGCCCATCTCCCGACCTCCCAAGCTCATGGATTAGTGAGAGCCCAGATAGGCTGACAGATCAAACATTGATGAATCAGGTATTCGATGAAATCCTCCCTCCAGGGTCGACCATAGAGGAGTACTCTGGAATCGTCCAAACCATACTGGATAGAATCAGGCAAGGGCCACTTGGCAAACTCTGCTCGGGTAAGCAGGTCAGCGGGCATGTGGTGGACGGCTTACGAACAGAGATGCCATTCCATATTTCTCGGAAGGTAGACCTAGGTGGAATCGTCAGAGGAAGATGGTCTCCCGATGGTTTGGAGCCCCTGTCCATAATTTCAGAGACATCATTAGAGATGGATGGGGTGATAGATTTGGTCTTATGTACATCATCAGAAAGTGGTAAGTTCATCAGGCCAATAGATCTGAAAACCGAGGAAGCCATGAGTATTGTCAGAGAGGATATCAGCGGGCTAATCTCCTCATTCGGAAAGACCTCTTTCAAGCCATCTTCCGAATCAGAGAGCCATATCCTCCAACACCACAGTATGCAACTAACCCTGTATTACCTGGCTCTGAAATCGATCGAGGATGAGAGGAAACTCAGAGGGCTCCCCTACAGGGAGGTATTGAGGCCAGCAATTCTCGTCGGAGTCACAGGGAGGATCGTTGAGTATCCAGAAGAAATGTTCGAAGCCTCCCTTGAAAAGATAGAATCCACAATGCGAACCGCAACTGAGATGGCACTACTTTCAGAGGCGCCAATATCCAACTATCCCTGCACTTGCTCTAATTGCCCGTAGGTCATGTCAATTACTCACCGCAACAGAAGGGTCCATTTGCGATGCCCCTGACAACGACCCATGTCACATGACATGGACGAACTTATGAGAAGGAGCGATGAGATATGGGAGGAATCAATTCTTCCTAGCCTTAGTGATTTCATAGGAATAAAAGCGCTATCTCCCCTGTTCGAACCAAAGTGGAATGAACTGGGAGAATTAGATGCCACTATACAATTATTCTGTGAGTGGGTGGACCGCCAAGATATAGACGGGTTGAATTATTCAGTCCACAGAATTGACAATAGATCTCCAGTTCTGCTCATTACTATCGAAGGTACGGGACCGGGGGAAGTCATTTTCTATTCCCATCTGGATAAGCAACCATCCAAGCCAGAGCTTTGGTCAGAGGGACTCGGACCTCTAGAGGCAGTGAGAAGGGAACCCTGGCTGTTCGGAAGGGGAAGCGTCGATGACGGATATGGGGGTTACCTCTGCATAGCCGCCGTCAAACTCCTTCAGGAGTCAGGAAAACCGCATCCAAAATGCTCTTTCTTAATAGAGACCTGTGAGGAATCAGGATCATTCGACCTACCTCCATACCTAGAGAGCCTCAAGGAAGATCTCGGCAATCCTGATATGATCGTAGTTATGGATAGTGGTGGCCCCGATTACGAACATATCTGGATAACAGAGGCTTTGAGGGGGCTTCTCTCCGGGACACTATCGATAAAAGTCTCACATGAGGGAATTCACTCAGGGACATCAGGCGGTTCTATCCCCTCGTCATTTAGAATCGCTAGAGCACTATTAGATAGGGTCGAGGACTCCTCAACCGGTGAGATACTCATCCCTGAGATGCACGTAGATATATCACAAGATTTGAGGGACAAAGCCGAATCTCTAGCCAAGGTCGTTGGAGACTCTCTTTGGGAGCAGTTGCCCACAGTAGAATCGTTATCCCCAGTGTCGCCCACTACATCTGAGATGATCATAGGCATGAACTGGCAACCGTCGTTGTGTGTAATAGGCGCCGATGGTATCCCTTCAGTCCAAGTAGCTGGAAATGTCCTCAGGACAAATACCGATTTAAAATTAAGCTTCAGAATCCCCCCCGGAATTGACGCAGAGAAACTTGAGCCAATATTGAAGCATACACTAGAAGCCAATCCTCCTTATGGCGCAGAGGTTGTTTTCTCTCCGGATTCCTCTGCAAATGGATTCCATTCCCCTCCTCTGGAGGGGGAAGTAAGAAGTGCGATCACAAAGTCAGCGATGCATTTCACAGGAAAACCCCCTTTGGCCACATGGATTGGTGGAACCATCCCTTTCATGGCCATGATGCAGAGCAGATATCCAGAAGCAAAGTTCCTGTGCACTGGGGCCTCAGGTCCTGGCAACAATGCACATGGGCCCGATGAAAAGCTCCATATCCCCTCAGCAAAGAGGCTAACAGCTGTTCTGGCAACAACTGTTGCCGCAATTTCAAGATGAATACTGCTAATCCCGTGTTTAGGTATCCCGTTTCCGCCGGGGTTAAAGGGGAAGCAGTGGTCCAGTTGTTTGGGATACACCATGAGCGATGAGGAAACAATGCCTGTCGAACAAGACGATTTGGCCGAGCAACTAGCCATGGAGAAGGAACGTCTTGACAAGCTGTACGTGGCTTATCAGGCGATTGAATCCGAACTTGCAGACTCAAAGGCGCACATAGAAGTCCTAGAGAAAGATGCCATCGACAAGGAGATTGAGAAAGAGGGATTGGGAGACCTTCTAAATGAGAAAGATAGTAGGATTAGGAATTTAGAGCTAGATTCAGCTAAAGCCGGAACTAGGGTGAAGCATCTTGAGCCAGAATTAGAAAAGGCGGTAGAAATGTACACTCGAGAACAGGCCCGCCTCGGGAGGGTATTCGATGTTGCCGAGGAGCTAGATGAGGCTCTTCAAACTGCCACTTCTGAATTGAAGGCCAGGGATGATTGGTACGTAGAGCACATGAAGATATTCGAAGACATCAAGAAAGTCACCGAGACAAGATTTGAGATGATTGATAGGGCCATGGAATACTTCAAGGATTTCCAAGAGAAGCAGGACACATTCAGAGAGAGGATGGATGAAACTCTCGAGGCTGTAAAAGAAGCCGCCGCTGAACCTGCTCCCGAAGAAGAAAAACCTTCTTCTGATCAATCTGATGAAGAAGAAAACTGAGCAGATAACTATCTACTCTGGACTAGAACCGTCAGCTAGCCTGATGCATCTTGCTGGTATTCCAGCCCAAACCTCTCCTTCGGGAATATCAGTCCACTTAGGCAAAACTGCTCTTGATGCTACGATCGCCCCTTCTCCGATTGTACAACCAGGCTGAATAACTGAGCCCATTCCTATCAGGGCATTATTACCGATATGTACAGGGGCCATTACCAACTCCCCCTTCTCTGTCAAGTGTGCGTTGATAATGGCATTTCCACCAATCACAACCCCGTCCCCAAGAGTAACAGAACCCGCATCATTGAGATGAGCCGTATTGATCTGCACTCCCTTGCCTAATTTCGCTCCTGACATCCGATAATACGCGTTACCAATGAAAGAAGGAACTAGGAATGGCAAGAAGAAGAGAGCAATCCTGTGGAAAACCATCGACCATGCCCATTGAATGGTTACAAAGGATTTCAATGGGTATCTCCCTGGTTCCAATCTGGGTCTGAAAATTCCCCCAAATGCTCCAGATACTATCACCAGAGTCATGCCCCATACTGTAATTCCCATTCCCAATGCAACTCCCAGAATCGCTATTTCCCCAAGAGAATTAACATCCATCAACCAGTTAATGGAATTAGTTTCAGTAAAGGTAGTTATGATGCCAGAGAAAACATAGATTCCAGGTATTGATGACAATCCAACAATTATGGCAAGGAACGGTATTACTAGAGCTGTCAGAAAGTTTTGAACTAGTGTGAAAGCCTTCATCACATCACTTCACATTGAGCCAGAAGCCACTTCTTCATCAACCTCTCTCGCGACTCGAATCCCCTCTTCAACATCTACAACGAAGAAGAAACACATTCCCATCAAGATAGGTACCACTACACTCAGAAGGCCCATTCTACTGTCCATGGAAGCTGCTACTATTGCATAAATGATTGGTCCAAGAACCGAAACCGCCTTGCCTATGAAGGCGAAGAACCCGAAGAACTCGGTTGTTTTCGACGTTGGAATTAGCATACTGAAAAGACTCCTGGACAAGGCCCCTGCTACTCCCATCACCATCCCGAATGTCATTCCAAGTATTATCCACTGTAGGTTAATTCCCACACCTGCAGGCTCCCATATATTGTCCCTCAGTAAATTAGGCCACCAGTCTATTGGTCCACCCTCAATCACAGTAGGGTGATCAGTACCGACGGAAGTGGCTCCATCTAATACTCCGCCACGGAAAGAAAAAGAGAATCTGTGTTCCGAATTATTACTCATTCTGGATGCAAGCAACGAGGACTCTTCGAGGCCTAGGAGGGAACGCTCATCCTCGCCCGTCTTCAAGAATTGTAGGAACGCTTGCCTGAACTTTTCATCTCCTTTCCCCGACTCGCTAACCCAGCCATCTACGCCCCTGTTGTAAAGGGTCGATAACTCGTACGCATCCTCCTCCTCGTCCCAGTCATAACGAAAGTCATACCTCTGGTGGTCTTCCTCTAGTTCAAGAGGAGCGAAACCAACTCCAAGTACCGATACTACACAGAATATCGCCAGTGCACCTCCCAGAATTTTCTTGTTGCTGTATCTACTAGCTAGTGAACCGCCTATTATGGTCATAGGAATAGCAACTATGTTAGCAGAAAGCAGTAGAACGAAATTCATACTAAAGTCAATCCTTAGAACAGAATCTGCATATGCTGCCGCTAACCCACCTATCGCATTCACCCCATCATAGAATAACAGGTATCCGCACATGAAAAGGGTCAGAACTCTGTATCTACGAATCTCAGAGAATGTTTTACGAATCTCTCTGATACCATCTATTATCGCTTCAAAAATAGACGAGTATTCAGTAGGATTGGGGATTTCCGGCTCTGGAGTGTCTCTGAATATTGGTATCGAGAAACCGAGCCACCACAATGCACTCGTCAGGAAAACGAAACACTGAACATCGGGATCTTCAAATCCAAACCTCAATCCTACGATTAGATGGAGTGTGAGAAGTGTCGAACCTCCTAGGAAACCATAGGCATAACCCCAGCTAGAAATATGATCCATGAGGCGCTTATCTCCGAGATAGGGGAGGAAAGCTGAGTAGATTGCATGCCCACCGGCAAAACCTATGTTCCCCATAATCAGACAAATTGCCAGGAACTTGTATGAGGATTCCTCACTCATGTAAGGGGCTAAGCCCATTAGACCAGTGAAAATAATTCCAATAATGGTGTATATTCTCAGAATCTTCTTCTTTATCGGCATCCTATCTGCTATGGCTCCAAGGACCGGACTGACTATGGCTACAAAGACACTGGATATTCCTAGGACTATGGCATAGAAACTATCTCCCGTAAATGTCAGACCGGCATATTCTGCACTTCCTCCATTTGCTAGATTGAACATGTTGGATAGTAGTGTTGGAACTACCACGGTAATTACCGTCAGAGCGAAAGCCTGGTTAGCCCAGTCAAACCAATACCATCCTTTCAGAGCCTTCTTCGAGTCTGGATCCATTTCATCCAGTAGTCGTTCTACAACATCCGAGCTTCCAAGAACATTGCCAAGCCCACCCGTCATGATTCATCTGAGATTATATCTGGTCTTTAGTGTCGTCTGCGTAATCAGGTAACCTCACACTCACCATTCAGCAGTCAACGTCAATAATATATCCCCGGAGCGAGGGCCATGACCCATTCATGCGGCCTAATGGGTGATGGAGAAAAACCCGTTAAAATCCACCATCTAATCAAGGCCCCTGAGAATACTCCAGAATCAGTGGCATCCCGTGAGTCATGGGATGCATCCAAACCAGTAACAGTGTACAAAACCCCTGAGAATCTTCCAGATGGAACTGCATGTACCGCAGCCACGGTTATTCTCAGAACCAAAGGCTGTGTTTGGTGGTGGAAGTCAGGATGTACCTTCTGTGGATACTTCAATGACGTCAGAGACGACGTCACTGCAGAGGACATGTTTTCCCAATGGGATGAGGCTAAGAGATTGACAGATAACTTCGAGGGCTGTAAGATGGTCAAAGTATACACATCTGGAACCTTCTTCGAAGACAGGGAGAATCCTCCTGAGTGGCAGGAACACGTTCTCAGGGAGACCTTTGAAATGGGACTTCACCTAGTTGTGGAGGCACAGGCCCAAATGTGTACACCGGAGAAGCTAGAATGGGTTGCTGAGAGGCACCCAGGATGTACAGTTGCGATTGGACTTGAGGCATATGATAACACGGTTTTGAGATTTCATGCTAACAAGGGATTCTCCATAAAACAATGGCATAAAGCAGTTGAAATGCTTAGAAAAAACTCACTCAGAGTCAAAACATACCTACTCTTCAAACCTCCATTCATGTCAGAGGGAGATGCTCTAAATCATACATCTTCATGGGTTACAGAAGTTTCAAAGTTCTCAGATGAAGTCTCCATAAACCCCATGAATATTCAGAGAGGAACCGTTGTTGATAGACTGTTCCGGAACAGGGAATACCGGCCACCTTGGCTATGGTCACTGGTAGAGATGATCACCAGGACACATGAAGAAATATCTACAACCAATTGTAGAGTAATAGTTCATCCAACTGCAGGAGGAAAAGCAAGGGGGTCCCACAACTGTGGGTCTTGTGATTCAGAAGTTGTGGCGGCAATAGAGAGATACTCAGTTTCTGGTAATTTAGGTGAATTCTCCGGCTTAGACTGCGTGTGCAGAGGGGGATGGCTCTCCGAAACGCAGAGTGATTACTCTCTCCCCACTCCTATGGGATCAGGGGTTCATAGAAGGGGAAACACCCTAGACAGATTGCGTGCACCTTGAGTTTGAGGGACTAAGTCCCTCGCCCAACGCTTAAGGGTCAATCTCTGCTGGTTCGGTCCGCTTCTGTCGCTTTTGCGAGGTGTCTGTCTGTGTCTGTTAAAGTACCAAGTTCTGTTGATGTGTTCATTCAAGGTGAGAAAGAGCCCGCTTCCTCTGGTGTAGTAGTGGTACTCGGATTCGTCACAATGCTCTCGTTCCTGATACTTTACGGTATTTTATTCCCTGGAAGGGACATGCCAGTGGTTTCTGAAGTCCTCCCAATGTTCGAAGGAGTCTTCGACTCAGGGATCTGGTTCTTCTTACTAGGCGTAATCTTTGGAGCATTCTCTATATTGGCAACAATGCTGACAGAGGCTACTAGCGAGTGAGGTGAAAATCATGAATGTCATTGTATCAACTCTCGCAATTTTCTGGTTTTTACTAGTTCTTTACTTCATCCTAATCAAGAGGGGACTCTGGATATTCAACGATGTCGCCAAAGGACTGAGTATGTTCATGCTCGAAAAGGCATTGGGTCCAGCTATTGATTTCGTGAGTGGCCGCCGTGGAGCCGCATCGACTGCATGGATTTTGCATGGCCTAGTTTGGACCTTCATTGCCTCTACTTTCACATTCATGGGACTTTGGCTCGCTCATGACCCCACGGCTCTACATAGCTTCGAATCATGGGGATATCACCCTGAATCATCCGAGCTAATCTATGCAGGGAGGATTACAGCTCTCTTTGGGGCTATTGGGATGATGATTGTCGGAGCCTCTCTACATATCCTCCCAAGGCTCTGTGGGACTGATTTGGCTAGTGAGTCCAATGCGACACTCGTCTCACTACTATGGACTCTGTCCGTGATAGTGATGTTCGTAGGCTCACAGAATAATGTCATTCTGGGAATAAACGTACTACCATTGGGTACTCTAATAATCTCCCTAGCTTCTATTGCTATAGGCATCAATATGATACTCACTGTATCAGAATCAACGCAAGATATTCCATTCCCGGGCTGGCTAGTCCTATTCGCCGTCATAGGAAACCTCGCCGCTATTGTAGCAGTTTTCGCAAGCGGTGCTTATGCTGAAGGAGTAGGGCAATGGTTGCTGTACCACCTTTTCGGTGGAATCTTCTTCTTCTGTGGTTTAGCTGGCATATCCCTCTATTCTGCTTCCGTTGGATCAGGGAATCCACTTTGGTCAAAATCCCTCGTTGCATTCACATTGTTCGGAGCTGTAATCACGATCAATCCAATGGGGTCAACAGACCCCTCAATGGTAGTAGATCTCTTCTCTCTATCTTCTCACGAGTTGGCCCCTTCGTCTAGAGATGTCATAGCTGGGTCATTTCTGATGGCCCTTGCGGCAATACCAATTATCGCTTTCAGTGCGAACATGCTAGTTACACTCAGGGGCTCAGATGCATTTGTCGAGAACCCAGATGCACCTGGTATAGCGGAGCTCAATCTAGGCGCCTGGATGCTTTTCCCGATTGCGATAGGGTCACTATTCGTCCAGACAGATGCTCTCGGCGGGGTCGATCAACTCAGTGGAATCTCACAGTCTCTAGATCTAATGGCCATATGGCTTGTTATGATGCCATTGTCAATTGGTTCTGCATTGAGTGTCCTACCTAGGGCCAGTGGGAGGCACCAGTTATCCGAAAATCGATCTAGGTGGGCTTTCTGGATGATGTCAGGTGGTGCTTTCCTAGGTCTTCTGATAACCATGATGTCAGACTTCACCGATATGGCGCTCACAGAGTCTATGGCCGAGCAGGGGGCATCAATCAATGAAGAGTTGAGGAAGGTCGGATCAGTCATGTTCTACGGAACTGTCGTCGGTGCTATTTTCCACTGTACAAATGCAATCAGCGGACAGTTCAGGGGAAGAATGGTTTCGGAGGTTGAACCCATCTCGGTTTCATCGATAGCCATTGACTCATACAGTCTCACGAACCCTACTACGATAAGGAAGATACTGGCATCTGGAGCTACTCTGGATACTGAGATTTCACCTTCACAGCAGAGTGAAGAGGAAGGTTCAGCTACCGAACTTTGACGGCATGAACCCCCTCCCACGGAATGTTATCCATGCGAATAGGTCTGGTGGGAAAGCCGAATGTCGGTAAGTCGACATCATTCTCAGCGTTAACTGAGACTCCCGTGGAAATTGCAAATTACCCATTCACAACCATTGATCCTAATGTCGGCGTAGCGTGGCTCCCTCTCAGAGAGCCATGTGCGTGTTCCGATCTCAGGGAGAGAAGGGAGGCAGAGGGAAGGCTTGAGAAGACTAGCATAGAAGACACTCGCAATGGAAGTATATGTTCTCCAAACTCAGGAACTTGCAGGGGGCATACCAGATTAGTCCCAGTCACAATGATTGACGTTGCCGGACTGGTTCCAGGGGCGCACAAGGGAAGGGGAAGGGGGAACCAGTTTCTATCAGACTTGGCTAGGTGTGACGCCTTAATCCAAGTCGTGGACGCATCAGGGTCAACAGATATAGAGGGGAACCCAGTCGGTTCCGGGGGCCCAAATCCTCTCGAGGAGTACCAGTTCTTGATAGCAGAGCTAGATGCTTGGATAGGTGGTATACTAAGCAATGGATGGGAAAGAGGAGCTAGAAGGGTACAAGCAGAAGGAGAAAGGGGTCTGACTGATTTCATATTGGGCAGGCTTACTGGAATTGGTGCGACAGAGAGGCATGTAAGCGTGGGAATAACAGCTGTAAATACGGATAATCCAGATGCAGGAATGCCTTGGACATGGAACGAAAAGGAAATCATATCTTTGGCATCGGCAATAAGAACTCAATTGTTCCCAATTTTTATCGCGGCGAACAAGGCAGACAAATCGCATCCAGACTCATGGAAAGACCTGAGTCAAGTGATATCATCCTCTGGAGGCGTCGTAGTGCCAACTAGTGCCGAAGCAGAACTGGCCCTTAGGAGGGCATCAAGCGCTGGTCTGATAGAAAACACCCCAGGTGATTTTGAGTTCGAGATTACTGAGATGGGTGAGAAAAATATGTCTGAAAAGCAGAAAATAGCACTTGAATCGATATCCTCATCTCTTGGAGAATGGGAGGGAGGGGGTCTTCTGGGACTTCTTGGAGAGGTCGTATTTGGCGTATTGGGGATGAGAGTCGCTTATCCCGTCCAAGATGAGACTCATTGGGCTGATGGCGATGGAAAGACACTTCCAGATGCTATCTTGGTACCCTCGGGAACCACAGCGAAAGGATTGGCGTATTATGTCCACTCTGATTTAGGAGATGGATTCATCAGGGCAGTAGATGGCAGAACCGGAAGGGCAATAGGGGCGGAATACGAGATAATTGATAGAGATGTAATAAGAATACACTCCAAGAACTAAACTCAATTTTCTCAATTTATCTATGGAAGCAACTATTCAGAAGTTTCCATAGTCGCTTCCTGGATGACCACCTCATAAGTTAACATCCTCCATGTGATATCGAAGTCTTCATCTGAATCGACGACCTGTCCTATCACAGGAGCAGAATTAATTTCCGCAGTAATAGTTGCTGACCATGTTCCAATGCCAAGCCCATTGTCATCCCAGGTCTCAGATATTGTTTTCTGGGAGGATGTAATACTATAGCTATCTCCGGTGTAGTTAGTGGTTACGTCCCACCTGATTGTGAAGCCCCCATTACCCCCTGTACATGTCCCATCTGCACTCTGATCTTCTATATGTCCCGATGCGTATCCCTCGACGTCAATGAGGTCACTAACGCCATCCACACTGTCAGAGAATCCTGGGCCTGGGTCGTCATTATCATTACATTGAACGATTAACTCAATGAAGCCTATCTCTCCTTCCCCTACCTCATCGATTCCAATCATGAACTCAGTCATATGGGTATCTCCATCCTCTAACACAGTTGACTCCTCAAAAAGTAACTCACTTTCGCTGAAGCTTACCAACCACTCTCCAGAAGCCCCCCCTCCCCCTGAGACCAAGCCTTCATCAGCAAGGGGCATCCATGCGAAATAAAGTGGAAATAGGAACATGAAAACTACTGTCCCAGTAGCCATTCCAATTTTTCTCGGACTATCTAGTATGTCTTGTACCCCCATGTTCCTCAACTCTGCAAAATCCCTCTCTCTTTCAAATCCTCTCTTCCAGAGACTCTTCGAGCGTCTAATTAGTGACCCAAATTTATCTACGAAGCCTCAATTCAATCCCTCTGAGGAGAAAACCCTCCTTGATTTCCTGAATTCAGGACTGAAATAGCCAATCATTGACCTCTCCCAGAAGCTCCACTTCCAAGGACACCTGGATAATGAATCAGACCATTCTCGAAGAAAAAGAAACCACTCCTCACCATCAACAGACTCTGGAATCTCAAATGAGACCATTGTAATCCTACCTGCCGAACCCGGGGTGTAGCTCCAAGATCTCAAAGAGAGCCCATCAGCATCCCCTCCCTCAATTTCCATTCCGAGAACCCTTGCAGAGTTAGTGAGTGGCATTATTATGGCCCACCTATGGACTACTCTTGTTTCCTCAAGCCTAATTCCTTCCCAGCCACGTTTCTCACAGGCGTTTCTGAATTGCCTAACCGCATCTGTTGGGGTTATCGAAACAGGAATCTCCAACACTCGTATTGGGTGCATATGGCCCTGCCAATAGGCTATCGCCCATAGCGCCTTCGCGATTCAGTTCTAAACCAGTACTACTTACCCGAACAATGAGCCAAGACCTTCGAAGCCACCATCGTCTTCTTCAGGCTCCTCTTCAGCTGCGGCCTCAGCAGGAGCATCAGCAGAAGCTCCTCCAGCGGCTGCAGCAGGCGCGGCGCCCGAAGCAACGGGTGCGGCTATGGCAGTGGCCATCGCCTCTCCGATATCTACGGATCCCAACGAAGCAACCAGTGCCTTAACACGGGCGCCGTCAGCATCCACTCCGGCAGCGGTTAGCACAGCGCTAACACCATTTTCGTCAATCTCTTTCTCGGCCGAGTGCAGTAGCATTGCAGCATATACATATTCCATTTTTTCACCTTCTTTTTCATCCGAAGAGGTCACCAAGTCCACCGAACCCAGCTTCCTCCTCTTCCTCTTCCTCGGTAGCAGCTTCACTAGCTGCTTCCTCAACCGCTTCTGAGGCTGCGGCTTCAGCACTGGATGAAGCCGCTACCGCACCAAGGGCGGCAGCAAGCTCATCATCAAGAGCTGAGGAATCTAATTGGCTGGCTATGGCCATCGCACGTGCATTAACACGTGAGATAATGATTGAAGCAGTTTCGTCATTGACGACTCCTGCTTCCAGTGCGACTGAAAGGGCTTCACTACTTGCCTTGGACAGAAGAGAAGGCATTGTGACACTAGAGAACCACTGCATATTGCATGCTAGATTGAAAGCTCCGGATGTAGCTGATATTATATCGCTCCTAAATCCTTCAGTATCCAGGTCTAAGTCAGACGAGTCAAGCACTTGTCCTTCATCTATGACTCCCATGAGTATCAAACCGATCTCTATCGGATTGATTCCCAGCTTGGAAAGCATCAAACCTAGCTCTCCTTCGATGGGATCCCCCTTATTGACAACTGTTACAGTTTTCTGAATTGCAACTGCGCCTTTGTCGATCTTAGCTGGAATTCCAACAGCATTGAATTCACCCACAATAGGGCCCGGGCCAAACTCAGTTGGTCCTGCCTCGACGATGATATCGTCAGGAGCAATCTCTCCCTCCTTAGCGGCTCTACCCTGTCTCGTCTTCTCCAACTCGTCGAATAACTCATAGCAGTTTAGTGAATCAGTGTGAACTACGCAAGGCTGTAGTGCCCCTTCTAGAATCTTCTCTAAGTTTTCTTCTGAGAGCCCCGCTTCCTTCCAGGCTAGTCTGATAAGACTCTTCTTGGCCATTGTCATGGTCATCATTCCGCGAAGAGAGTTTCGCATGTCTAGCATGTTCTTAGCTGGAACACCAGAGATATCTACTACTCCGACGATTCCATCCTTTGCTACTATCTCCTTCAGCTCACTGACTCGGTCAGGCTTCCATGACGCAACCTTGGGGATCAAGTAATCACCTCAACCTTGCAAGACGGGCCCATGGATGTCTTGATGTAGCATGATCTGATATTACCAGTTCCTCTTTCAAGCCTACTCATGACTCTGTTCCATATTGCCATTGCATTAAGAGTCAGATCATCCACACCTTGTTCTCTAGATCCCATAGCAGTGTGAAATGTGATTTTATCCCTAGATCTAACGACTGCGGTATCCTTGAGTCCAGTAGCCATCATACCTGGGTCGACGTTGGGAGGTACTGGTCTGGGCATCTTACCTCTTGGGCCCAGGACGACTCCCAGGAATCTACCCACTGTTCCCATGTGAGGTATTTCCGAGAGGAAGAAATCGTACCTGTTTGCCATCTTTCTGGCCTGCTGTCGATTTCCTCCAATGTCCTCTATAGTCATCGGGTCAATTACATCCAATCCTGCGGCTTTGGCCTTCGTAGACATCTCTCCACCTGCGAACATTGCTATTCTGACAGGTTTTCCCCTTCCAGAAGGAAGTCTTACTTCTTCTTGAATTCTATTAGAGGGATTCTTCAGATCAACATCCCTCAATGTGAAGGAAATTTCTACAGACTCGACGAATTTACGCTCAGGAGACCCTTCTAGAGCCTGTTGAATAGCGTTTTGTATATTTTGTTTCATTCTAAACCACCTCCGCGGTCAACGAGGACGAACCTCTCCCGCAACTCGTGTTTTGTCAAGCGAAATGCTCGGCAAACTCCCCCTCGCTCATCGCACTAAGGGCGTCTTTAGGGGACATCCCTTCGATATTTACTCTCATTGAGACGCAAGTTCCCATGATCTCTCTACACCTAGCATAAAGTGTTGCACCTGTCAGCCTATCCTTCTGGTCATCAGCGAGCTTCTTCACCTGGTCCATACTGAGGTTCTCAGTTGCCTCTTCCCAGGATCCATTACACTTCTTCTTACCAAGTGACTGGATGATTTTGTGAGGGGTCTCGTTGCGTGCTGACATGTTATATTCCCCTCCTGAGTGCCCCGCCGACCTACTCTCCCTATTTGAGCGTGATGCAAATCTCCTAGTTTCCCCTAAACTCACTCCATTCTTTGAGTGACCCTAACTTGATCGGCCCTGATATTGAGTGCAACGGGAACTGCCGCTTCGAATAATTCGACAGTCACTTCCTCCTTTGATTCACTGACTCCAATCACACGAGCAGACGCTCCCTTGAATGCTCCACCACGAATCTCCACGATGTTTCCTTCTTCGATACCCGACGTTGCGGCCTTGGGCTCTAGATATGGTAAGATGTCGATTAACGGCGACTCCCCGTCCAGTACCTTACGACAGTTCTTCATCGGCGTTGCAGATACACCAACTCTTCCAATTAGTTTCTCTACGTGGTGAATGGCCGTCGCCTCGATGAAAATGAATCCCTTCAGATAGCTTGGGCTTAATACCCCAAAGATCTTGTCTTGGATATCTTCGAGTGACCCAGTTCCAGAAAGCCTAGCTCTTATTTCCCTCGCCACGTTCTGCTCCTGACCCATACTCGTCTTGAGGATGTAGAGGAAAGAAGCTACGTCTCCATACATGTTGCCCAATTGAGGGACCATATATCTTGATGATCTGCTCTCAGAAGAGTCATCTGGCTCTATCCAGTTAATGTAACCTGGGTCTACCCAACTGTGGTTCTTGTAAAGGCCCCTTGGACTAACTTCACTTGAATCACTGAGAAAAAGTAGAGGGGTAACGTCATTGAGACGGTTTCCAAATTCCAGGCCTCTAGCGTCACCAGCTCGGATAAAGGTCAGACTCTCGGCGGCAATACCAGTAGTTTCTTCCACTCTAGCCGCGACAACATCAAGGTCATTCGAATCACCAACTCCATAGATGCCATCCCAAGCGCCAGAGAAGTCCGATACCTCGTCTGCTCTCTGCATTAGTAGTACCTTCTCTTCATGGCGGATGTAAGCAACAAAAGCATCTGACATAGTCTCATTCCTCCCTTTAATTCGTTAACCAGCTAAAGAAGTCAGGCAACAAAGTGTCCATTCCCCACAGCATTATGAATCCGATAAGTCCCAGTACTAGCATACCAATTCCACAGACTATTACAGTCTGCCTGAACTCTTGCTTAGACGGCTTTCTCGCCATCTTTAGGATTCTGGCGTATGAACCGGTCTGGATGCTCTTAATCCTGCCCTCAATGCCATCCTGCCAGACTTGTACGGTCTCCTCAACCGCGCCAACTTTAGAACTCTCAACACCCATGGTTTAACCTCAAAGCGGTCTGCCGACCGACGAGCCTCATTTAAGCGCAGCGGAGAAGCTCACCGAGACTCGGAGAAGTCTATCCGACGAACTCCACGGTTCTACTCCTAAGATTCTTCATCTGAGTATGCAATGCCGCACCATGAATTTGATCGCTCTTCACACCAGTAAGGACCAGTAAAACTCTGATCCCCTCGCCCATGTTTGGATCTGTAGTGGCTCCCCAAATTATTCTTGCATATGGATTTATTTTGTCTCTTATTATTTTAGCACAGGCCTCAGCGTCTCCCAAGGATAGACTGGGGCCTCCAACGACATTTACCAATGCACCTCTTGCATCAGATACGTCGATATCCAGTAACGGCGATTGTAATGCCTCTTCTGTAGCGATTGCCGCCATTCCTTCTCCTTTGGCCTCTCCAAGGCCAATCATCGCAACTCCTCCACCATTTTCCATCACCGAGCGAAGATCTTGGAAGTCAAGATTGACTACTCCTTCCTTGGCAATCATTTCGGACACTCCCTTGATACTGCGCATGAGGAGTTCGTCGGCCACTCTGAATGCTGCATCCAAGGGAAGCTCTCGGACGCCATCAACTTCCAGGAGCCTTTCATTTGGAAGAACTACCACCGTGTCACAGACTTCCCGAAGCCTTTCTAGGCCCCATTCTGCATTCTGCCTCCTGAGTGCTCCTTCCGATAGGAAAGGATAGCTCACTACGGCTATTGTCAGGGCTCCAGCCGCACGAGCCAATCTTGCTACTACATGTGCACTGCCAGTCCCGGTTCCCCCCCCGAGTCCTGCAGTAATGAAGGCTAGATCACATGCCTTAATCTCTGCATCCAGCGATCGCTCGGACTCGTAAGCGGCTTGCTCCCCCTTCTCAGGATCTCCGCCAGCACCCCTGCCTCGCGCCGACCTCCCGATGAGTATCTTGTTCCGAACTGCGACCCGTAGCAAGTGCTGAGCATCTGTATTCACGGCTATGCCTCTGACGTACTCGTCATCAAACAGGTCTTCATGCTCAAGTCGAGCAACTGTATTCGAACCACAGCCACCGCAACCGAATACCCTGATCTTTGGTTGCAACGACATCAGTAGGCTCTGAAGCTCTGGATCACTCTCTGTGTCTATCGCGCCAATAGGCAACTCAGACTCTTCATCAAGCTCCAGAACTCTGTTGATGAGATGCTTCACGGAGGTAAGGCGTGTCTTACAGAGGATAACCGTTACCCTAAACGATACGCACCAAGTCGCTGTTTAGTTACACGAACACCCTGGCCGTCATATCAACTGGGCACGAGTCTTAACGAACCTTACCAGGAAGGTGTAAACTCCTCCCCAAGCGGAAATAGCTAGGGCGAAGGTCATACCATTCAACTCACTATTTCCTAGGTTGAAAACCTCCATGGCCCAATGAAGAGAGTCTATCGAGATACCCGAAGCCCCAGTGTAAGCCTGCCATGAAACTACCAGTAGTGATAAGATCGTTAGTACCATCCTATCGGCACGAGAAAACCCTCCATATATTCTCCCAAGCCCCACTGATTGCGCCTGTGTGCCCATGTAAGAGCCAAACAGGGTCAATAAGCCAGCTAGTAGTCCAGTACTTGGGTCATCAACGAAGCTAGCATTCATCCCTATTGCGACTAACAGGCCTACGTCCACAACTCTGTCAATCGTATGATCCAAGAAATCCCCATATGGGCCATCAGTTCCTTGATGTCTTGCCAATGCACCGTCAAGACCATCTAGGATTCCTGCCAAGAGAATCAGTATAACTCCACCAATTATCCAACCTGCCCCAAGCGCATCGTTAGTTGCTTGTGACAGTAAGTAGAAGGATACGATAGCCAAACCTAAGCTGGCCCAGGTCAGCGAACTCGGGTCTAGATCACCCATCCTGACGACTAGTGGCTGAATGGTATTTGTCCACCTTTCTCGCATCTTCTCAAACATTACTCAATCTCCCCCTGCTCAATCCAGTCTAAGGCCGAGTTGGGGGTCTTAGGCTTGAAGCCATCTGATATCCAAGACCGTATGTGCTCAACAATAGACTCGACCGGAATCTCCGAAGTATCAAATTCCGTCCAGGGAACTGAAGAGTCGTATTCATTCCAAGCCCCTCCGATAAACTCCCACTCACAATTAGCATCAATCTTCTCCCTCGAATACCCCCTTTCCTCTTGTCTAGCTCGAAGTTTGGAGGGAGAGCACCTTAGGACAATCACTCCATCGACAGGTAGTAAGTGGGAAAGATGCCCGTCTACAATGGTCATTCTCTCGGGCGATTTCCCCCAGGGAAGCCCCAGCTTCTCTGATAGGACCTCAAGATCGATTGGCCTGGAGTCATCCCTCAAGTCAAGATTTCCGATACATTCGTTTTCCTTTGCTAGGCCCTCCACAGTTAGAACAATGAAATCATCTACACCAAGGAGCGTGCATACTGTACTCTTTCCTGTAGCAGGAGATCCTGTCAGGGCTAATCTCCGCATGCCTTGCATGAGTGCCCGTCCTAGTGAGAAGCAATGAACGCTCCTGCCGAAGCGTAACATTCACCTCTTATGAGCCGCTGGATAAGATGAAGCATATGTCATCCGAGATTAACTGGGTCCGTGCAATGGACCCTCGAGATAGCAAACTAAACCTCCTACTGATTGCCATCCCGATCACCGTCTACTTCGCGTATGTGGCACAAGACGAATCCATGGCATTCTTCTCTTCCCTGGTTGCAATAATGCCACTGGCATTCCTGATGGGACGAGCAACAGAAGAAATTGCCTTACGTACCTCCGAGTCTCTTGGTGGCCTACTCAATGCTACCTTCGGTAATGCGGCCGAGATGATAATAGCGATACTTGCAATCCGAGAAGCATCCAGAGCAGTTTCTGGTAGTGAAACCGAGGAACTCATGGTAAACCTAGTTCAAGCCAGTCTCATTGGAAGCATTCTTGGTAACCTCTTGCTAGTTATGGGGCTGGCGTTCGTCTGGGGAGGAGTACACTATACTGAGCAGAAGTTCTCGGATTCCCAAGTCAGTTCTAATGGCTCTCTGATGTTGTTAGCCATGATGGTACTGATCATCCCCTCTGTGTTTAACTCAACAGTAGGGGGCTCGGAAGGGGAGGACGGAGTAGCTAATCTTAGCCATATTGCCGCCATTGTTCTACTCACGCTCTATGGAATGTTCCTGTATTTCCAATTCAAGTCGCATGTCGATTTGTTCGCTACCGAAACTCACCATCATGAGGAACCGGAGATGAGTCAGCGTGATGCAATAATTCTACTCGTGTTCGCTACGGTCATGGTTTCTTGGATGGCTGAGATTCTTGTACACTCTGTCGAGTACGCAGCTGCGGACATGGGTTTGCCACACCTATTCATCGGAGTGATTCTCCTCCCATTATTTGGAAATGCTGCGGAGCATTTCACCGCGGTAACAGTGGCTGCCAAGGATAAGATGGACCTCTCGTTCGCAATTTCAATGGGCTCATCAACCCAGATTGCTGTATTCGTTGCTCCCTTGATGATAGTCATAGCATGGGCATTGAACGTCCCTCTGACGTTTGAGTTTGGGATGCTTGAGACAGTGTCGGCATTCCTCGCTGTTCTGATTGTCAATACCATAGCATCAGATGGCAAGTCAAACTGGCTGGAAGGGGCCATGCTTCTGGGTTCCTATTTGGTTCTCGCCGCCGCTTTCTTCTTCCATCCCTAGTTAGAATAGGTTCCCTAGAATGCCAAATGAATCATACAGGCTAGGTCCACTACCAAGGTAGTAAACTGAACCTCGCTTACTACGTGAGTCCTCTGCAGTGGAATTCGCATCTGAGGCGCATGAATCAATACAGCCATCTGCGAAGGATACGTAGACCCTTCCTTCCCTGTCTATATGCAGGTCATTGAAATCGAGCAGATTCCTATTTGATCCACCTATATCGCGGCAATCCCCACTATTTAGGCAGATACTGCCAATCTGGACAGGATCGGGAGATACTCTCATTGTATGGAAGATCGGTGAAGGGTCAAGTGCATTCAGACTGTAAGTGATGTAGAGGTAGTAACTCACATTTGTAGTGGCGAAGTGAGCATTACCCGTCCAATTAGCGCCATCAATGTCAGGCATTCCCAACTCACTAGAATTCTCACTTCCAAGGTATGTGATGGCTATTCTTCCCGGGTCTCCCGCATCGACTTGGGGGAAAGTGGTGGAAATCACCTCTTTAGGACTAATTCTAATGCTACTTTGCTCCCAGGTCTCACCTGAGTCTATGCTTCTTGACATGTACACCCCCTCGTCTGCCCCAGTCCAGATGTGATAGGCATTGGACTGTGTGTCAGTAGCTACTTCAGAGTTCTTACGGGGGTAAGGGGTCCCTACATCTTCGCCCATTGAATACTCATCCCAACTTAGTCCATTATCCTTGGATACAATTACTGTCGGAGTCTCAACTCTGGGAGTTACGTATACTGTTCCATCTGGAGCAGTGCTAATGGCACCATGAAGGCCCCCGTTCGAGGTTGCTAGCCCGAATATCTGTCCACCAGCTTCGAAAGTAGCACCACCATCGAAGCTAGTGAAACAAAATATTCCAATACCTTTGTTGTAGCAATAGTAAACCGCTTGGTCATAGAAAGACTGTGATATGGATCCGCCAATCCCATAGCCACTACTGGTCCATGGTCCCGTTGCGAGTTTAATGTGGTCATTCAAGGGGGTTGTTCCCGAGTCATGGGGATTTCCGAGCCAGCTCTCACCATCATCATCGCTCCAGCAGATCCAGGAAGTCTCAAGACCTAACATCTGGACATTGAAGATACGATCAGTTACAGGATCAACCCACCCATATGGGTCACTTGTGGTAAAAGAGCACTCCGGCCCTGTCACTTCCTCCCATGACTGTCCGAAGTC
>DALI01000041.1:8124-22278 GCA_002496725.1 Euryarchaeota archaeon UBA181 | reverse complement strand
TGGAACGAGCAACCCCGCTGGAGCAAGTCCAAGCAGGCCCGTAGTGCATCGATAGGGCCGGGTAGGATGCATAGTTGAATGCGATCAGCCGAAAGGTGAACAGAAAGGGGCTTATTCCCTGCACCCTCGCTAATGTATTAGCTTCAGCTATGCATCGTTAGCATCGAAAATTACCGCCTTGAGTACCGATGACTCCGAGATGATCCCACTGTCTTCGTAGTCAAGCCATGGCCCATTAAGAGTAATTCTAGACTTGAACTCGTTGTAGACGACAATCACCGTTGGCAAGAGAATCGCGCTTGTCAACAAGGCCAGAGCTATCAGCGCCATCATCAGAAGGAAGAAATTCTGCAATCCCGGTATAGCTACGAACAGGCCCGCGGACAATCCCGCACATGTTGTCGCAGTCGTCTCAAAGATCGTCCTACCTGTGGTGACTACCGACCTTACCACTCCTGCCGGAGTCTCGCCCTCATCCCTGATCCTGTCGATAATATGGATTGAGTCATCGACACCTATTCCGAACACTATGGTGCCAATCATTGCAGTGAAGACATTGACGTTGACTGATCCGCCTCTCATGAGAAGTGGTTGCCACAAAACTACCACGGCCACTGCTGTCATTGTGAATATTGCAAGTCTTGGAGATCTGAACAGAATGGCCATGGCAAAGAGAAGGATGATCATGGTCCAGACAGTAGTCTCGTTCTGGGCCTTGTGTATCCCTGTGTTGATATCTATCGATATTGGGAGTCCTCCAGTGAGTTTTGAGTTGGTGACTCCCTCATCAGAGAGAGTAGTAGAACGGCAAGTGGTGGCATCATCACAACCCCCTTCGGACAGGAAGCTATCGATAGTATCCCTCAAGCCCGTCGCATCTTGGATATTGATGTAGGGTTGCCACGCGTAGACCAGAGTCTTCGTCTCACCAGAACCCTGGTCCGCATTCATGAGCATTGACCTTATCTCGGGACTGAGTGTATCAAATACGACGTTTACCATATCCTCCCTTGAAGAGACTGTAGTGAATACAAGATCGCCGCTGGTGATGCATTCTAGCTGGAGGGGGTCGTCCCAGCAAGAAGAGTGCAGGATGTCCCACAACGAGCGATCGAAGGTCTGAAGCCCTGTGATATCATCTTGTAGATGAATGGCCTTGAGAATATCCACCAGACTTGTTGTATTGGTAAGCTCGACGTTATCGACCTTTACTTGCATGGCGTCTATGGCATCGAGGACAGGGACATCCCTGATAGGAGCTGTTCCATTGCCATTCTCCCTAGCGGATGCATCGATAATGAAGAGATTTGTCTGCCCCCCTCCGAATTCGTAGCTATACTCCCTCAATGCCTCGTAAGACTCCAGGCCAGGGGGGACTTCGTCGGAAGAACCCGTGATATCCTTGCCGAGTTCCTCTTCTAGAATCATAACCCCAGCTACGGTAGTGCTTATCGCAACCAGCATTACTAGTATGGTAGCCCTGACGGGAATCTTCCCAATGTAGTCCCAGACGCTATCCAGTAGGCCTAGGGCAATTGTGAGAGACAACATGGAGGCTAGGATGATCGAGTTGGTGAGTGTCATAGTGTCCGTGTATGAGAGAGCGAATGCGGCGACTACTCCCAGTGATAGTGCCACATAAATCGTTTGATTTGTTGACATTTCAAACATACTGGATGACCTCCTGTACCTGAGTAGCTGGATAAGAGCTGGCACCATTATCATGGAGAGCAGAAATGTCACCGAAATCCCCAATAGAAGAGTGGTCCCAACCGTCCTCATTGGCTGAATGGGAACTAGGCTGTCCCAAGTAAGGACGCTGAACCCTATTATCGTGGTTAGTGCCGACAGGAATATGGCGTGGCCAGTCGTCATAGCGGCTCTGACTGTCGCAGTTAGGCTAATCAGTGGATCCCAGGGGTCCACGGGATGGGCCTCAAGGCCATCTCTATTCATCTTCCATGATTTCTCGAGATGCTCTTCTATGAGCTCCTGCCTATTCTCCTCAATCCTATTGGTTAGGTGTAGGGCATAGTCAACCCCAAGTCCTACCAGTATGGGGCCTGCGGAAATGATCATTGGAGTTAGCATGATGTCAGCTATCACCGTAGTGCCAAATGTGATGGCAAGACTCATGGCAATTGGCGCTCCACAGATGATGATGACCTTGGGATTTCTATGGAGGATTAGCATTGCCAATGCTACTAACGCCAAGCTCGCTGGGAGCATGGTTTCAACTAACTCCAGGTATATTGCATCGGAGACATCATGCAGAACTGGAGTGAGCCCTGTAACAGTAACTGCCCTCCTGGGCGGAATATCTTCAATTCTTTCCTCGTCCATGGTTGAGGTTAGCTCGTAGTTAGTGTAGCAAAGCTCGCAATTGTCCTCAATGACATCGCAGACCCCGCTTCCATCCGCATCACAATTTGGGAGGATCTTGCCGTCTGATCCATATCCATGGATATACGCCTCTGCAAAGGCGAGGAACGCCTTGTGATCCCTAACTTGTCCATTTTTCGGATCATCGCGTGTTGGAATCTCAGTTGTGGACATATCGAAAGAAATGCCCATTATTATGACACCAGTGTCCCATATCTCATCTCCGTTCGTATCTCTTACTAAGGACCGCATCAACGACCCAGCGTTCTCGACAAATTGGTCAATTCTTTCCTGTTCATCGGGAATCTCATAACCATAGTAGGGGTTTAGTCCAGCAACAGCACAGTTCTGTCCATCACTAATGGGGAGGCCGTACTTCTCCATAGCACAATTGAACCTCCACGAGGAGGAGTTGGCTTCCTTGATGATCTGCGAGGGCGAAAGAATCCACACCACTCCATCGTTGACCCCCCTGTCGCCCTTATCCCAGTCCAAACCACGCTCATAGTTTCTATCAGGAGAAGAATCGTCCCCCTCAATCCATGACATTTGCCTGAGGACTTCGGCAGAAGTGATGTTCTCCTGGGTCCTCTCAGAAATTGACTTGATGGCGTTCCCCGTCTGGAAATATACAATCACGACATCGGTAGACCATTGCTCCCTTACCTCTGAGAGTAAATCGGAAGAGTCGGCTCCTTCCGGGAGGTAAATTTCCACATCACCATTTATCTGCTGCTGGAAGTCCATAGCGTATTGACCAACTACAGAGGTAAGTAGTAGTAGAATTGCTACGAATATTCCAGGACTCCTGAGAATAGCGGAATAAGCCAGTTCGTTGAGTCTCCTGTATGACGAGTGGGCAATATCTGCAGCATCATCCATCAACTGCCCTACGGTATCTATGGCATTTCCCAGAGGACCCTCTGAAAATCTACTTCGGATTGAGTTGGCTGCCTCCCTTACAGGTTGCAGACGCTCAAAGAAAGATTGCCAAAATTCTGCTTCATCATCAACGGATTCACCATCTTTTAGGGAGAATCTGTCAGCAGGAGTTTCCTCACTCACGCAATGGGGCGCCCACAGGACCCAAATGAGCGTTCGCATTCATTGAATTGGAAGATGGCTAAAATAAGGGGCATCTTGATGCATGGATCGTACACACACAACAGAATTGCTGAAAGTTGATTAGTGCTTCGGATAGACGATGTCGAGACGCAGGGCGAAGTCCTTACCCCGGGGCAAAGATGAGGATGTAAGAACCATAGCAGGCCTACTGACGGCAGGAATAATCAGCCTAGTGGTGGTGATTTCGGTTATTCTCGCGCCGATACCTCAAGTGGGTCCGGAAGAGGGGAATCAAGCCCCTGATTTCATCGCTGAATCCTACAACGGGGCATCATGGAGTGAATACAGGCTTTCGGATAACTACGACTGGGACTGGAACGGCTCCTCTGAAAGTGAGTGGTTCCTGATTCAGTTTATCGATACGGACTGTCCGTACTGCTGGACCGAAGGACAAGAGATGAGTCAGCTCCATTCACAGTGGGGAGATAGGGTCAACTTCGTCACTATTGCTGCTCAACTGAACATTCCAAATCATGACAGCAATAAGGACGAGGTCGAGGCATTCAGAGATAAGACGTCATATTTCGGGTGCAATAGCGATAGGGACGACTGTTCCGACCGCCCTGGCACAGCTCATAACTGGCCTTATGTGGATGACGGCGCAAATACCATCCTTGGCAACTGGGAGCTCTCAGGAACGCCATTTACAGCTATTCTAGAGCCTGATGGCACTGTGGCTTGGAACAAGAACAAGCATCAAGGGGAAGGGGGAGACGGAGAGGATGTTGCTTCCGCCCTACAGAGACTAGTAGGTGGTCAATGATGGCAGTAATTACAGCTCCACTAGCCGCATTCTTAATCGGATTGACCGTTTCTGTGTACCTATTAATTAAGGCCAGAGATGCTTCTGGGGAAGATGGAACAATCGGAATTCTGAACGCCTCCATGGGATTCTCTGCTGTAGGTATAATGGGCTCGGGATGGACTTGGTCCATACACAACTCAATGCTTGTCGGCTCGTCATCCATGTGCGCTACAGAGGGCCTAGTCCAATGTGGATCGGTCATTGGAGACCCACAGTGGAACAATCTTTTCGGAATTCCATGGGGCCTAATCGGCATTGCCTCATTCGCATTAATCTGGTTCTTGATCCTCTCACTGAGGATGGACCTGCACGCAAAATGGGCTTCCAAATATGTTGATCTGCTATACTACGTCAGTCTTGCAGGGGTGCCATTCGTTCTCTGGCTCGTAATCGTTGAGCTCACAATGGTAGAAGGCGCCCCGCACATATGCCCCTACTGCACGGTTATTCATGCGGCTCTTCTTGGCACGGTAGCCAGTGCATACTACCTCAGAGAGAGGAAGAATACTGGCTCTTGGTCTTAGGAGCCTCCGTCCGATGGGCTCAAGTCAGCCTGCTTACTCCAATGCCCATGCACCTAGTTACCGGAGGAGCGGGTTTCATCGGATCACACCTGGTTGATGCGCTTGTTTCCGCAGGATTGAAAGTGAGGGTTTTCGATAATTTCTCGAGTGGGAGAGAGGAGTTTCTGGAGCATCACAAAGGTACCGGGATGGTCGATATCCACAGAGGTGATCTTCTCGACATAGGGGCGATAAGCTCCGCAATGAAAGGTGTGGAAATGGTTCATCACCTTGCCGCCAATCCAGATATAAGGCTGGGCACGGAGGTCACGGACACTGATCTAAAGCAAGGCACACTAGCCACGTACAACGTGCTAGAGGCAATGAGGAAGGAGGGGGTTCCTGCAATTTCGTTCGCATCCTCCTCGGCTATCTATGGAGAAGCAGACCAGATGCCTACACCTGAGACATATGGTCCCGTAATGCCGATATCACTCTACGGTGCATCGAAATTGGGATCAGAGGCCCTGATAACAGCATGGGCAGGAACTTTCGGGGCCAACGCATGGATACATCGTTTCGCTAATATCGTTGGGCCACGTGGAACTCACGGGGTAATTTTCGATTTCATTCACAAGCTCAAGGCGGATCCTAGTAGGCTAGAGGTTCTAGGAAACGGTATGCAAGAGAAATCTTACATGTCTGCGGAAGATTGTGTTGGGGCCATGATGCACCTTATTGGGTATTGCGAGCTAAATGTGAGCTTGTACAACTTGGGAACTGGGGATACCTGCTCCGTTAGAAGAATCGCGGAAATAGTCGTAGAGGAGAGCGGTTTAGAGGGGGTTTCCATAGAATACACCGGTGGTGACAGAGGATGGGCTGGTGATGTCCCCAAGACATCTCTTGAGGTTGGTCGCCTATTGGGGACAGGATTTGAACCTAATATGGCATCTGAAGAAGCGATACGCCATACGGCTCGGGCACTGATATCAGAGATTGGACTCTGAGAGGCGATACTTGGCCCTTAGTTGATAACTCAGTTCATTCCGGACTGGGTATGAGCAAGAGATGGTACCAAGAAAACCGCCGTGATCCATGGCGGAGGGAGGCTCGATCAAAGGGCTACAGGGCTCGCTCTGCATACAAACTGAAGCAGATACAGGATAGGTTCTCAATTATTCGACGCGGGGACTCTGTCCTCGACATAGGCTGTCACCCGGGCGGTTGGACACAAGTGGCTGTCGAGGAAGCAGGAGATGAGGGGGTAGTTATTGGCGTTGACTTACTAGCTACCTCCCCTGTGGAGGGAGCCAAGCTGATTATAGGGGATGCAATGGATGAATCAACAATCCAAGTGATTAACGAATTCCTAGACCACAAGAAGATTAATGTGGTCATTAGCGATATATCGCCAAGGTTAACTGGGAGGTACGATACTGATCAAGCGATATCTCTTGAACTATCTACGACTGTACTAGACGTGGCTATGGGTGTCCTTCAGGCCGGGGGAACTTTTGTCACTAAGACCTTCCAAGGAACTGGAATAGAGGGTTTGGTAGATGCGGCCAAGGATAGATTCTCCAATGTCCAAAGATATGCACCGACTGCATCAAGGAATGCTTCCTCGGAGACATATCTGATTTGTAGGAATAAACTTCCGAGGGCCAGGAAGAGGGCCAATGGTAGAACCGCAATGGAACAGGTATCGGATCACCTGGAGGAAGTGGGCGTAGTAACCAATAATGATGATCATGAAGAGGAATTATCCACGATGGTAGGACTACGCAGGCTTTCTAGGAGAGAGGAAGAATAGCGACTAAGATCACTCTGAATCCCTATCATAGGGAGCTATATTCTGCCACTCCGACGCATCTGATCTTGAAACGATGGCGTGAACCCATTCAGTATCTGATGTGTTGAAGACCTCATGCGGAAGTCCTGGCTCGATGTAGAACATATCTCCAGCATTGTGAACTACGGACTTTCTACATCCCGGCCCATACTCGTGCCTCACGCTTCCTTTCAAGAGGTAAATCATAACGTCGAAGTCGACATGGATGTGTGCTTTCGCTATTCCCCCAGGTGGTATGTAGGCCCTATTCATCGAGAGTCCTGTCGAGGGAGTATTCTTCCCCGATAATCCAGCCCCATATTCGATATTATTCCAACCCCTAACTTTCTCAACCTGTCTCAAACTCCATATTCCCCCTTCGTCTGAAACAAACGAAGACAAGTCATTCTGCTCGCCGGTCAAGGATAGCTCCTCCTCTGTCACTGTATCACGCCGACTCTAGTAAGAGGGAGTCTCATTTGAAATCATTGTATGCATGCTTCTTTGCTCTCGGTCAACGCTAAAAGGGGATGGTGGCTCGCCGCCTCGTTGGGGAACAGGAATGACAGCACGGACAAACACATGTACAGCATCGGGATTACCCCTAGTTGACGCTAGGAGCACATCTTTCCCATGTCCAGTCTGTGGTTACGCGATTGGGAGAAGTAGGAGATGCAGGCTTCAGGCCGTACCCTACGTTTGCGTCGAGTGCGGATTCGTTGGACCCTGAGGAGGGGCTTGTTATGGGGCATGTAGTAGTGAAATACAAGGTAACTATGGATCAACCGGAAGAAGGAAGGCCTGATTATGATGGAATCGCATCTAGAATAGGGGAGTTACAAGAAGTCCAGACATTCGAGGTAAAGCCTCTGGCATTTGGAATGATGTTCATCGAAGTCCAAGTTGTACTAGAAGATGGCGAGGGGACTGTCGATGAATTCGAGGCTAGAGTCAGGGAAACCGACCCATTAGTTGGGCAAATTGAGACCTTAGAAATGGGAAGACTCTGATCAATAGTGATCCAGAGGAGATCTCATGAACTCCCTCATCAAGACTGTTGCATAGGTCCCAGGAGGGAGAGTGAAGCTAAGTCTGAGTGATGCCCCCTCGGGGTGCCATCTATCCCCTGACAAAGGACTCTCTTCCCATCTCTTCGATCTCTCGGAAGAGTCGGGAATATCAGATGCCTCTTCAACGGAAAAATCGATGAAGGGGACAGATAAAGCCCTCCTAGTACCGCTAGTAGAGAGGCGTGGGATTCTCTTAACCCTCCAATTAACAGATTCTAATTTCGTATCTACGAGGGCCTTTGACTCCGCATCCCCTGGCCTTCCCGTGGCCGTTACCGATTCGCTTCCCGGGAGAGGCCCAGTAACGGACAGCCTCCCTAACCTACAGTTTCTCCTACACCTATCCAAGTTACTTTTACTCACAGATGCCATCTTGGAAACATCAATTCTGCCGTTTGTCTTTGTGGGTGCCACTATATCCCCAATTTCTGGTTCTATGATGCTCAGGCCCGATGAAATCCTATTGGAGAGTGTGTGATTAAAGGCCAGCGATTGCAATGAGTGGACCATCAATAGTTGGAGTGAATTGGGCAGAGACTTGAATGACCCCCTCCAGTCATCGGGCTTACCATCTAAGTGCCTGAGCATATCTCGCTCATAACCCAAATGCCCGGGAATGGCTTCCAAGCAGGCTGAGATGTCCCTTGATTCTCTCCAAATTTTTCTAAAATTGACTGTTTCCTCACTGGCTCTTTGCCCTTCCATTCCAAGATAAAGATCGACTGCTGACTCATAGTCATCCTCAATCACCGCCCTACCTACAAGAGGGGTCACTGGACGATTAGCACCAAATCTCTGAGGGCCTATCCAATTGGGAAACACATCAGCCCCAAGGCTTTTGGCAAGACCCTCGCGGATCTTATTGACCCTCTGCAATGCTTCCTTTCCATCCATTGGACTACCATCAGAGTGACAGCACCCCCTCAGAGTGATAGTGAATCTATTACCGTCATGATCACTCATTCCTACTTTCTGATGAGTCCTTCCAAGTACTTCTAACTCACAGTCTGGAACTTCAACAGACTCGACTTTCTTACTATTGGCGTCGATAACGAGAATCTGCGTGGTCACAGCCCTCTTATCCTTCAGTCCCGAAGCAAATATTCTGTTCCTACTTATTCCGCATTCCTTAGAGAGCCTATTCAGAAATCTGTTAGTCTCCCAGTTAGTAAGCGTGACCCTTGCTACAGTAAAACGACCCTTTGGGTCTAAAGCGGGAATTCTGGAAACCTCTTCAACCCTAAAATCCTCAACTCTCACCTTCAGAAGTCCGCCCACCCCGTCATCGGCGAAGGACCAACCTACCAATCCGAGAGATTCCTCTAGGCCTTCTGAGGGCACTTTCTCACCATCCTCAGAGCTTCAGGCCCGAGAATTCCTTGGAGATTCCAGAGCATAAGTCTCTGAATAGCTTCTCTGCCTTTTTACCCTTTACAGCTCTGACATAAAGCTCTGGCTCATCTAGGTCTGGGTGCTTCTGGAAGAAGTTTGCATACTCGACATTTGGGTTCTCATTGAGCCTTGAACGGAATAGTTGCAGGGTTGTGTGTGTTTCGCCTGAAATCCTGAGTCGAAGCTCGCGACCTTCGTTCATTAGTACTTTTATCGACATGGATAGCTACCCGACCGGCCGTCCCCTTTTGAGGGCTTTCCTAAGTTAGTGGCCCCTATGGGGCCTACTGTGAGCCTAAGTTAAACGGTGAACCGGTTTGGCCGCATCTCATGGGGGACCAAGATGCCAATATGCGATTGGCATCCATATTCGAGAGTATGGCTCTGCCATCTCTAATCATCAGTATCCTACTTACCGCACTGATGATGAGCGTGATTATTCCACTTCCTGCTTTCACAACAGACTTGGAGACATTTTCACCAGATAGTGCCTCGGAAGATGCCATGGAGAGGGTTGATGAGAAAATCACACCTACTGGACATCGCGTATATGTTCACGTTTCTACTACTGACGGCCAAAATATACTCGGAATCGAACAATTGTCTGGAATACTTTTCGATATGGAAGAAATCGATAATGCCCTCCCTGATGGCAGTATTTCTTCCCATATCAACGCCGCTGATGCAATTCAGCGTTCCATAGACGAGAGATCGGATGGCGATATGAGAATATCAGAATTCTCAGACTGGGGAGAGATTCTAAACACGATACTAGAAGACGATGAGGATTGTATTGAAGCATCTGCCGACGAGAGAGTACTAGCGACGGCCTCTTTTGCTGCATCGGCCATGCTTCATACTGATTTTGAATTCGAGCAAGTCTGTGAATGGCTAGAGGACGGTAGTGGAGATCCTACCCCTATGGCTTCGAGCACGCTTTGGGTTATTGAGCTAGATGGTACCCTAGACAGGGACCAGAGAGAAGAGGTAGCACAGCAAATAAGGTCGTATCTAAATGGCGAAAACAGTCAGGGACTTTCTTATGGAGTCATTTCTGATGATCTGATAAGTAGTGACATTAATGACAAGACTCTAGATGAAATGATTTGGCTATTCGTAATCTCTATTGCTGTAGTTGTCGCTGTTCTAGCTCTAGCTTTTCGATCAGTAATTATGGTCGCCGCACCTCTTTTGAGCCTCTCAGCGGCATTGATTTGGACCTATGGGACCATAACGTTACTGGGAATGAAATTCTCAATATTGGAAGTTGCAGTAGCCCCTGTGGTCCTCGGATTGGGAATTGATTATTCGATTCACCTTCAAAGAGGGTACGAGAAGGCGAGAAGCTCTTCGGCATCCGCCGCTGAAGCATGGGTGCAATCTTTTGATTCTATCAGAGTAGCCCTGATGCTTGCTGTAGTGACTACTGTCTTTGCGTTCCTTTCCAACTCCTTTTCCCCGCTCCCCCCACTGAGGACGTTTGGAGCAACCTTAGCCCTGGGGGTGATTTCCGCCTTCATCGCAAGCACTGTCACAGTTGGAGCTGTACATGTAGTAGCAGAGAGAGGGATTGGCAATGGAACCTCTGCAGGACTGCAGTTCGATAGATTAGCGGCGTATATCACAGAATTCCAGAAGAAGAACACTGTATGGGTAATGCTGGCAGTTGCTGCGGTCACTACTGGCTCTGTCTCCATAGCAGTAATGGAGCTCGATACCAGCTTCGAACTTACAGATTTCCTCTCAGAAGATGAAATGGAAGTTATGCAGGTTCGGCAAGATATCTACGACTCATATGATGCGGCGGCCTGGAAATCTGTAGACATAATCATTGAACCTGCGATTGGCGAGGACTACATTTCAGAAGAGGCAAACTTGCTTAGAGCATTAGATTTCCTTGATACCAGAATATCTGGAATTCCTGAAGTTGTCAACCCCACTAGTACGACCTCCGACAGACCATCGTACGATGGGTTGTACCCAATACTCAGGGATGCCGTAGATGGCGATCAGTCATTCGGGGAAGAGTTCCACTTAGCGATATATGATGGTGAACTAGGCATATCAGATGGTTTCGTCGAGGGGGACCTAACGTCAGCTATCTCCTCATTGGTCTCGAATCAGTCCGTAGGCGATCCATTGAGAGGTGAGACCTGGTCTGAGAGAATATCTGGGCATGTCGCATTGACTGATGATAAATCAGGGATACTCTTCCTAAAGATGAGTATTGACATTGTAGCTAAAACCAGTGAAGACTCATCTCGTGTTTCAGAGGTTTTCAAACAACAGGCTAGACTGATAGAGGAGAGTGACGGACTGGTTGACTGCAGGGCCTACGCTACTGGAGAAGTAGTCATGATTGACGGTATTCTGTCAGGCCTTGTTGTCTCGCAAATCGAGTCAACGGGAATTAGCCTGCTTGTTTCCATATTGGTCCTATTTCTCCTCACTAGAAGACTGGGGCAGTCCCTGGTAGTAATCCTCCCAGTTGGGTTAGCGGGAGCTTGGGTCGTCGGATCAATGGCGATGCTGGGGCTAAATTGGAATGTTCTAACCATCATGATCACAGCTCTTACCATAGGTCTCGGAATAGACTACTCGATACATGTATGGAGACGTTTCGAAAAGAATCGCAGTTCTGGGATGGGGGTCTGGGACTCTATGAGGGAAATGTACGCAACCACGGGTACTGCCCTGCTGATGTCTGCAGGAACTACAATCTGTGGTTTCTTGGTACTTATGCTATCTCCAATTCCTGTGATCAGTGACTTCGGAATAGTAAGCTCGATTGCCGTTGCATTCTCATTGATACTCTCACTAATCGTACTGCCTGTCCTCCTAGCCGCTGAAGTTAGGACGTCCAATGGCTCTTAGTTCGGCTCACCGATTAATTCTGTAACGACATTCATGTCTAGGCCTTGCTCCCTAGAAACTAATGAAAGCGCCATCCATAGAGTTACTGGTCCGAGAGCTCTTCTCTTGCGTTGTGCTCTTCGAACAACCTCCTTCTGGGTCAATCCTGACTCTAGCGATATCCATGAAATGAGAGGGCGAATATTAGCCTCTGCCCAATCTGGAGGATATTCTCGATTAGTTACAATCTTAACATGTGGTTTTTGCTCGTCATGAAAATCGTTTGCAATCTCTCCCACGGGAGCCTGAGCAGAGAAGACAGGAGGATCTGTGAGACTCCTCAGGATGGGTTTCCAGCCAAAGGGAGGGGGGGATTGAGCGATGGAGGGGTTCGGAGAGATTTCGCCGTCATTGTCCTGTAGCCATCCAGTTTGACATAATGCATCAATAATGGCTGGAGCCGAACCGGGATTCATCCATTGCATATCCAGAGTCCACATTCTGACTAATTCATGAAAGGGCAGATGACCAATCGCTGAATTGAAAAACGTGGCATGAATGAGGTGTTGAATCTCTTGATCTTCGCTCACCATATACAGTACTGAGAAGGTTTAACGGATAGGACTTTCTTTGTGAGCAGGGCATCACTCAGTTGAATAGGGGCAGTGTGGTGCGGCGCGTGAGGCGCATGGCTAGAGAATACATTGCCAGAGACCCGAGAACGGGCAAGGCGCTTAGAAAATCTCGTGTTAAAGAGGACTCGGACATCAGAGCACTCCTTCCCAGTGGCGGAACTTGGGAGTCAATACCTCGAACAGATATACTTGGGCTAGCTTCTGGAGAGTTAGGGGTGATTGAACTTCCAAGAACATCTGGAGGGGGCTTTGCAAGAAGACAGGACGGTATCAAAGCCTTGAATAGGGTTTTTGAGGAAGATATTGAAACTGCCCATGGGATACTTTTGAACTGTCTCGATGACGATTCTGCCGATATCAGAGAGGTAGCTCTTGAGAGCATGCCTTCTTTTTCCATGAGGAAACATGAGGGGCTAATTAGATGCCTCTCTGACAGATTGATGGATGATTCTCCCGAAGTAAGGGACGAAGCTATGAGGTCACTTGAAAAAATGGCTCCAGTGTTTCCCTCTGGTTGTGAAGAGATCCTCAGAAGGGAGTTGCGGCACCAAGAGGACGCGCGTAGAAAAAATGCCTTTTCGGCTCTAAAATCAACGTCTGAAAGATGGGCTGAGACTGGTTGCCTCCACATTGATGAATTGATACGAGAAGAGGATGTCGATTTGAGGAGGAGGGCTGCATCAATATTGAGAGTTCTGACTACGAAAGGAGGAGCAGAGGGATGGGACCTAATTGGGTGGTGTTTGGAGGATGAGGATGCAGAGGTTAGAAGAAGGGCTTCAAAAACCCTTAACTCGCTCGCTGGTTCTGAACCTAGAATTGCTGCAATTCTTGTGGAAGTGGCCATGTCCGATGATGATGCGGCAGTAAGGAAGTCTGCGATGGGTGCGCTAAAGAAGCTGAATATGGAAAGCCCGAGGGTTTCCCGGATGGTCATAGATGGTGCTAGAGACAGGGACTATGAGTTGAGGAAAGCATGTATAGGCCTACTTTCCATCATAATGAGTGGTACGGAGCTAAGAGAAACCGCGAGAGAATTACTACGGCAAGAGACCCGTTCAGACCTTAGGAAGAGACTAGTGGCCCTATCTACAGACTTGGAGATGGAGGGGACGGAAGATCAGAAGAATAGTTTCCTTGCACCTCTGGAACAGGTGCAAGATGAAGATGAAAAGCCCCCTGAGCTCAAGATGATTAGTAATGAAAAGAAGGGTGAACATCATAAAGACAAGTTAAGTCGGCCGGAAAGCGAGGGTAGCAAATGAGTGAGCATATCAACGAGAAGGCGGAACAGTTTGAGCGTCTATGGGATGGTATGACCCCCAAAGGATACAATCGTTCTAAGTCCCTCAAGTTCAGACAATACATGAGGCAACACGTGCTTCAGAAGTTCCACAAGAGGAAGCCTTCTCAATTTACTTCAGTCCAGGATAATCACTACAATCATAACTTCTCCAGTAAGGATCAGTTCCTTACCAAGGAGAACTGCAAGAAGTACTGGATGGGAGAGCTCCAGGCCGAGATAAAGGAATCGGAGAACTTCTGATTCTGAGGC
>DALI01000041.1:0-7875 GCA_002496725.1 Euryarchaeota archaeon UBA181 | reverse complement strand
GAACTGCAAGAAGTACTGGATGGGAGAGCTCCAGGCCGAGATAAAGGAATCGGAGAACTTCTGATTCTGAGGCGTTTACATGACTACTTCCACAAATGGTTTTGATGCATGGGACCTAGAGGCACCTATATCGGATGCAATAAAGGAAAGAGGCTGGACTCAGCCAACTGAAATACAGATTGAGTCCATACCTCACGCTCGTAAAGGAAGAGATATAGTCGGACAGGCGAGAACAGGGTCCGGGAAAACCGCAGCTTTTGGGATACCACTTCTAGAGAAATGCAGTCCGACTGGAAGCATTCAGGCCATCGTCCTCTGCCCCACTAGAGAGCTGGCCGTACAAGTTTCAGAAGAATTATCTGTTTTACAAGGGAAAAAGGGACTTATCATACAGACGGTCTACGGAGGGACAGATCTAGAGAAGCAGGCCAAGATTCTCGATAAAGGAACCGATATTGTAGTTGGTACCCCTGGAAGAGTAATTGACATGTCTAAAAGAGGGCATCTGAAACTAGAGACGATCTCGCTATTTTGTTTGGATGAAGCAGATAGAATGTTAGATATGGGTTTCTTCCCTGATGTACTATGGATTTTTGAACGAACCGTAAATAGGAATCAGACTCTGCTTTTTAGTGCGACATTTCCTGAGGAGGTCCTTGACGCGGCCGATGAGTTCCTGACTAACCCTGTTCATGTTATGAGCGAAGATCTAGTTGTTGAAGTACCAGAAATAGATCAATACGCGGTTAGAATAGGGAGGGCAAACAAACTTTGGGCTCTTGGAAGGATTATTGGCAATTCTAGTGATCAGTCACAAATACTGATTTTCGCCAACACCAAAAGAATGGTTGACCTTATAGTCGAGAGGTTGGGTAAATTCCGTTTCAGATCCGTGGGACTACATGGTGATATGCCCCAAAGTAAAAGAGAGAAGGTGCTAAACTCATTCAGAGACGCTACTGAAAGAATCGTAGTAGCAACTGACGTTGCCGCCAGAGGACTAGATGTCGATGGAATCACTCATGTAATCAACTATGACCTACCTGATGATACGGAAGTCTATGTCCATCGTATAGGAAGAACGGGAAGAATGGGTAGAAAGGGCGAGTCATGGAGCTTTGTCTCTGGAAAAGAAGTACAAGTTATCGACAAGATTAGCTCTACATGGGGGTTGACTATACCTTTTGTTGATCCACCATCACTCCCGGAAGGAAGAGAAAGGGACTTTGTGCCCAAGAGAGAGGACTGGGACGAAGTTTCTGATCCCTTCGGAATGGTGAGAGTAAAGATGAGCATGGGAGATTCAAAAAGGACTCGTAGGGAGATAGTCGATTGGATAGTTTCCGAAGCTAGAATTCCTGAAATAGCAATAGGTGAGGTCTCTAGAGATTCCAAGAATGCAGTCGTTGAAATCCATGTTGAGAAGGTCGCATATGTGATTGATGTCATCAAGGGGAGGAAATTTGACGGACTTTCTCTAAATCCAGAGATAGAGAACGCTTGAGCGTCGGATTCAAACGGGCCGTCCCGCTGGTCGTATGGTGGGAGTAATGGTTTCGGAGAGAAAAATCCTGAATTTGCTTGGATTCTTCTGTCCCATACCGATAAATGAAACTAGAATTGCACTGTCTCAATCGGCTGAGGGGGAAATCATTGAAGTGATATGTGACGACCATGAGACCTTACGTGATATTCCACTTCTCTGCGAACGACTTGGCGTTACCCTATTATCGGTCGAGGAGAGGTCGGGGGAATTTATTTTCCTGATTAGTAAATCAATTTGAATGGATGATTTAGTATGTCTTCTGATGAATATGAGATATTGGAAAGTGAAGAGGTGCCTGCTGATGCGAGGCTTCCTACTCATCAAGGAGCCTTCAGAATCAGAGTTTTTCATGACACGGCTAGTGGCTTAGATCACGTTGCCCTAACTCTTGGCGAGATGGATGGACCTAGTCCGGTACTAGTCAGGGTTCACTCGGAATGCCTAACTGGAGATGTTTTTGGTAGCCTTCGATGCGATTGTGGCCCACAGCTTAATGCTGCAGTGAGGCAAATTCAGGAAATTGGCTGGGGATGTATAGTCTACCTGAGACAGGAGGGACGGGGCATAGGGCTTCATGCTAAGATTCAGGCATACAATCTACAAGACAAGGGAGCGGATACAGTTGAAGCTAATCTCCTACTTGGTCATCCTGCAGACGCTAGAGACTATGGAATTGCCTCAAAAATAATCCATGCTGTAGGAATACACACTGTTTGCCTAATGACCAATAACCCAGACAAAGTCAAACAACTGGCGAACAATGGAACTAAAGTAGCTGAGAGAATGCCCCTAATTGTGGGAATTGGGGATGAGAACCGAAGCTATATGTCAATCAAAGTAGATAAGATGGGGCATGACATTCCTGAAGACAAGCTTGACAGCTGAGTAAATTTGTGGGGCCGTGACCGGGACTTGAACCCGGGCCGGCGGGACCACAACCCACCGTGCTAACCGCTACACTATCACAGCCGTTTGTGAATCCACGAGCATAGACCTGTATATCAACCGTTATGCAGAGATTATCCTACGGACCAACGGGTTGAAGCACTATGGTTGCCGTGGTGAAAGCATGAGGGGGTTGGGAAGGTGCTTTGCAATGGTGGCCATAATGCTCATTTCGGTTCAATTACCGATGATTGTATTGGGGGATACTGTAATCACTGCCGAGGAAGCCGAAGTTTTTGATGCAGGATCTTTTGATGATAGTTCAGTATGGTCAATTTCTTCGACATCTGGCTTTAGCCAGAGTCCCGCTCAATATTCAATGGGAATAGTGGCGGATAGTGAGTTGTCTTTTACCCATGATAGGCCTGAAAATTTTGGGGAGTTTACTGCTTGGTCCGGGGGAAGTCCTACTTCATCTAACTATAGCACGGGGAATCCAGATGGCTACTATACTTGGTCCAGGGGCCCCAATATTACAGTTAACAATTTTCAATTTACGGGAATGCATTCTATGATTCTAACTAATATCTCACTTGTCATCCACTTTGAGATACCTGATGCTCTTTATTCAGATACTGTTAGAATAATCCTTGGAGGCACAGGTAGCGAGAAGTTAGTGAAGACGTATACGAGGACGCTTTCTGGCGTTTACAAGATGAGTAACCCTCTAGTCATACCGATGGATGAGCATGCTCAATGGGATTGGGGACTAGCAGAACAATCCTACATCACTGTCGATTACGTTTCCCAAGGAGGAGGTAGTGACGACTCAGAAGTAAGGATTGATGCTGTGGGATTGAAAGCAAAATTTCTCCAGCCATGGTACTCATTTGAAAATGTGAAAGCTATACATGAGTTATCCGGGATGAATGGAATCCCGATCATAGATATTAATCCATATCAAGGAACTCGGTCGAATAATCTGGATCTTGAAAGCTGTGGATTAGCAAATAATGGAGAAAATTCTGGTTTTTGGGATTTCGATATCGAAAGACCGCCATTCCAAAGTTTGGGAAGGATACATGTTTTCGGAACTAGTAACTACACAATTTGGACTCCTTCCAACGATGCAGATGGCGAATATATCGAGATTCAATCAGGTGAATTACTGGAAAATCAAGAGTCCCTCACAGAAATAAGAATTGAGATACGCGATGGCTGTATATCTGGAGTAAGAGTGGATATCAACGACCCACATATTGTAATTAATGGATCTATAATTGGAAATATATCGGGATTGTCTCAGTCGGGTAGTTCAGTGAGATTCGCAGTGGGTGATTTTCTCATTGATACTCTGCCTATTTCCCTAGGGGAATTTAGCATCACTGCACCGGTTGGGCATGCCTTGCCCGGGGCATCTGAGTCTGTTGATGTTGGGGCCTCCGCTAGGTTCCAGTGGGCATCTGACGGGTCCCCTGAGACAGTTGTCATTCATATTGATTCCATGAGTATCACAGGGGGATATGTCGTGGAATGGGATAGGGACCCTCAATGTATTGGCATTAATGACCTGGAACTGGTCGAAGATGGAGGGGGAATATTGATCCCCCTAAGTGTGACATGTACAGATGACATCACACTTCCTGATGATCTGACGGTTAGAGCTACTAGTTCAGAGGAGGGGATTGTGAGTGTCTACTCCGAGGGGAGTTCACTAATTGTTCAACCAGTATCAGAATCCCATGGAAGCTCTCAAATTTCCATAGCGGTTGAAGACCAGAGGGGAAATGTATGGACTGATTACTTCCAAGTCTCTGTTTCAGAAGTCAAGGATCCTCCAAGTATCGAAGGATTGCCTATGAATGTATATGTCGAGATTGGAGAAAGGGTAGATCTGGATATCATAATTTATGACCCCGATACTGAAAATCCATCTGTCTCCAGTAGTCGCTCATGGGCTATCTTCACAGATGGCATTCTAAGTTTGAGCCCGGTAGAAACGGGAGTTCACCCCGTAGAGATAGTAGTTAGTGATGGAACTAGTCAATATTCACAGATAATTGACGTCATTGTCACATCAAAATCAGATTTACTAGTTGAAACTATCTCAATATCTAACTCGGCCACGGGAGGATCAGAAATGACTGATGGCCAGATTGGAAGAATTGTAGCTTACGTCCGCAATCAGGGCATGGGAGATGCAGGAGCGGTGGAAATCCGTTGCTATATTGATGACATCCTAGTTGGGACCTCGACCATTGGGTACATTTCCCCAGGGGGACTAGAAGAAATTCAATGTGACGCAGTATTTCAGGGTCCAGCTACTCAGATGGTTAGAATTGAGGTCGATAGCTCTGGATCTATATTGGAGACCGATGAGGGCAATAATATCAAGGAAGTAGAGATAGCAGTAGGTGGCCCAACAAAAGGTACAGACGGCGGAAATCAGAAAGATGACCAATCAGTTTTTCTAGCAATATCAATTGGTCTGATTATGATTTGTTTTGCGGCTATACAAGTAGGCCCTGGAAGAGTGCGGAAGCCATTTAACAAGAGTCGTAAGTAGTCGAGAGGGTAAATCCAAAGAGCACCTAGGGCTGATAATCAATTATTTTCGAGTAATAGTTATACATGCTCCGAATTCGAAACGAGTTCCCAATAGGGAATAGGGGGTGCCATCATGATGAAGCTAATCATACGCTTGGAAACAGATGAGTGGGTCTATGAGGAGCACGAGATTGTTTAGGATGGCTTCGTCCAAGTCTGTGGGTAAGTCCCAGGACTCATTAGGACAGCCTTGGGAACTGCTACTTCACCTGAACTGATTTCTAGCAAGGCCTCTGTTTCAACAGTCAATTCCGCCACAGAAACAGCCTCTCCCTTCAGTGTCTCAATTACAACTAGGGACCCTACCTTGGCCTCCGGAGTGGCTCTAACTACTCCTGGCCTAGCTAGTGATGCTCCGTGTGATACAGCAGCAGCAGCACCATCCTTAACGATTAATTTTGGGAGATGGACGAGTAATCTCTCAATGGGGCAGATGAGTCTCCTGAGAGCCCTCTCATCTCCATGCTCCCTGAAAATATGGAGGGCGTCCGTAAGTTGTTGCATCGTACACGCCATAGAGGCGTCAAATGTCCCAGTTTGAGTTCTATGTAGTTCAATCAAATCACACTTAGAACCCAGCATTAGCCCTAAGTCCCTAGCCAATGTACGGATATATGTCCCGGCCTCACAGTGCACCTTGATTGCAATTATTCGAGATGATTGGTCGATATCCAGGAGGTCTATACTCTTGAAAATTCTACTTCTCACCCTAACCTTAACAGCTGATTCTTTTGGAGGGACATTGTAAGATCTACCGACAAGAGAAGACAATGCATCCCTAGTCTCTTGCTCATCGACCCCTTTAGCGAACCTCATTACTCCGACATACGTTTTGTCTCCTGAAAGAACGATATCTGTAAGTCTGGTGGCCCTGCCACATAGAAGAGCTAGTGCCCCAGTAGCGAATGGATCTAATGTACCTCCATGACCTAATTTCTTAATTCCCAGAAGGTTTCTAGCCCATGAGGCCAATTGATGACTGGTTGGGCCCCTCGGCTTATTTACTAGAATTACGCCAGATTCCAGTAGTTCTGAAATTTCTCTCGAGTATGGATCACCACCACTTTTGGAATCAGTAATTGTCGACTCTTGTAGGATTATCATATCATTCAAAATTTATTCCTCCAGTTTTAATTCTACTAATTCCAATACCTGCAAGGCATCCATATTATCGGCTTGAATAATCATATTGTAAGGGGACATATCATCCAGGTTTATTTCATAGAGTTCTTGATAGCGCTCCATATCATCTGAATTCCTACGGAGGGATGCATTCAGAACTTGTTCATATTGACCGCCCTCTCTAGAAAGAATCCTACGGGCTCTCTCTTCGTTTGAGACTTCTATCCATATCCTCAAACACTCTATTCCTGCTAAATAAGCCCACCACCCACTTAATCGACTTTCTATGATAGATGGGCCATTAGAAGAAGAAATCAATAATTTTAACATATCATCGAGCGACCTATCTACATCTAAGTCTTCTTTACAAAGTCTGCTGAAGTCATCAACATTGAGTTCTCTCCTTTCTGCTTCTTGTCTGAAAATATCTCCGCCATTAACAGAGTCCCATCCTCTTTTTTTTGATAGTAAATCGACGAGAGTAGATGTTCCGCTACCGGGTTTGCCGCTTACAGTTAGTCTAGGCAGAGGCTCACCTCCACTCGTTTCTGCAAACATCGCACCTTAATTTTCCGTAAGATGTCCTAGTTATTGAGTCCGAATCACAGGAGGGGCAGGTAGATCCTTTTTTTGGAGGGGCGACTTGGGTATTTCCACCTCTAATTTTATCGGCATCGTCCTTTTTCATTCCTGTCTTCCTAGGCCCTGACCTTCTTCTCTGGGATTGGCGAGTTCTAGAAGCGGATGATGATGATTTCCTCTTTGGCTCATCTAGCATAAACAACAAGGGCTCGGGTATTGGTTCTGCAGCAAGTACAAGAGGGTGTCTCCTGTATCTGATAATCTTGATGTGCCTGTCTATGATTCTCCCAAGGGGGGCACTCATTGTAATGTAGGATGCTATCCATGCAGGAATAATCCAAAATATTCTTTCAGAGAAGCTCCATGTGGGTGCCCAGGGAAGGCTGACATAGGAAACTCTGAAAGTTTCAATGGAAGCTGACATCCAGCTGAAAATAGCTATGATGAAAACTATAGTGAACATCATTGGCCTAAACATTTCAGCCTGAGTGGCCATATTCTCCGGCCCTAAGGCCAATTGGAGTTCCTGCATCTTATTCATTCTACTAGTGTCCCTTTCTGCTCTAGCCTCCCTAAGTTGCTTTCCAATCTGCTTTCCCCTGTGAGCATTATGAGCTTGCTTCAATGAGTCGACAAAAAATGACCTGATTATGGTATTGACCACCATTATACTCGACCCGACAACAAAAACTGTGGGTACGAAATACTGACTATGGAAAGGAAGCATCGGCTCTATGACTGATCCTGCACTGGTGGATAATCCAATCCTGATAAATGGGAAGAACATGAGAGATAGCATAACTACCATCATAACCATCATCGGGCCCATCATAGCCGATAAGGCCTGAACTTGGGCATCAGCTGGGTTTGGAGCCTCCGCCATGTACTTCGGCATACCAAGACAACAATCAACACTTCGGTCGAGAATTCCTCATATCAAGAGATAAAGGAATATCCACAGACTACACAAGAAGAGGAGCCGATAGCCTTCTGCGTACCGCATATTGGGCAGCTAGATGGTGCCTGCTCAGGCTCTGACTCAGGCTCTGGCTCAGGCTCTGACTCAGGCTCTGGCTCAGGCTCTGGCTCTGGCTCAGGCTCTGGCTCTGGCTTAGGCTCTGGCTTAGGCTCTG
>DALI01000066.1 GCA_002496725.1 Euryarchaeota archaeon UBA181 | reverse complement strand
CAACTCCAGACTATCTTCAGTTGACCCACAAGTAATAGCTACATGCCCAGGGTCAATCCCATCATCCCATGCTTCTGAACACTGTCTTGTGGAGTAGAATTTTTGCAGGCAGGTCAGCATTCTATGGTTCTGGAGTATTCTAGATACTCCAAAAACCCCTGTAGTGTCCATATTGGCAGCAACAATTGGGACTCCGGTCCAAGTAGTATCAGAATGTCTGAACTTAAAATCCCGAACTAGGGTTACATCAGACCTTGAAACCAGCGTACTACGCTTAGGTCTAATCAATACATCATCAAAAGTTAGCTTAACATCCTGCTCAATACGCATCGCGACCTTACTACTCCAACGAAGGTGGACTTAAGACAATTATGATTTTTTGAAAATCACACGGATATGACGGGCCCAGGGTTGTCCCAGTAGTGCCAAAGTTGCCTCTGATCGCCATCCCAGGATGTAAAATAGACCTTATCTCCTACGGATACAAGCCACCATGGCCAACTCCCAGATTCTCCTGAATTTGCATCCACAATCAGATTAGTCCCCGCATCTGTCCCATCTGTCCTCCAAAGCTCCTCTCCATTTTCTCCATCATTTGCTGAGAAATATAAATGGCCGTTGTGAACTAGGGCATACTCTCCATGCCAATGAGCAGTAGACCCCCATGACAGGCTACCATTTTCCCCCTGATGGATGTCCTTAACCATTGTAGTTCCCGATTCAGTGCCGTCAGTTCTCCACAGCTCGTATCCATGAACTCCATCATTTACGGAGAAATAGACAAAACCATCCATCTCCTTGAAAGGCCCAGTGGGGTTACTGGAATTATTTCCCGCATTAATATCCTTAATCATGTATGTACCAGAATCGGTATTATCACTTATCCAAAGCTCCCTCCCATGAATCCCATCATCAGCGGAAAAAATCACTTTACTGCCCAATTTCGTTACCCACATCGGACTACTAGAGTTGTTCTCACCAGGCCAGATGTCCTTGACGATATTTGTGGTGAATATATCTCCAAGAGTGAAGTATAGCTCTTGTCCATGAACGCCATCATCAGCAGAAAGGAATAACCCTCCAGAACCTCTAGTGAGCTCACTAGGATTACTTGTAGCCGCTCCTGGCATTATATCCTTGACGAGATAATGCCCGCTCCCGACACCAAAGGAATTCCCCAAGGCGTATCTGTAGAGCTCCCTTCCATAATCATCCGTCTCAGCAGTGAACCATGCCTGTTCTCCGATTAGAACTAGGTCCCTTGGCATAGATCCATTCCAGTCGCCACAACAACGGGTTGTTTCCATCCAAGTCCATGACTTTGTCTCTGGTTTAATATTAGCAACTAACTGAGTTCCGGCTTCTGTACCGTCGCTTAACCAGAGCTCCTCACCCGTTGGACCAGTTTCAGAACCATCTTCATTCGTCGAGGATGTGGCTTGCAGACCAGAAAAAAGGACCATATCTGGATTATTTCCTACAGATGGGATGATTAACAGATTACTGATGCCGACATAATCAAATTCTTGGCCACAACAAAAGTAGTCCCATCCCGGCCATAGATCTTTGACCAGTTGAGTCCCTTCTTCTGTCCCATCGCTAACCCATAGATCGGCAGCTGACCATGTATCATCCCTCCACTGATTATACGCCGTGAAGAATATTCTTTCGTTCCCTGCAACAATCTCCGCAGGCATAAAAACTCCATCATGCGTCCTGTCCCAAATAGAACTAGGATTGGTACATGTTACCTCATCCTCACCTGTCGTTATATTCTGAGTAGTTTCACACTCTTCTCCTCGAATGTCTTTCACAATGTAGCTACCAGAAACGGTACCGTCACTTCTCCATAATTCCCATCCAGAGTCGCCATCATCTGCTATGAAGTACAGCACACCCCCCATTTCTACGACTCTTTGCTGGGCCCAATTATGTTCCGTAGTTGTCTGATTGTAAATCATACCGAAATTTCCCGGGCATTCGCCAACTGTAGCTTGAACTTCGTCGTAGGTAACTTCTCCATCATCATTTATTCCTAGCCCTTCGCCATCGTCAAATCCGATATCCATGAAATATCCAGGGTTAGCCAGAGGGCAATCTCCCGTTTTGAAAACAATTGTATGGGTTAGTTGCGACATAGTATAGCCAAGGGCGGAAATAGTGTTTTCAAGATTGGCGACTTGGTTCTCTCTTTGGGACAATTCGGAAGTTAACCCCGATAACCTATCGTCCAGGTCTTCAATTTCAGAATCTAGAGTGGCTATTTCTTCTAGTAAAATAGAGGTATTTCCATCGGACATATTCAGTTGATGAAGCAAACCGTCCCTTTGATCCATCAGATTAGATATTTCTTCTTCATATCCAGCTATTGTAGTTGTCAGATCAGCCACTGTGCCTTCAATAACTGCCAATGACGCCATAGACTCGGCCAATGCATCCTCTAGAGTCGTGATTTGTTCTAAGGAGGAATCATGATCCGATATTGAATCTGACAATTCTGACTCTAGTGCTTCTATCCTGTCGTCTTTCTCTGAATCATTACCGGCACATCCCGAGAGCACTGAGCTGAAGAATAGTATCGCAATGGCTACAGTCCTTACCTTCATGAATCTCCTTGCTGCACGAGACTATTAGAAGTTCCTCTAGATTAACTAATATTGAGGATACATCCTCAATATTCAAAAATTGTAATTGTATTTTGGTGCTCGTGCCG
>DALI01000064.1 GCA_002496725.1 Euryarchaeota archaeon UBA181 | reverse complement strand
CAACACGGAGTGTTGAGTATGCCAGGCAAAGAAGGTCGTAATTCCTCGGGGCACGCAGTGATATTAGTGGCCTTGTTGGTTGTGACTAGTTTGTCTCCATTGGCCTTTGCCGATGAAGTAGAAGATATTGCATCTTACAGTGTAATTGGTGATCTTGATGAGTTTGATCCTGCTACCGATGGTAAGCAATATTTATTCTCTGAATCATCAATTCCAATCTACTCTGCCACAGGATTCCTCAAGGCTCAGTGGAGGTCGGATGGATATCCGGATCTAACACTCCCATTCTCTCAGTCTTACATTAGCTCAAAGTCAGTATCAAGAAACTGCGACGATGCGTGGAGCGTAGGAGATACGGATGACGTCCCTACTGCTAGTGGCTCTATTGGGGCCACTATTCAGAAAGTTTCCAGCAACTCAGCTATTTTTGTGGAGGATGGCCAGATTATCCCTTCGACCACACTAAATGATATTGCTTCAACGTGGGAAACTACAATTTTTCCCACCGTAACTAGTTATTTCGGAACGGCGCCAGATGTAGACACCAATTGCCAGGTCGAGATAGTCATATTCTCCATTGATGGAGCTGGAGGAACTGGGGGCTATTTTGTTCCGGGACTATCTTCTTCGAGAGAAATTCTCTATGTTGATGTTGATGATCTGAGTTGGAGAAATACGATAGTGGCCCATGAGTTTCAACATCTATTGCATAATGCAAGGGACCCGTTTGAGTTCATGTGGATAGATGAGGGCGCGGCTGATATGGCTGCCTACTTGTGTTTTGGAGTCACTAGCACTCTGACCGGCCATGCGAATGCGTGGTCTGAAAATTCTAACATGAGTATCAGATGGTGGAATCAGAGAATAGCGGACTATGGAGCTGGTTTCCTGTTCCTAATGTATTTGTCAGATAAATTAGGGGGCGCTTCTGCCATCTCGACATTGGTCGCTGATACAGATACTGGTGGCAAGGGAATAGAAGATTTGGCATCTAACCCACCTCCCGGTTCGACTCCAATAGGAACTACGATGAGTGATATTTTCGCAAATTTCACACTTGCAGTTTCTGTTGATAGTGGGCAAGGTGCCTTTGGATTCTCAAACCTTGATTTGAGTTCGGGTTGTATTGCGGCTTATATCTGCAAGGCACAGATGAGTGGATTCAATGATCAATGGGTAAACCCCTGGACCAGCCCCCTACAGGAACTAGAGGGCTGGGGAATGAGGGCTTACAAGTTCAATCAAGGATCTGGGGCCCCTCTGAATATAATGGCACAGACATCCGAGTTTGGGTTTGAAGGTGCCATTCTGGCTAAAGATAGCAGCACGGGTAGCTGGTCCATGAGTAGAATGAGAGTGGACCAAGTCACTGGTTCCATTACAGGACTCATACATGGATTTGGCACAGATGTGGATGAAGTCTGGATGACTACTTGGTATGAGTCATCTGTTGATGACTGCGACTACAATTATGTCACCTGTGGAATAATTAGCGGTAGCTACCCAGCTGCGACTGTGACGGTACAGGCGATGCTGGTCACTGATCCAGCCGAAGTATCGATTGATTCTATTCGTGATTTTGACAGGGACTCTGATGGGCTATCCGATAGCGTACAAATCGATCTGGATATAGTTTCGAATTCATTCTTCGAAATATTGGAAGTGACCGTGGATGCTTTCTCAAACAATACCCTCGAAGATAGCAAAGTATTCTCAGTGACTGCAGGGAACAGTGTCGCGACGGAGAAAAGTGTGTGGTTCACTCCTCCTTACTCTGGCCGATGGACTTTTGGAGTAAGTATCAATGATGTCACCTCGGCCCTAGTCGATCAGGCTTTCTCATTGCCACTAAACTTGGCAAATATGGAGCCTGTGGCATCTATATCTGTATCTGCTAATGCCACTCAAACTTGGCTCCCTGTCAATATGTTTGGATCTGGTTACGATGAATGGGGATTCGGGATGGAGAATGGTTCATTCTCAAATAATGAAACCCCAATAGCGTACTTTTGGGATTTGGGCGATAATGTGTCCTCCACCCTCAAGAATCCTGTACACCAATATCTGGAGCCGGGAATTTATCCAATAGTACTAACGGTCATGGATCAAGGGGGCTATTTCTCAGAATCTCAGACCTGGGTTGTAGATGTCGAGGATACTAGTGATCCAATTCCTGAGATATCTGTTGAGGGGGTAGTCGTATCTGGAGAATTAGTTCTACTGACCAATCAGCAGGTCATGTTCTCAGCCCTTGGGACTGCAGATAACTTGCCCCTGGAAGAGCTCCACTTCGAGTGGAACTGGGGAGATGGAGAGATAGAGTCTGGCAAAGGACTCTACGAGTCTAGCCATGCTTGGGTTGATGGGAGTGCTGATGGGATAGTTTACACACTATCATTGACCGTTAGTGATGGCATTCATGAAGTAGAGCATACGATTTTCATCAGTGTTCTGAACAGGGTCCCTCAGCAGATTCATGATAGTCAGCTACAGACCTATACCTTGACTCCACTAACCCTGCCGACTGTTTTCGAGGATAGTGACGGGATGATTGTGAATTATGATTGGTCTTTCGAAGAGGGAGTAAATCTTGAGGGAGGGGGCATGACTATGACCTCTGATTACTCAGAAATCTCATCCGATTTAGCTAATCCAATTGTAGGATGGTTAACACCCGGACTGAAAAATATTAGCCTTACCGTAACTGATGATGATGGAAATTCGACCTCTGCGATAATTCAGGTCAATGTAATTAATCAGAGACCTGTTGCAGTATTTACTAGGCCCATGGATGGGACTGTAGACACGACATATACGTTCATCAGCTATTCCTTCGACCCAGATGGCGACTCTTCACAGTTGTCTACTATCTGGACGATTTCTGATCTTGCAGGACCCATAGAGAATACGACTTCGGTAAGTCATACTTTTATGGAGCCAGGACTCTACACAGTAACTCTTACCGTTACTGACGAACTAGGCCTCTCTTCCGCTGAAAAGTCATTCACTTTGAGAGTAGAAAATCCCCTACCGGTTCCAAGTATAGAATTCTCATGCCCTAGTGTAAACGATACTATCCTAGATAGGGAACCCACAGAAGAGGAGCAGGTAATATGGCAGATTCCACAAACAGAAGATGGCGATGCGTTTGTTTCTCCAGAGAGTCTACTGAGACTCGATGGTTCTGGAAGCTATGACTCTGATCCTGCATTCAATGACAAGTTTTCAACAGAAATCGATGATCCTGATTGGAATGGGATAACAAGATGGATTTGGGATTTTGGCGATGCCACGCCTCAAGTTGAAGGGCCCATCGTATGGCACCAATATGCGATTCCCGGAACCTATACGGTGACTCTCACAGTTGTCGATGGATTCGAAGGAGGAGAGACCAATTCTACCTCAATCAGAGTTCTTGTTTCTAAATCTCCTGAGATTCTTACCGACTACCCGATCTCCTCTGATTATGTGAATACGGGAGATCCTGTGTCACTGAACTTCAGCGTATTCGATCAAGACTTGGAAGACGGCCTCGTGGCATGGATGGATGCCGACTCTTCTGTGGACTCAGATGGAGATGGGGACTCGACCAATGACAATGACAGGGACCTTTCCGGAGATCTAGTTGTTAGATGGGACTTGGATGCAAGTGTCGACTCTGATGGGGATGGGGACACTAGAAATGATTGGGATTGGAATCCTCAGACCTGGAATGAAGAGGGCGAAGTCAGAATTACTATGCATGTTTGCGATGCTGTCTCTGTGTGTACCGAGAGAGATTATGTGATTACCGTCCTGTCGACTGAAGACGAATATGTTCCTAAGTCACTATCCGATCTAACTTGGGCCGACATAGTGCCAAATAGGGAAAGTGGCGGTCTTTTGGCCTTAGTCGCTCTTGTCCTCGTGCTCGGTTGGGTAATTATGAAACAAAAGGATGAGGAAGAGATGAATGCTGATGAGATGCTCGAGACTTATGATGTAGACGAAGTCGAAGCAGATGGGGGATTGCCGGGGATGGATCAACATACACCACCCCCTCAGCCGAAATACCTATCCGAGGAGGAGCGTCGTGATGGTGATTCGGGATATGTTCGACCCATTAGGACTAGGAGACGTTGAAATGAGCTCATTGAATGAGAAGAAGGTTTTCTCCTTAATGTCTAATTTTTTCATTTTGGGCCCGACTGTTTTTCTGACAGCAGTTTTACTTTTTGCGACTCCTGTCTCTGCTCAGTTCTCAGGGTCATGTGATGTTCCCGCTGTGAATGATCCAGAAACACAGGAGTTAATTTCGTTAATTCCCGTGGACGATACTAATTTTTGGGAGGTACCGGAGACACTTGACTCCCTAGAAAGGGATGTTTTCGTTGACTTCACTGTCGATAATGACAGTGCAACTGCTATTGGCATGAAACTGGTTCCAGGATACATGTATACTTTCTGTGTGAGTATTTCCAGTAATCAGGATGACCCTCCTGTAAATCCTAGTTCTGATATCTACCTCATGACTGAACCTAACTGGGAAAGATATGTTCTTGGATATGAATTAAGAGAGGATGATGACTTCTTTGAAGCGTTTGAC
>DALI01000061.1 GCA_002496725.1 Euryarchaeota archaeon UBA181 | reverse complement strand
AATCCCTAGGGAAATTGATGCCCTACAGTCCAAGGGTTACAACATTACAACGGCGTAGCCACTGGTCTAGAGTAGGAACAGAACCTGATGCCAATATCAGCCCCAGATCACGGTAAGAACCCAATATTACGAAACCGTAGCACTGGTATAATGTACCCTCCAGACCTATAGACAAAAGCCCTCATAATCTATAGAAAACGTTGCACTGAGTCTATATCAGAACTCCTTATAGTCCCATGTCCCTGGTGGCTCTACCGTATGTCCGGGGAACAAGGCAGGGCGATTGGCTACATCCGTGTGTCCACGCTAAGACAGGTGGAGGAGGGCAACAGCCTGGCCAGCCAGTCCGAGACCATCCGGAGTTACGCCAAGAGCAGGGGGCTGAAGATGATGAGCAGGGACATTGTCATCGACGACGGCGTCAGCGGAGGAATCCCAATCTGGGAGAGGAAGGGAGGCAAGAGGCTCCTGAAGATGTTGGAGTCCGGGAAGTACGAGCACGTCATCGTCACCAAGCTGGACAGGATGTTCAGGATCACCAGCGACGCCATACTAACCATAGACGAGCTCAGGGAGATGGGCATCGGCTACCACATCATCAACATGGGCGGGCAGTCGCTGGACACGACAAGCTCGATGGGGCGCTTCATCCTGATATTCATCGCCAGTGTGTCCGAGCTGGAGAGGAGCCAGATATCAGAGAGGACCAGGGAGGCGATACAGTACCTCCGCAGGAACGGGCGTAAGTTCACCAGGGCTATCTACGGCTGGGACGCGACCCCGAAGGGAAGGATGGTCCCCAACTGGGAGGAGCAGGGGAGGATCGACTTCATGCGCTGGCAGATGATTGTGAACGACGTCTCAGCGACAAAGGTCGCGCACATGATGAACAAGCGGGGGTGGCCGGGCAAGCTAGGAGGCGTGTGGCACGCGGAGACTGTCATCAGGGTGACTGGGAACAAGTACCACATCAGGCGTAGGAAGTTCCGATACCCCCACTGGTGGAACAGCCAGTCCTGGCACGGCAAGCTCAGGGATAACGAGCAGAGAGACGAGCTCGTCATGGTTGGCAAGGTGGGAGAAGTATGGGACAAAGACGACCTTAAGCCACTTTGACCTCCCTATCATTCAATACTCAAAGCCCCTAGGATAGGTGTGGTAGCCATCTACGTTCTCAAACTGAAGAGTGGGAAGTACTACGTCGGCATGACTAGGAAAAACATCCAGAGAGTACTGGACCACATTGACGGAAAGGGGGCGTCTTGGACAAAGAAATACCCTCCATCGGATTCCAAACCAATCATCTCGTTCCAAGAGAATATGAAAGAGTCTGACGAGAACAGGGTCACCCTCGAGACAATGGCCAAGTACGGAGTTAGGAATGTAAGAGGAGGGGACTGGTGCAAAGTGAGGATGACCCAGAGAGAAATAACTCAACTCGAAAAGAAGATTAGCAATATTTCCAAATCACCCAGAAAGAAATCACCCTCCAAAAAGACATCAACCTACACTAGGAAAACTAAGGGCAAGAAGACGAAGGCAAAGAACCCGAGGTGCAAGGCCAAGACTGTCTATGGACATGGGCCGAGATGCAAGCTGACAGCAAGTCAGGGCTCGGAATACTGCCGTGTGCATGCGCCATACTATCCCAAGAAAAGAAGAAGGCGCAGAACTATCAATTAGGCTACTCAAAGTTACGCATCAAAATAATCCCGGAGGTGGTGGTGGAACCTCATTTTTTCTTTGTTGAGGCCTCCTTTCCGACTGATCCATGGTGGGTGATTTTAGCGTATTAAGAAACCTAGCCGCCTGTATATTGCCTCTCGTTACTGAATCTGATTGTAATTTATAAATCGCCCCATAAGACGCACTCAGAAGTAATATAATTCCAGCAAAACTAATAATAAATCCAATAATTAATGTGCCATCTCCATCAATTAGTGCTCCGCCCCAGAGAATAAGGATCATTGAGGCTGAACCGGTTGCTATGAAATACCAAATCATAGAAAAACCATATTTAACAGCCTCCGTAGTTGATAACATATCCAATCTTTCTCCCATATAAATTCCTCTTTACTGTGAAGTTTTAGTTTTCTGTGGGACCTATCCAGACCCTTCCTAGCATTACCTGCACTAGAGTATCCCTTATTGACGTATACGTATACTGGGGTAGAGAAGTTGATACCGACACAAACTAGAATCATGTACGCCACTATCATTTACACTAGCAAAGTTATTCAAAGAAAAACGTGACAGTAGTCCATGGCCAATCCCCAAGGTAACCCTCATCCATGGCTCACGGAGAAAATTCTTCAAAGATACTGGGTTGAGTGTTGTTCTAATTACGAGAGAATGGATGGAACAAAAATCATTTCTGGAAAGTACAACAGGCTTGGAATTGACAGATATCCAGATACATACTGCATACTTGATGATGGCAATAATACTGAAGTTCCAGTCGAAGTTGAGTGGAATACCAAGAATTTCGATAGGCATGGCCATGACATCTCCATTCTCAAAGAAAATGACGGATTTATAGTTGTGTTAACCAAAGATGCAAATTTCGAATTAGAGCAAATTGAGATAGATGTAAAGAATCTAGTACAGTGGTTCGAGAGGAATTCAGGAACTATAATGGAAGAGACGATACAGAGTAAAACTAAAAGTAAGAAAAAACGAAGTTTTCCTAAGCTTTGGTTCCATTATGTGTCAAAAAGCGCCATGAAAAATTTTGAGGAAATCTCCCTGGAAAGGGGGATTTGGGGTGTTCCAGGAGAACCCAGAAAGTTTCCTAGAATTTCCAATTTTATGGATATCCAAAAAAATGACTTGATTGCATTCCTACTGCCTTACTCTGCGCCTGCTGGATCCAAAACAGCAAGGCTCAAACTGGACAAATGGAAATATGGTGAGTTCTCCAAGGTTGAAGTATTTCGTGTTTCAAAGGGCTACTATTATGATGAAACTCCAGTATGGAAAGAAGAATGGGGGCAGTATTTCCCCCACAGATTTAGATTCCATAAAATTCCCGTTTCTGTGATTAATAATATTCCAATCAAGAAATTATCAAGGAGTACCCAAATTTCCCTTCATAGTGCCTATTCTGCAAGCCCCCGAGAAGGAGCTCCTTTCGAACTAGTTGAGATGATGGGCAACAGTAAAAAATAACTCAAGATCATCATAATCTATGGCCTAACTGACACTGGGGTCATATTGCCTACCCATTATGATGCGGGCGTC
>DALI01000060.1:8730-9119 GCA_002496725.1 Euryarchaeota archaeon UBA181 | reverse complement strand
ATTAGTTGCTGTCAAGGCTGACGAGATGCTCTGAAATCGGTAACACGATACAGAAGAAAACGTAAGGCGGACTGGGGGGTTTTCCTCCCAGTCGGCCGATTACCCAAGAAAAACGAGTTTCGTGACATCACTTTACCAGTGGCAGACTGCTGGTGATGGAGTCGATTTCACTTCTCGTTCCCGGCCCGAGGCCCACTACGGTTACAGTCCCAGGGGGAATCTCCGTATGTCCAGCATCCCTCACCATGCATGATATGATTCCACTCTCTGCGGCCTCACCGTATATTCTCCTCAGGCCTTCTAAATGAGGGGCAGCAACGACGATCTTCCTAGCCCCCTCCCTGAGATACCGCTCGAGCATCCTGCTATCCTTGGAGCTTGCCTTGAGG
>DALI01000060.1:5546-8420 GCA_002496725.1 Euryarchaeota archaeon UBA181 | reverse complement strand
TGCCTTGAGGACACACTCTGATACTGCGTGACCGCACTGTGCCGCCAGCTTTCCCTTGGATAGGTTTAGGTCGGCCCTCGTTACGAGTACCATGGTTAACTCAGGTGCTGATCGTGACAGGTTCTACCACCACCGCTCTTCTTCGGGAGTGTCTAGACATGATCTCTGATAGTGGATCTGTGAGCCATGCTGCAAAGGCCACGTTTCCAGCTGCATGGACCAAGTCAAAAGGCAGTCCCGCCATTATGTACAATGGGAAACTCTCCACTGGGATACTATGCAGAGCACTGATGGAAACTATCCAATCGAATACGAACGCTGCTATGAAAGAGACTGTGGCTATCCGAGGAATCGATATTTTCTGGCCTATTCGGAGGTGTTGTGAGAGCAATGCTCCTGTGATACCCACCAGAGACCATCCCATTGCCTGGTAGAAGGTCCAGAGTCCATGACCCAGAACTAGGTTCGAGGATATAGCCACCAGAGAGGCCACTACGACCGATCTTGATGCGCCATAGTGAATCCCAACTAGGAGGACTACTACAGTTACTGGTTGAACATTTGGGAGAGGGTCGAGGAGTATCCTTCCTGTTACTGCGAATAGGGCTAGTAGGGCGAGGACAGTGAAGTCACTGCCTGGATGGAGTGACCTCTCTGCCTTCCACATTGACCAAGCGACAACAGATAGAAGAGCGACATTTAGCAACAGGGTCTCAAATGGCGAGAGGACTACTGCGTGCGCGTCTAACATTACATCACTCTCACTGTCATGGGAGGGCGCATCTATTCATGGTTGCGCTTGACGGGTACTCACCATGTGCTTATGGACCATGAAATTACATCTCCCTCTGACATCACTAAGTCCCCTATTCCAACCATAGAATAACGCCCATTGTGGAGAAGGCTCCAGTATGCACCATTGAAGTCGCCTGTTACTTCGGCATCATTCAATCCACCAATGGTGTGAACGAATGGCCCCCAGTTCGGGTTGACTGCATATCCAACTGAGAGATGCCCCCCTGCAACCCTGGTGGAATCTAGCATGAATTCCATACCATCTGAATATCCATCAAAACCCCCTACGCACGCACCAGTAGAGTTGAGGTCTTCATTGACTCCCAGGATGGAGCCATCTGAATCTATCATAGTGACTCCCTCAGGGTATAGGGAGTGTGGGTGATCCACTGGGAAGTAAATGCAAATCACCTGCTCTCCATCCCACTCTGTTGGCAGTCCATCATGAGATGACTCGTTATCACTGACATATTTGGCTACCCCCTCATTGACGGATTCTCGGATGTTGGGTAACAGGATTAGTATTGTAGCGAGCAATACAATTGAGGCTACACGTAGTCTATCTGACATGGAATACGTGCTAACGAAAAGAAGTATTTTAATTATGGCCGAGCAATGTTTCATGACTTGGTAATCGAGTCAATCTTTTCCCTTAGGATCTTGCTAACGACCTTGCCATCGGCAGATCCCCCTAGCCTCTGCATGACTAAACCCATCAGAGGACCCATTGCAGACATTCCCCTCTCAATGACAAAGTCAAGTCTCTCTTTGAGTATCTCATCAACGGCTTCCTCGACCTCATTGATTGTACCAGGAACGAATCCCAAGGAGTGTGCCTCTGAAGTCATCCATTCAATCAAATCGGTTGTGTCATGGTGAGCTGCCGATTCTGCCAGAGGAAGTATTCCCTCCCTGGTTATCACTCCATTCTCCCTAAGGTGAACCGCTACAGAAAGTACGTTTTTATTGATATTGCCAAATTCTAGAAGCGCGCTTGCCCAAGCCTTTGCAGGTAATTCGAGCTCTCCTTCTATACCATCTAATAGGACGTCATCAAGTTCACCGTTGAGTATTGATTCCGCTTGGTTATCTGATATATCCAAGGATGATAGCCTTTTCATCCTCTCCTCAGAAGTGAGGGGCAGGTTGGAGCAGATGTGGTTCCACCTACTTTCAGATACCTCTTGCATGGGTATGTCCGTCTCAGGGTACATCCTAGCCCCCCCTGGCAGAGGCCTGAGCGCAGTGGTAGTGCCATCTTCTGGCTGACCCTTCCTGATTACCACGTTTCTCACCTCTTTGGGAATTCTATGATACGCCATCCTAGATCTGTGAATCACTGATTCTAGTGCTAGTGTGGCTTGCCACTCGGGAGCTACACAAAATGCGAATGCATCGCTTTCAGAGAGATCCAGTGATGCCCTTATCGAATGAACGTCTTCCTCGGATATCCCATACGCCGGAAGTTCATCCGAATGAAATATGCCCGCAACACCTGCTAGTTTAGCGGCACTTGCCAACTCCCTTCCTAGTCGGGGAAGCTGTGCGCCTCCCTGATCCACGTCCTTGGCACCCAGCTTTCCTGAGAATCCTGGGAGTTTTACAGCAAGGGAGGCGTCCCCGTTCGAAAGTGCGTCTATTATCATAGAAGATTCACAGGACGAAAGTGGAGTGGAAATATCGTGAAACTCCATGAGGACTCTGGCTGAGGCGGCCAATGCCACTCTATTCTCTGTGGGAACCTCAGAATCATTCCTATCAGGAGGGAGAGGTGGCAGGTTGGCGTCTTCCCTCAGCTGATTGGCCAACCTGTACATATGCAGCTGTCTAGCCATCTCTATCTGAATTATCCTGGGTATCCAATCCAGGTCTTGGCATCCCTTTATCTCGACTCTGTCCCCACATGCTATACTCACGTTCAGATCCTGTCTTATCGACCCTAGTCCTCTCCTGACCTTCCTCGTATCCCTCAACAAAGATCCGAGTGTGATTGCCGATTCCTTTGCATGCTCCGGACTTACTATGTCTGGTTCAGTCGCTATCTCGACTAGCGGCAGACCCAATCTGTCAAGGGTATAT
>DALI01000060.1:0-5236 GCA_002496725.1 Euryarchaeota archaeon UBA181 | reverse complement strand
TCTGTCAAGGGTATATGTTACGACTTCTCCGTCGGGTGTTGATCTGGTATCGAGCTTCCTAGCTGAGTCCTCCTCTAGACAAATCACAGAGATTCCGACCTCTCCTGTTTCGGTTCTGAGTAGTCCATTTGTAGAAACTAGCGTCGTCCTCTGGAATCCACTCGTGTTGGAGCCGTCGACCACGGTTTTCCTCATTGGCTGTAGGGAGGGAACTGGTTTCGCGCCAAGCATAGCTGACATCGTCAGAACAACGCTGACTGCTTCTGGGTCATGAGCCAAGGGAGGAGCCTCGTCTAGCTCTATCAATCCAGCATTTGGTGGTTGGACGTAGACGAAGGTTCGATTTCTACGTTGCTCGAACCTAGCCGCAACATCGATCTTCCCCCCTTCTCCCTGTGCAGCTCTGAGTCTTCTTTCGGAAAAGCTCCATTCTTCTGGAACGTCTTCAATACTGAACTCATACAGCTCGCTTGGCATACGAGAGTGAAGTTTTCCTGTAGCGAGTTGCTGGTGAATCTCCAGTCCGCACATGAAACCTAACGACTCTGGGTCCAGAGATGACGGGTCTGAGACGTCACCTAGTGGCTTCATGTGTTCACGCACGGGGCTATAGCTCATATGCTCAACGGGCGAATGAGTATATTTCATCACGGGGCGAGAATAACTCTCCGGATATCCTCATCTTCTGTAGAATTCCATCGACAGCAGATGATGGAACCCCCCTATCCATGCATCCATTGTAGATATCTGCCAGTTTGGCTTGTCCCATGCCATCGCCCCTACATAGGTCTCTCACTATCTGTCTGACTACCTGATTGGAATTTCGCTGTTTTGCGGAAACACCTGAATAGAGCTCTGAGTCGTCCTCGATCCCAGACTCTTCCCTCCAGTGCTTGAAAACTGCCAGTGCGACAGCGGCATCTTCCTTGGTAGCTACTTTCCTCAAGTGCATTCTCGCATGTGCCTCAGTGAGTCTGACTAATGCCTCCAAGGCCCTAGCAGTGATGGGTACAATATCGCTACCACCCTCCTGATCTTCCTTGCCGAAGGACTGCCTCTCGGAGATATAGTACCCATGAATGGCGTGTTTTGCCTCTTCGTCGAGATCTGGATGAATGTTTGCCTTGGCATATGCCACATACTTCCTCAGGAATACAAGAGTGAGGTGCTGGCTACCGTCTACGCCTGTCGAGTATACACTATCCTTGTCCTCATCAGAGGGATCAAATCCGGTATCCTCGATCGTGGTTTCGCTCACAGCACTGGTCCTGGTATCCAGTATATGCCTAGCAATCCTCGAGTCGTCCTCTGCCTTGACCTCGTCTCTGAGCATCCATATTATGTCAAATCTAGACGCTAATGGATCGGGAAGTCCTGTCTCCTTGTACATCCTCATGACACTCTGGTTTGGGCCCCTCTTAGTGAATCTGCCATCCTCTGGATTAGCTGCGGCCAAAACAGCGCATCTTGAGGGGAGTGTCGCAGTTATTCCTCCCTTAGCCACATCTATCCTCTGTTGCTCCATCGCTGGATGCATGACTCTCCTATCCTCGGTCGAAATCTTATCGAATTCATCGATAGCCGCAAGGCCCCTGTCAGAGAGGGGGAGTACACCTGCCTCAAGCGCGAATCTGCCGTCACCGAATGCATCTCTGACTGCTGCTGCAGTGAGTCCTGCCCCTGAAACCCCTCCCCCAGTGGCGAATTTTCCCCTAGGAGATAGATTTGACATGTAAGTGAGTAATTGCGACTTAGCGACCCCGGGATCACCCATAAGGAGAATATGTATGTCACCTCGGAGATGGTTCTTGTCAGATGTTGATCTTCTGACGCCCCCAAATAGCTGTAATGCCAGTGATCTCTTCACATGATTCATTACTCTGGTAGCAAATATCGAAGGGGCTATTGATCTCTGCATGAGTGTGATCAGATCTTCCCTATTGGAAACTTCAGTAATCAGTTCCCTGTCTTCGTCACTAATTTTTATCTCTGTGAATGGTACGCTTTCGTGCTCGGAGCTAACCAGATGGTAAATGATGTCAAACATTGGTGTTTTCTTATTTCTTTTTACTTCACTGCGAACCACTGGAATGACATTTGCAGTTATTCTCTGTCCAGGCAGGTGCTTGTTTACCAAATCTCCTTCCACCAAAGCCATCCCTCGGGAAGGCTGTGCCCCACTAGGAACGTTCTCAGGGAGTTCTTGGATTTCCAACCACTGGTTGTTAATCATTCTAGAGATGTTTACCACTAGGTTGAATCTGGTTGAGTCCTTACCCCTTCCTGTTGTTGCCCCACAACCAGTATCTGTGGGGCATCGGAGCGGCTCCATGAGCTCACTCTCATTTCCTTGGTCGACCTCTTGGGTACAACCACACGCCTCACAAATGAATACGGCGCGATGTATCCTGGGTTTCAAATCGGAGATCTTTGTCACTATCACTTCTACGCTTCTGAGTTGGTCTATATCAGAGGCTCCAATGTCCCTCAGGGGTCGGCGGCTATCTCTTGGAAGGTCTGATACCCTGATCATAGGATCCAAATCTTCTCCCCTATCCCTGCAAATCTCACTGAGTGTGGCGTGCCCGCTGCTGAGTATAGTCCTGGGATATCTGAGGATATCCTCTGCGAAGTCGGGGTCAAATCCAGTTAGCTCATGAAAAGAGACCTCAATCACGGGACTAGATGCCTGCTTGGATAATAGAAGGGTTATCTCCTTCTCTTTGGCCTCTGAGAGAAACGTCTTCCATCTAGCGGCTGAATCATGAGTTGCCATCGTCATCTTCTAACCACCGGGCATATGAGACGGGGTGTCTCGGTCTATAACCAAAATGGAAGGAGCGATGCACCCCCCTTCTTCCAGTGGAGAGTTTTCTTGTTTCCATTTGCATTGGAAGGTGATTGTTTGTTCCGGTGGAGTTACATGTAATTTTCGCCGGTTTGAAAAAAATTGTTAGAGAGGTTGAAATCAATGGTTGTGATACGAGGCACATGGAACACACGCGTTCGGGAAGCGACTTATTCGTAAGACTAGACCCTGGGGAAGAAATTCACGCCTCCCTGAAAGAGCTAGCAGATGATATTGGGTTTGATGCGGCGGCCATCACAAGTGGGATTGGCAGGACTCGTAACAATCAATATGGTTTCATGAATGGCGAGGGGGTTTACCAAAGACGGCCTTTGGACCCCCCATCTGAATTAGTAAGCCTGTCAGGCAACATTGCTCGAACAGAGAAGGGCGAGGCGTTCACCCATATCCACTGTTGCTGGTCAGATGATGACAATGGCGTTCATGCAGGGCATATGTTCCAAGCCACGGTGCATGTTGTAGCAGAGATCCATATCAGAGTCATGGATCATGCTACCATGACTCGTTGCCCTCTTGCTGATTTTGAGTTATTGGGACTAGAGTTTGACTAGGAAAAATGGATCTGATGAAATGCGGGTTCTATTCGCTCACGGTTTCGAGGGAGGTCCTTCGGGCTCGAAGCCCACATTCATGAGGGATGTGCTTGGCTGGGAAGTTACTTCCCCGACAATGTCAGAGCTTGGCTGGGACATAGAAAGCCAGACCGGTGTCCTGCTCAAATGTATTGACGAGGGAGACTATGATTTGATTGTCGGATCTTCGATGGGGGGCTTGGCTGTTGCCAATGCCTCATTCATGCGACAGGATTGTGACTTTCGATTGCTGCTGATTGCCCCTGCATTCGGACTTTCGGATAGTTTTCAAAGACTGACTGAGGATGACCTTGCTGAATGGAAAGATTCTGGAACGAGGACATACAAGGGATTCGAGCTCGAGATAGAGCTGGGTTGGAATTTCATGGAATCTGCAGAGAGGATGTCATGGCCAGAGGTATGTCATCCGACGATTATTGTTCATGGATCGGATGATGATGTGGTTCCATTATCTGTTTCAGAGATTGTGGCCAGTAGTTCGGATAAGGTTGAGCTGGTGGTTATTGAGGATGGTCACAGAATGAAAAAGTGCCTTCCGATATTGAAGGAGCTGTCGACCTCGCTATTACTCCGTTGATCCGAGGAAGTACTCTCCGATTTCTGGATCTGTCAGAATCTCCCTGGCATCTCCGGTGTGTACTATCTTTCCATTGGACACAATGTAGCCTCTATCGGATCTAGCTAGTGAAAGTCGCGCGTTCTGCTCTACAATGAGGACCGTTATCCCCTGTTCCCTCAGTGAGTCTATTCTTTCGATAATCTGCTGCTGGTAAAGTGGAGAGAGTGCGGCGGTTGGCTCGTCTAGCAGAAGGAATTTCGGATTTGAAATCAATGCTCTTGATATTGCGAGCATTTGCCTCTCTCCTCCTGAGAGGGAAGCCGCTAAGTCGTGGACCCGGTCCCTTAGATCCGGGAACATTTCGATAGCTCTTTCAATCCTCTCATTGAGAACGATACTAGAGAGGCTGTTACCTCCCATCTGTAGGTTCTCCATTACCGAAAGGGAGGGGAAGACGTTGTCCACCTGGGGGACATAAGCTATTCCTTGGTTGACCAGTTGATCTGTTCTCCATCCTGATACCTCAGTACCATTGTACAAAACCTCCCCTGAGTAATAGGTAGCAATTCCAAATATCGTCTTAATGAGGGTGGATTTACCACATCCGTTGGGTCCGATGATAGTGACGAACTCTCCCTCCTCAACATAGAGATCTATCCCATAAAGAATCTGAACAGCTCCATAGCCGCCTTGTAGATTCTTTACGTCTAGTACCCTGGTCACATTTATTCCTCCTCTGTCTTACCGGCCGAGCCAAGATATGCCTCGATTACTTTCTGGTTGCCTCTTACCTCTTCTGGAGTCCCTTGCATTAGGACCTCACCCTCGTTCATCACGACTATTCTGTCGACTCCTTGTCTTAGTATGAAATCCATATTATGCTCGATGATTAGAATTGATATCCCTGTTTCATTTACGATGTTTCTCAGATTGTTGAAAATTTTCATTGCAAGTGGTCCTGCGACACCAGCAACAGGCTCGTCTAGTAGAAGCAGCTTCGGGCTCCCCATCATGGATCTCCCTATATCCACCAGTTTTGACTGCCCCCCGGAGAGTTCGCTGGCTAGATTGTTTGCCATATGAGGAACTTCGAGCTGATCGAGTGCTTCGTATGCATCAAGGAGCCTTTCTTGTTCAGATGTATTTTTTGGAGATAGTAGTGCCTTGAAGAACTCCCTGAAATTAGTTCCGAACTGCTTCCTTGGGGGAACCATC
>DALI01000047.1 GCA_002496725.1 Euryarchaeota archaeon UBA181 | reverse complement strand
GTAGCAATCGTTGGTAACAACATCATCAAGAAGAATGTCAATGAGACTATCTTTCCCCTAGTTTCTGGATTCATAAGCATACTAATCATATCTCGGCACCAATTAGAGTTCGTGTGTCTGCGATTCCTTCTATGGACCTTATCTCCTGGACAACACACTTGGTCAATTCAGCATCGTCTTCGGCCTCTACCTTTACGAATAGATCGTGCAATCCGAAGACAATCCATTGTCCTGAGACATGCTCTATTTTGGAAACAGCTTCTCTTACAGATATCTCAGCACCGGGCTCAGTCGTAATCAGAACAAATCCCACAGCCATCTTTACACCTCCACAGCAATGAGAGTCTCAGTCTTGATAACTCCGTCAATCGACCTCATTTGTCCGATCAGCGTCCTCGCCATCTCCCGTTCATCCTCGAAGTCAATCCTAGCAACTAGGTCATACTCTCCGTAAGAAACATGAGTCTCGGAAACCGAGTCAAGATTCAGAAGGGTAAGGTATACGTCCAATTCCCTCTGAGGTGCAGTTTTGATTAGGACGAATGCTGTACTCATAACAACCCCAAACCCTCCCCCTTACTTCCTGTTTATGACCTCTCCTATGGGCGAATCAAACCACTCAATGGTACGAAGGGATAACATGGAATGAACCAACCCCCGCACCGTGCGTGTCTCTCACAACAGGCCTGCAAGGGCATATGCCGCTGTTGCACTCATGATCCTAGTCTCATTTTCCCATATTGTCGCCTCTACAGATTCCAGAACAACTACAGTCTGGTCAGGAACCGTACTCCTTCCAGATGGATACTTGGTAGATTCAGGTGACGTACTATCAATCTCCGCAGGGACAGTTGTTACCATCGGCTCTGGCTATTCCATTGAGGTAGATGGTAGAATAATCATCTCAGGAACATATTCTTCACCTGTAATCTTCGACTCGATTTCTGGGGACCATGAAGGACTCGTATTCAATTACTCTAGTAATGGACTTGGGTCTAGAATCGATAACCTATCTGTTTCTAACTCGAAGTATGGAGTGACGATATACGGGAGTGATCCCGTAATTTCTAACCTTACTGTCCTAAATGCAGACAACGTAGCAGTGGACCTCTATGGAGGGGCCTCCCCGTTGATATCAGATCTTACAATCACAGGAGGGGGTCAAGACATCCATGGCTTCTCCACAACTTGGAGATATGGAATCGGCCTCTCTGTAGGGGCATATTCGACTCCTATCGTTAGAGGCGCCTCGATAGACGGGCTGATAACACGGGGGACCAATCATTGGGGTAACTCGGGAGGCCTATTTTCCGATCTAGAGATATCTAATATCAGCGGATCAACATTGTCTATAGGTGCGGGGATATGGGTCGAGGACTCCATTCCCTTGATCGAGGACTCCATAGTCAGCCGATCAGATAATGGAATCTTCGTCAGACACATTACAGAAGGATGGACTACTAGGCCAACATTCGGAAGCGTCACCGTCGAAGACAGTATGTATAGGGGGGTAATGGTAGAGCAGTACAATCATAGTCAGTATGCAAATCTTCCATTGAATGCTATATTCAACGATATCACTGTAAGGGGAACTGGTGGGCCCGGAGCAAAAACACAGGGCCTATCAGTAGCCGCGTTTGACATCAATACCAGCGGTGTGCACATAGACTCGGGCCTGATTGAGAACAATGAGGCTGTAGGACTAAGAGGGTACATGATAGATTCCTCGACAATTATCAATAGATTAGATCTTCTTGGTAATGGTAAATCATCATCATTAGCACCATACAATGACAGAGCTGGAATGTTCTTTAGAAGTGCCAATTGGGCCCCTACGGTGAATGACTTAGTAGTTCGAAACTCAACTGGCCCAGGTGTTTTGCTATGGAAAGGCGGGATTCAGGGAAGCTATTGGGATTTGAGTGACAATGGCGCAACTGGCCTGGATATCAGGGAGTTCCATCCTGATCTATTCCTAGTTTTAAGTCGTAATAATACAGGTCATGGGATTTCGGTTATCGACTCTAGTAATGTAGAGCTGGAGCAAGTACACACTTCCACTAACGGACTGGGGTCCCTGGTGCCCTCCACTGGTTCAGGAATATACTTTGAGGAGTCGAACGATGTCGTGAGTGCCGGTAAGAACGTCAGTTGTACTTACTGCTCATCCACACAGGACCAACATGGAGTAGTCATTAGAAACAGTATTGACATTTTCCTTGATGAAATTACATCTAGAGACCCAGTCTCTGGACCAGCTTTAGATGTTGATAATAGTGGAATTACTGAGAGGGAAGGAAGGGTTTCCCTCGCTAACATCTCAGTATACCATAATTCCAGTTCCCACGCAGTCAACCTAAACAAAGTGGATGCATCTGTCGACATGCTCGAGATACACGGATCAAACGGAGGAATGAACTGGGCGGGCAATGGGGGACTTTCCTCTTATCTCAATTCCAGTATTATTAGAGGGGGCTCTCAAGGATGCCTAGACCTAGTTGATCATTCAGAGTTGATTTCTTCTATGGTCACGTTCGAATGCAACGGATCAAAACCATCCTCATCATCCACATTTGCTAATTTTACAAATTCACAGTTCTCTTCTGCTCCCGAATTATCTGATACCTTTTCTGCTCTAGGAAATTCACACATCAGATGGATATCCTCCTCTCAACTGAGTAACCCAGTTTTCTCAGGTTCTGATAACATAATCGATGTGATGTGGATTGTCGAGGCCAATGTCATAAACCAAAACCTAAGGAATATTCCTTTCTCCTCTGTTAACATAACATTTGACCAGTACGAGTCTGAATTCACTACGATACTTCCATATTCTGGTAGAGAGATTGTAGGTCCATTCATAGGACAGAGGTGGACTCCAGTCCAAGGCTGGTCACAGAATACCAGCATGAGTATGGGGTGTGATTACGACGGAGTCCACAATGACACCACCTCCCTCCAAATCAACTCAGACTCAATCGTTACCTGCATGGTAGAGATTTCTAATCAACCACCATTCGTGATTTGGGATCATCCAATCGACGAGGGTGTTTACGTCAGTGGTTCTGCGGTCGAGTTCAATGCAAGCCGATCATGGGATCTCGATATTGATGAACTGAGCTATAGCTGGACCAGTGACATAGATGGTGACTTACTCTTGGCCTGCTCATTTTCAAATACTCCAAACTCTTCATCATTTACTGCAAACTATGGCAGTAATGCAGGATGTCTCTCAGATGGAAATCACCGGGTCACTCTGGAGGTTTGCGATGGACAAGGGCACTGCTCTACAGAATCAAGGCAAGTAGAGTTAACCAATCTCCCTCCCTTACTTTCAGTTGGGACTTCGCCCTCTATCTCTTCATGGGGAACTCTCTATTTGGGTCAGACCGCGAATGTAACTGTGTTTCTTTCTGGGACTTATGATCCAGAGGGCGACGTACTGACTTGTTGGACCATGGCATCATACGAAGAGGGAGAGGGTACCACTCCAGTAGATTCCGTCGGATGCCCCCTTCAGATTATCCGATCATTCCCAGATGCACCGAATCAATTCTCTGTGACTGTTTACGCCTCTGATGGAATTAACCCCCCTTCATCATGGGTTTTCAATGTCGAGCTATACAATGAGATTCCCATAGCCACAATGTCCATATCTAGGTCTGGCGAAACCTCCTCTGACACTCTGCTCATAGATGGGTCCCAGACATTTGACCCAGAAGGGGACCATGTCAAGTTCCAATTCCTAAGCGATCTCGATGGCATTATCCACTCTGGGATATCATCTGATGGGACCATAGAGTGGATTGGTACGCTATCCAAGGGTATGCACACTATCACCATGCAGGCTAGTGATGACAGACCGGGTCATGCTGGGCAGTGGACTACTGCCAGTCAGCAGATACAAGTGAATAATTCACTTCCCGTATCCGTAATCTCGAATCCAATCGACGGGTCACTTACAGACTCTGGAACGTTAATTACTCTAGATGCCACTGGCTCAGGAGATTGGGACATCGCTTGTTCGGATCTACCAAATAACGGCTCCGGGCTCTTATGCAACCACCAATCGTCCACTAGCACCGACCTAGTTAGCGTTCTTTGGGAAAGTGATATTCTCGAAGCTCCATTGGGAAGTGACTGGAGGGTTGAGACAAGACTTCCTGAGGGAGTACACCAGATAACGCTCACGGTAGATGACGGATCGGGCTCCCCAGACGTCTCTGAAATTATGCTCAGAGTTGATGAGGCGGCCCCTGTCCTAGTACTCGACTCCCCTCTTCCTGATGTCGTGGTCTTCTCAAATCTGCCAGTACTCTTTGACTTCAGGAGATCATTTGACCCAGATGGTGATGACTTCACTGTAACCGTCTCTTCAAATCTGATGATGGAGCCAATTTTAGAGGCCGAGACAAATGACTTCTGGTATAACGACTATCTGCCTCACGGAGTTCATGTCTTAACTTTCCAGTTGATTGATGACAATGGGATGTCAAGAACACATACCCAGGAGATAACTGTTCTAGAGACTGATCCAGTGGCCATAATTTCTGGTCTATCAGAGGGGCAATACATCGCCCCAGGAGCAATCTTGGAGCTGAACGGAACCTCATCTTTCGACTATGATGGGGACATCGCTCTTTACAGATGGTCTTTGTCAGATGGCACCGATCTAGGAGATAGGGATACAGTGAGGATCCAACTGCCTCCAGGACTCGTGCGCATCGATCTCCTAGTTCAGGACTCCAGAGGGGCACAATCCCTCGCTTCTGTAAATCTAACAATCGGTGCATCGTCTCCTACTCTAAGGGACATGATGGTCACACCACAAGAACTGCAGAGTGAAGAGGTCAATAGCATCAGGATTACTGTAGTACTAGAGGACGCTGATGGGACCACATCCTCAGTAGGGGGCGAGATGGTTGCCGGGGGGCTTTCCAAAGCATTCCAGATGAGAGACGATGGACAGCTCGGTGACCTTGTACCTAATGATGGGGTTTGGACCTATGAGACCAACTGGGAGATAACAGCGGGAACATCAGCTTCGATAGGAGTTTGGGCTATTGATGGAGATACAGTGAGTCCAACTTTGATGTCCATAATACCCATAGTTGAGGATGATGGAATTGACATAGTCGGATGGATCATGGGATCCGGTCTTCCAGTTATGATAGTCATAGTGTCTATGTTGATATCGATTGGCATGGTGGTTGTTGCCAACCAGAGGAGAGAGATAGAGAGGGACTTGGAGATGATAGAGTCGTGGTCCACCTTCGAGCCTGTGGATGAAGACATTCCCGATGAATCATGAACTCTATTGCTCTGGTCCCCAAGGTGTGACTTGCCGCGTCATCCCGAGTCTGTGTGTGAATAGGAATCTCAGATTAAGAAGACCGTCCCCCCATGTATTGATCTCAGCCTCACCTACTCTGGGACGATATGGGACGCTTACCTCAGCGGTCTTCTTCTTGCCGAGATATCTCCGGGCTCTGATCTTAAACTCCTGCGATAGCGGCATTCCATCATGCTTGGGCCGTACACGCTCATCTTCGAAGATTGACTTGCGGAACACCCACATCCCACTCTGAGAGTCATGAAGGCCATACCAGTAGAGAATGGATGCAGTAGTAGATAGGACCCAATTACCAAATCCATGGAGTCCAGGCATCGACCCTTCCTCTGCCCTCCTTAGTCTATCGCATGTAATCCACTGGAGATCCTCCTCCAGAAGCCTCCTAACTAGATCAGGAACCTCCTCTCCAGGATATGTACAATCTGCATCCATTGTCACTATGATGTCTCCAGGAGCCATGGAGAAACCAGTCTTGTAGGCTCTTCCATACCCCTTCCTAGGTTCGACATATACAGTCGCACCCTCTCCTTCAGCAAGCTCCTTTGTTTTGTCTGTCGAGTTGCCATCGACTATCAGGAAGTCCAGCTTCTCGCACCAACCGTCATTAGGAACTGATTTGATTGTATCAACTATGGCTTCTTCCTCGTTCCTCGTCGGTATGACCACTGTAACGTGCACAGGCAGGGGCGCTTGCATGATTTGCCCACACGACCTCCTGTTTTGAACAATGCGAAGGTCTGTCTTGTGGTAGTTCTCTTGAAATGCAGAGACCGAATCGGAGATTTGAGTAACGATGCACATTGCCATGCTTTCCGCCGAGTTCCCTCCGAGATGGGGTGGCATGGGATCAACAGTATTTCACCTCTCAGAAGCTCTCGTAAAGAGAGGGCACAGGGTCACTGTAATCACTAGATCAGGGAGCGGGGACCCCCCACATCAGGAGGGAGTGAGGGTGATTACAGTTGGGTGGGCAAAGATTCCCATGGAATTTACCCGTTCTTATGGGAGGAAAGCAATGTCTGAGCTAGAGATGCTAAATGAGAGTGATCCGGTAGATATCGTGCATCTGCACTGCCCAATGATATCCTGGTCTACCTCCCAATTCCGCATATGCTCTGAGAAAATAGCCCCCATTGTTTCGTCCCTCCATGGTTCTTGGTTAGGGGAACGTGACGGACTGATGGAAGCCAGTAGGGCGAGAGAAGCAGCAGTCTGGGCTAATCCAAATGACATGGCAATAAGACTCCTAGCTGGTAGATACGCTAGATTTGAGAACTACGCAATAAATGAGTCCAGTATATGCGTAGCAAACTCCAATGCAACCAAAGAAGACTTCGAATCAAGGTATGATGTACCTAGATCATGGAATTGCCAAGTAGTTCATTGGGGGGTTGATACTGAAATGTTCAGGCCATTTGATGACAATTCCAAGACAGATATCGAGATTCACAAAGCAACCAGATCAAGATACGATGACGGCGATCATGAATGCAAAATAATTCTGGCTGTAGGGAGACTAGCCGCAAGGAAGGGCTATGGGACTCTGATAAGGGGATTCTCCATGCTTAAGAGAGATATTCCAAACTCCAGACTTGTAATAGTGGGGAGAGGTCATTTGAAGTCCAGACTAATGAAGCAGGCAAGGAGACTTGGGGTAGGGGAACATGTACGTATCGAGTCTGGAATGAGTTTCTCCAGTCTGGCACAGCTATACCGCTCTGCAGATTTAGTTGTCTACCCCTCATTCTATGAGGGGCAGGGATTGATTCCCCTAGAAGCAATGTCTTCGGGCGTTCCGATAGTTACTGTTGATCATGGCCCACTCCCAGAGATGGTGGATGAAAGCGTGGGTGAACTTTTCACCATGGGGAATATGGACTCGATGCTAGTCGCAATGAAAAGAGTTCTGACAGAAAAAGGCTCACAGAAGGGAATCAAAGGACGAGAGAGAGTGATTGAAAAATTCAACTTTGATGGAAATGCCGCTTCCTTCGAGAAAATCTACCTTCAGGCATTACAACTCTAATTCAGGCGAACCATTGATGCGCCATGACTAGTTCGCAGGACTGATAGATATGCCGAGAAGCAATAGTCTGGCGAAGGTAGACTCGGGAACCCTGGCCAATATCTCAATCGTCTTGTTTGTCGGTGTTCTAGCAATCGTCCACCTGAAGGCAGTCATTCAACCACTGGTTGTCGCTACTCTGATATTCTTTCTCATAAGGCCTCCAGCGCAGTGGCTTGAGGAGAGGCTAGGCGGTCATCCTTTAGTGGCATACGGGGTATTGGTTGCTATGGTAATGGGTTTCCTCCTCTTCGCATCAAACTCGATGTATGAGAATATGCAGAACTTCTCAACTGAGGCTCCGGAACTACAGCAATCACTCGAGAAGAAGATAGCCTGGTTAGAAGAACTCTCCATATTTGGATATCAACCAAACACAGCCGCACTAACTGATTTGGTCACAATTGAGACTGTCAATTCCTATGCCGCTGGCTTCGTCGGAACTATAGCAGGGTTTACTACTGGCCTAGTAACAGTCCTAATTTTCCTCCTATTCATCATACTCGAGGCAGAGACTCTACCCAAGAGAATCAAGGCAGCATATCCGGAAGATGTGGAGAGGGTGATGGCGGTAGCGGAGGGCTCAGGCGAAGGAATAAACACGTATGTGATAACCCGGGCCTCTGTAGCATTTGGCCAAGCTATTGTAGCCGCGATAGTCCTATCCGCATTAGACATCCCATTCGTTTTCCTATGGGCGTCAATTACATTCCTGATGGACTTCATACCTTATGTCGGGGCGCTACTGTCGATTATTCCCCCAATACTCCTGGGTCTAATTGTCCTCCCTCAGACATCAGCTCTGCTACTAATCGCACTTCTTGTAATGAACCAACAGGTATGGGGGGGGATCATTGAGCCCCAATTAGCTGGACAGAGATTAGATATGTCGCCAATCGTCCTGTTACTATTAGTGGCATTTTGGGGTTGGGCATGGGGCATAATGGGAATGGTCCTAGGTGTCCCCCTAGCCGTCATAATGAAGATCGGCCTCGAGAGCGACCCAAGAACTAGGCCAATAGCAATAATGCTCTCACGAGATCCAGAAATAAAGTCAGATTAGGCACTCACAAAAACAGCTATCAAACCGTCCGCCCTAACCGAAACTACGCCACCAAGCCCCTCATTACCGAGTCCCTTAGTGGAGAATGAAAGACTTTCATTATCCAATTCCCATCTAGATCCTAACACCGAGGCCCTTTCACACTCCGTTAGGGCAAAAACTGAGAATTTCTGTTGCGCCCCCATCCTCTGACTAAAGCCGTCATTGGTTGGACTGACTAAATGAATCACGCCCGATTCATAGTGCATCCTCACTTTCATGCCCTCTGGGGCATCCGTAAGAGATGCCATAGATCCGATTACATGGCCATGATCTCCTCCCTCTGCTCCCACAATATCGACATCTGTTATTCCGATTCCATCGATATATTCCAATGACTTCGAAAGATCACTTCTGTTCTGATCCATCAACAAAGTCATCTTTCCTTCCCAAATAGAAGAATCCACAGAATCCATATCCCCTAGTACCTCGTAGATCTCATACCCCATTGACAAAGCCTTGTCTGCACCACCATCAACTCCGAAGATAGGCACTCCGTGAGTGAGGAACCTATCCAAAACAGATTTGCTCGGCAAAACACCGTTGCACCAAAGAATTCCCTTCATTCAATCACCGCTTTCTAGCAGTTACTTTCCCATCTACGACTAAATCAACATCCTCAAGCTCTACTGTTGGCTTGAGCATCACTCCTCTGATTTGATATCCAACCTTTGAGGTTCCCCCAAGGGATGAATTATCTCCGATAGCGATGTACGAGGACCCTCTCACTACTTGATCCTCAAGCTGACTCCCCGAAAGAATCGATCTTGCATTCATCCCGAAACCGAATTCAGCCAAAGTAGCTACCTTGTCGATTTGCGAGGTCTTAACTGTGGCCCTAATGGAATCCATCTTGGAAATCATATTCTCAGCATGCTGCCCGCCTGATATGTTGATCACATTGCCATTCTCAACTAGTAGGGTGATTGGCTCATCAAGTATCACTCCGTCCAATGAACCATCGATAACTATTTTTCCATTCGCAGTCCCCTCTTTCGGTAACACGAAAACCTTTCCAGTTGGGAGATTGGTAATTTGACCAGGCCGGTTACATATCCCATTATCCTCCAATATCCACCTAGCCCCAGTAGTGAATGCGAGATCAGTCCCAGAAGGAGATCTCACTTTGACCATGGTCCTCTTTCTTAGAAGTGCGTTAAGTCCTGAAATTTCCTTTTTCATTGCTCCATAATCAGCAGTCATGCCACCCTTGGCGAGAATCTCTGAGGTTATTCCGGGCATTGAAGCAATTCTTGCATTCTCTCTCGATGCATTCCTCCTTGCCCTCGAATGGGTCAATGAGCTCTTTGTGGCTATCAATACGACATCTTGTTGCCTCATTAGTTCGGCTACAGGGTCAGGAGGCTCCACGCCTTTCTTCTGTGTGAGGGGCATCATCATCAGAAGTACCCTATCAGTTACTTCCGCAGCCGCTTCATAGAGGGATTGACCTACTTCCGAACATTCAGGGTCTGTTACAACCAAGACGTGTTCAGACGGCCTAATCTGCATACAAGTCCTCACTACAGATCTTGAAGCAATAAGCATGGACTCCACCAATTCTTCTGAATTGATGGTATCAGGCGTGTTCTCCTCTGTCATCTATCTCAGGCCTCGGAGCAGGTCGTCATTCAAGGACACTCCGAATGTCAAATCAACTCACCAAGCCAGTCAAAGAGGGGAATCACCTGCGATATATGATGCGCGGAGTACTCACAGTACGACTTCTGAGTATGATTGCCATTTTTTCAATCATCTCTGGATACTGGCTTTCTGTAGAAAACGCCGTCCCAACAGAACAAGGAGATGAAGATAATTACGCTGAGCTAATGGCGGATGATTCGTCTGAGTCACAAGACCAAAACTCGGATGACGAACAGAACTCAGGCGGAGGAGATGAGAACAGAGAAAAAGAAACAGGTAAAACGCCGTCAGAATCAGATTTACCCAGTAATCTGATGATAGGGGGAGCTGGCACCCTCGGATCCCTACTGATGGGCTCAGTCTTGTTTGAATTCGTCAGGGTCACTGTTATGATGGCGCTATTTTCCCCTTTACTTGCCAAGTTAAATTCAACAAGAAATGATTTACTGACAAGAGGCCGTATACTGGGATATCTCGAGGCCAATGCGGGAATTCATTTCTCAGCATTGCGGGATGCTTTAGGACTAGCAAATGGGGTTACGGCATATCATCTTCAGATATTGGAGTCGAAGAATCAGGTTATCTCATGGAGGGACGGTAAATTAAGGCGCTATGCAATTTCCTCAATTTCCAGAGAGGAAATTGGACGTATTACGAGTCCCATAGTCGGAACTAGACTTGCTATTCTTGATATTTTATCCGATTCAGGATCATTGGGCCTCTCTGGAACTGAGATTAGGAAGAAGGTCCTGATTTCCAGACAACTACTGAGC
>DALI01000018.1 GCA_002496725.1 Euryarchaeota archaeon UBA181 | reverse complement strand
AAGTGAGTCAACCTGACTCGGCTCCACAGAAGCCGTTCTTATCGTACTCGGCATTACATCACTCAATGTTACCTCTCCCCTGCCATCCATCTCAGCCCTCCTCACTGCCGCTTCAAGTAGCTCGATAGCTAGCCGAGCATCACCAGTCCCCTCAGCAAATCTTCCTATCTTCTCGAGAATATCATCGCCCACCGACCCGGATCTACAAGATGCCTCATATCTCTGTTTAGAAATTCCAATCAGGCCATCATGCCCATAGGGCTCCAGCTTCAGTACGTTACTCTCCCCTAGCCTCGAGATTATTGCTGGCTCCATCATGCCCATCAGTGACAGGTCCTGACTAACTAGGATCAGTGAGATGGTTCCTTGACCGCCCCGTCCCTCATCGATTCGTAGTAGTTTGTAGATTAGATCGCTATTATCCCTCCTGATGAGGACATCAACCTCGTCCAATACCAATATCATATGGAGGCCCCTAGAGAGAATATTCCTCCTTATAGACTGAATAATTTCTCCAGAGCTAAACCCTCTCTCGGGATGTCGGGAGTCCAAAGATAGTGCAATCTGTTGTAAGACCTGGTTCGTAGAGGGATGATTACGACAATTCACATGAGACAGAGTCATCTTTCTAACTCCATCCAACTCCCTTATGACATCCTCTCCAAATCTTCTAGTTAGTACGGTTTTTCCTGTTCCAACATGCCCAATAACCACCGCACGCCCACTCACTCCCTCGCTTCCTAATCCCATGAACATCGAGGCTAAAAGTCCTAGTTCCCTGTCTCTTCCAACAAGATTTGGAGGAGTCCAATCGAATGAAAGTGGCCTCCTGTCGACAAGTATCTTACCAGCTCCGATGCTGTCTAGGTAGTCGACCATCAGTCTCTTCGTGTTAACATCGTTATTAGACATATTCGGGAAAGGATGACAATCAAGCACGAATTATGGCCATGAATAATTTTCCAAATCAGTGTATTTGGTCAAATTTGTACCCATTTTCCCACTTTTTCTCACCCAAAGAAACTTCTAGCTCATAGGGAGTAATCATCGGTTTACCGTACTTAACTGCATCATCTATCGCTATTCTAGGGCATGCGGTATTTACAAACACATCAACAGGATAGAAGTCTATTAATTCGGGCCCAACGTGTTCTATTGCAAGAAGAAAACCCTTCTTTCCATGTTTCTCTAATTTCCTTTTCATCCGCAGGGCAAGGTTTCTCCTCATTTGTCCAGGCTTAGACCCTATTATGATGCCGAACCTATCCTTGTCCATTGAAGACATAATTAATCCTGAACGTTGCCTTAGTATTCTCTCAATCCTTTCTCTACCCATTTCTCTTGCCTCCCCTGTGTATGGGTCAAGCATAGCTAGTGGCTTTCCAGTATGTAGAACCAGGCCTATTGGGTGAAAATCACCACTACCTAGGAAAATGTAGTGTCCCACCGTAGGATCGTCGCCAGAATAGTTGCATCCAAGGACCTGCCCAGGAAACGATAGTCTGGCCCCTCCGATTGGAATCGTAACATCAAATCCCGCATCCTCAAAGTGTTTCTTGAACGTAGGTAAAAGGTGCAAATGCTGAATACTCCCTACAAGTCCAAGTTTCGTATCTGTGAGGGGAGCTACTCTTCCCACCATGTCCTCAAATCGATCAAGCGCTTCTAACTCAGATAAGACAGGACCTGAATCATCATTCATCCTGCTGATGGCTATTTCACGATGGGCAGTGAGATATGGCATGACTGGTGCAATCTCAGGGTTTCCATCATAGGTGACTGGAATGAATTGTGTGGGCATTCCAGAATCAATATTCATTTGCGAATGCCCCATGTGGGCTACCAAGTCAATACCAAAATTTTGCATCTTATCATGGACTAAGTCACACGCCCCATAACAGGGGTCAGCCGAAAGAATAACTCTGGCCGATGTTTCAGTTTCTATTGTATCCATCATTTCTAGAGCCTGCATTTTCAAGCCCTCTGGAACCTGTAAAGCAATTAATTTATGATCATTCGATTTTATTCTTTCAACTAAATCATCAAGCTGAAAATCATGTCTGTCAAGGTCCATAGGTAATCACTCAAGTATCTCAACTCTTCCATCGACTATATCAATTCTAGCCAGAGTTCTAATCGGCCACTCGGGCCTCTCTTTTGAAAGCCTCTCACGACCATTGCCCTTTTCGATAGCAATGATGATGTCTTGTAGCTTCGCACCAATTCCCTCGATCGCTTCAAGGATGGGTTCCAATGTGCCCCCAGTAGAAATCACATCATCTACAATAAGTATCCTTTCTCCAGATTTGATATCGTTGATATATGTGGTGGATTTTGAATAGCCCGTGGAAACATTAACTTCCACTTCTCCTTCCATGCCATAGGATCTCTTCCTTATGACAACTGTTGGTTTTCCTGAGGCCTCGCCAACTGCAGCCAACAATGGCAACCCCATCGCCTCAACACTGACTATGAGGTCTATTTCCGACCAATCGACCATTGAGATGATTAGATCTCTTGTGGCACGAAGAACATTAGCATCCATCCTCGGTATCCCATCTGAAATTGGATGTATGAAGTAGGGGTATTCCCCTTTCCAAATTATTGGGGCGCCTCTAAGTGAGTTCTGAAGTATGACAAGGGGGTCGCCGGGCTCCAT
>DALI01000023.1 GCA_002496725.1 Euryarchaeota archaeon UBA181 | reverse complement strand
TCCCTGGGGAAGAGGTTCCTGAGTATGGCCTCAACTGCGAGTTCCAGTACCTCTCCCTCCAGCTCACCGTGAGTGGAGTTGCTCTGCTCCTCCAGTTCCTTTATCTTGGAGTTCTGACGCTCGAGCTGGAGCTCTAGTTTGCCTATTCTCAGATCCTTATCGGCGGTCTCCTCCTTGAGCTTGCGGTTCACCTTCTCATCGAACTCATCGTTCATCTGAGTCTTAGCCTCTCTTAGGGCCTGGGCCTTGGCCTCAGCTAGTGCGATCTTTTGGTTCTCCTTCATATCATCCAGCTCCAACTTTGACTTCCTGAGTGACTTTAGTGCGTCACGTTGCTCCTTGACCTTGTCCTCCAGCTCTGTCTTCTCCTGCTTGAGATCGCTTTGCTGAAGGGCCAGCTTGGATTCATACTGCTCCTCGATCTCGGATCTTATCGAGTCCCTGAGCTCTGCCCTTACCTCGGACTCTATATGAGACCTCAGTCTATCGGCAATATCGAATTCGGATCCGCAATCAGGGCAAGTTACAGCAGTGTCGTGGGCTGGCATGGAATTGTAATTAATCAGCCCCTTATGAAGGGAACAAGAGGAAAAGTCGTACCGCTATTAACGAACTATGTAATGCGCGAAGATAATGAAATATGCTTTTTGTTACTCTTCTGTTTTCTTCTGACTCCAAGCTCAACAAATGTCACTGTTGACATTTAATTCCATGGCCTATGGACGTAGATTTTGTGACATCATGCTCCTCAATCATATAACCAAGATAATATCATATTACCTCAAGAAACTAGTCAAGATGACCGATCCAGATGGAGAAATAGTCCTCCCAGATGAGAAATTTCACCTTATTCAACCCGTTGGAATAAGCCTCCACAACGTACTATGCGCACTCTCAGTTGAAGCGATCGGATCGGTTACTATGCTAATCACAGAAGAGGTAGAAAAGCCCCTACTTCTTCGTACAGTGGAGATAGCTAATAACGAGATTAGAGAACTCAAACTAGATCCTGAGATGATTTCTTTCCACAAAATTAAGTCCCCTGGATCTGAGACTCTAGCTCAGTATGAGTCCGTTTCAGGAATAGATATTCCAAACGGCTATGAGGCTGTGATTGGGGCAACTGGAGGGACACAGAGATTACTTGGTATGCTTCTGTCAAGATTCGGTTCTGAAAGAGTTCTTTGGGTTGAGGATGGCCCTAAGGCGGTCCTATCTATTGACGGGAGAGAGGATATTCAAGAAATTGAACTGGAGGAAGAGGACTTTCGCCGTCTATATCAAGACGCGATAGAAATCATTGGAGACGAGGGATGGGGGATAAATAATGGCAGACTCTCGATATTGAGAGAGAAATCAATTCCCAAATGGGATGGCGAAAAAGGCCGTGGTTGGAAAAAATGGAAGGAGGAGTTCAGAGGAGTCATTGAATCGGTTTCATCGGAGATTAACCAACTAGAGAGGGCGATGGGTAGACTTCAGTTCAGATACAAACTAATCATTTTCCATCGGGAGACAGAGGATCGTGCTCTGAGAAGAATAGACTCGTACTTGGGTAGACTCCCGAAGAGAGTATCTGTAACGGTCAATAAGGAGGAGTTCATTGACGGAATTGAAAAGATCTCTGTGGATAGTGAGTTGACTAATTCATTCATCAGGAGGGGGGTTTACGACTGGACAATAACAAAAGACGCGCAAACACTGCGAGAAAATGGAACCCTCCATGTCATAGTTGGTAAGTACAATTCTGTCGCTGTGGCCAATGCGATCTCAAATCACAAGCCCTCGAGGGTTTGTATTTGGGCCATCAGCCATGAAAGCAGTGGGCCGGAGGTGCAACAGCTCTGCAACCAAGCTTTTACACTGAAGGGATGGCTTAGAGGTGATTTGCCGAGGATCATGGGTTTAGAAATTGGTGTGAAAGCTGATGTCACCGGACTTACTCCTCCGAAACCAATATATGTCCCTGATGAGATATATTTCATTAACACAAGCGTGGGTTTTGTACGGCAAGAAGTAGAAGAGATGACGAAGAAAAATCTGTGCGGTACCGACGATATCATTGATCTTTCTAGTGGCTCGGGTATGATCTCCTCGTTACTTCATCGCACATTAAGCAGATCTTTTGGAGATTTGATAGTAACACATACGGATCATTACAAAGGTACCATATCTAATCTCGAAGATGGACAAACTAAAGTTGGCCAAGGCATAGGAATTAACGATCGGCTTTGGCTCTCACAGAGGCCGACAAGGGGATTTGGTAAAGTTAATCGAATAACAGAGACGAGTATGGCTAATAATGCAAAGTTTGAGATATTGAAGAGGATAGCTGAGGAGTCATTAAGAATGGCCAAAGATGGCGGTTTTGACCATTGTATTCTTCCATGCCAGTCTTGGAGTGATGTGGAATTTAAAAGGTCTGAAAACACTGTATCTTTCTCTATTGGTGAAAGTCGAATGTCTTTTCATCATCCAACTCCGAACTCGGGCTTTTGGATGGAAGAATTCGTGTTAGAATCAATGCATCGCCACTTCGCCCTAATCGACTGCATCTCAGGTGTCAAAATCATGACCAGGGATCCTGAAGAGAGGAAAGTCGTAGATGGCCAAGGGAAAAGGATACCAGTCAATCCCGCCGATATTGAGATCGATATGATCTACATGAAAGAAGATGGGCTCGGGGTCGTCTCCTGTAAAGCTAGGCCAAGTTGGAATAGTAAAAAGACAATCAGTGAAGTTCTATCATGGAAGATATTGGTGGGCGGCCCTCGCTGTGAGGCAGTGATTTGTCATTCGACCTTGGGAGGCAAGAAACTCGATGGAAATATTCCAAATTCGATCGATTCACAAATTTGCTGGCCTGAAACGGTTGGGTTAACATGTGACTTGGATAGAGAAGAAGAGTGACCTCGAAGCGTGTCACCAGTGACATACCATTCCGTGGCTTGCGCACGGTAGCGGCATGGAATCAGTAGAATCACAGCGCAATCTAGAAGATGGCATAAGGGTCGGTCACACCGATGTCCCCGGGTATTGGGTGGATGTGAAAACTAACACATCTATGACCACTCATGATATCATTTCTCGCAGTGGGATGAAGCCAAGGGATGGTAGCGAGGTCAATTGCTACTTGGCTAATAATGGCTCCATTATCACAGAAACCGTCAATCCCGGGCAGACGATACTAGTGGGAAGTAGTCCACCTGATTTGAGAGTCCCGATAAACATGAGGATATCCCCTATGGAGCATTCGTTCTATGTGAAGTGGGAACGTGAGGTAGGATGCCCAGGAGTCGTAGTTGGCTCCGGACACCTTGTGGATGGTTGCACACTCTGGGTTCCGGGTTTGGAGGGGAGGACAATGGGCTCAATGAGAAGTGCCGTGGAGCTGACAAGAGAGATCAATAGCAATGGGAAGATGCATGCACAGGGCTACACGTTCAGGAACAACGAGCGTCCCTACGTGCCGGGGGACCTGGCTAGAATTACAACTAGCGGGAATGATTCTTTCAGACTATACGATCCTGAAACTGGCGAGCTGAGCATACCTGTGAAGATCATAGACGAGAACAACTCAAGGGACGGCAAGCGAATGAGTTTCAGAGAAGCTAAGCACAAGGAGATCGATTTCGGAACCAGGTTCCTGTGGGGGATCAGAATTCTATCCTGGGACGAAGAGCATAGGAGAGTTCTGGCATTCGTAGAGGAGGGTCTGACATGGTAGGGTACCTAAATTCAGGTGCGGGGATAACCTCTGACGAGCTAAGGAGGGTGATGATTCAATATCCTTCGACCGCGGCTGTGAGGCAACACAGGATGGGGAATGGAAACTTCGGAGTCATCCAGGTATCAATGATTGGCGTGCATTCCGCTACGGATAGCTCTGATGTCCGATACCAGGTCCTGATTGACTTCAGAAACTTTCCCGCTAGCATGCCTATCGCTTACATCAGAAGCCCGTCGAGCTCGGAGATTCGTCATTGCAACATTTACCGGAATGACAGATATGCTCTCGCTCCTAATATCGATCTTTGTGCCATTTGCGTAGGATCGTACCAGAGCTCATACGTTAATCTCCCTGAAAGCAGGGAGATGCGGCTTGGGTGCTTTCTGAACCAGATTCAATATATCCTGTCCAACCCGAATCCAAATTCTAAGGCCAGGTGATTTAATGCAGGTTTTCAATGTATCAATAAGAGTACATGCGAACTCCAGTGTCACGAAGGACCACGTACTTCCCCAAGCTCTGGATTTTGTACTGACTATTGATGGAAATATCAGAATGACAAGGATTTCGGGGGAGAGAAGTATAGTCATTTCTGAAAGTACTGTTCTGGATTTTTGGAGAAGATGGCTTCCTAGTCTGTGGGCCGAGACAGGTACAATCAGAGGAGAATCCGATGGATTAGATTGGGTTTTCTTCTATGATACTGAACGTTCGAGATCGCCGAGGATGATTGTGGGGAACGGAGTAATAGATGCTACATTCGTGGCGAGTGAACTCGAGTCTGCGATAATTCTAGCTGGCTCAAACAAGGCCAAAGAAATCTCAATGGCAAAGTCATTCGAAATTCATGATCTGGCAGAAGTTGGATCTAGGGTGGTGAGGCACAATCACAGAATCCATCAGCATTGCCTTGACTTTGATGAGGTGGAGCTTTAGATTGCTATGTGTCACCAGTGACAGTTTTTGGGTTTGTTAACAGACGTAAAGGATCAGTGAGAAAATGAATGCGATAAACGATGAAGGGACCATGAAGATGAATGACGACAGGCCGATGGGACAAAACTCTCCCGAGGTATACACTTTGGATGCCATACCCAGTGGTGTGGATAGGCACCTTCACCGATGCCCTGTCGAAGCATGCGGACATGAGCTGATGATGGTTCTCTCCAACGGGGAGGTAGGGGACCGAGGCTCTCGCTCATACCGATGGTCCCTTGATGAGAATAGTATGCCCGTTAAAGAGCTCCTGCGGGTTAGGATGCCTAACTCCTGCTGGTGCGGGGCCCCTCTTCCAGGGGCGGAGGAGAAGACCTTCGGCCTATTGGACATCAAGACCATGAGGCTGCTTTCGAAGGGGACCTCGGTCCTGAACGATGATCCTCCAGCTGATTTGGGATATGTTGCTATCTTGGAGAGTGTAGAATATTCTCCTTCGGAACTCCCTAATTCCGTTTCTCAGGAGGTGTTTCCGTGATAGATTCGAGCAATTCCATTGAAGGCGGCTGTACTGACTGCAATGACCCTCATTCATGTGGATCATATCACGTTTATGTGATATCTCTGGGTGATGGTACTAGCTACGACTTCTATGTGGGCCAGACGGGGAAGACTGTCTCCGAGAGACTGGCTGACAACTGGGCCAAGTATAATTCCAGAGGAGGGGGGCCGAGGCTTATTCGGAATCATTTCAGCGGACTGAGGATGGACTTGGTGCCTGTTGACTCCGTTGCATGCTCTTCCAGATCTGAGGCAGAGAGGAAGGAGCTCGCGCTGGCTGAGGGCCTACGTAGGCAGGGATACAAAGTTAGAGGGCCGAGGGGGGGTTCTTAGATGGGGCTACTAAGGGGCATTCTCAAGACTGTGGCTATAGTCGCGTCCGGGGGTCTGGCACTTGCACTCCTACCTGATGATTGGAGTGGAGTCGATGATTTCGACAGTGGGGGGGATGAGTGATTTCATTGAGTAGTGATTTCGTTGTCGGGAGTCTCCCAGATACGCAGGCCCACAAGGGAATAGCTGTTCTGAATCCAGAGGATTTGGGTTTAATGGGAGTGGAAAATGGCGGATTGGTGGAGCTCAAGGGATCGAGATGCTCTATAGCAATAGCGAGATCGTCCAGAAGCGTAGAGTCTGGTATAATATTGCTAGACGCCACAAGTAGGCTGAATACATATTCCAGGACTGGAGAGAGAATTACTGCCGTCAAGACGAATCTCAGAACCCTCACAAGTATAACCCTTGACCTGGTAGGAAACACCTCGTCTCAGGACTATACGGATCTTGTCGATACGGATCGTTCGGCGATATTTGGCAGACCGATGAGAATTAGAGATCACATCACATTCCCATCTCCGAATGGAGGGGTCGTTGAGATGCAAGTTGTGAAGACCTCCCCTAGAAGGTTCCTAGGAGGGGGAGTCTGTGGAGTAGTGGATGCATCGACTAGGGTCGAAGTGAGGAGCCAGAAGGCAAGACGACCGCTTTTGGAAACTGGTGATGTGTCATTTGCGGATATAGGGGGATTAGATGATGTCATCAAGCAACTACAGGAGGTTGCTGTAGTCCCACTTCTTCATCCGGACGTCTTCCTGAGAGGTGGCAAGTCCCCGATCAGGGGCATTCTTCTCAGCGGTGAGCCGGGCACTGGCAAAAGCTTGCTAGCTAGGGCTCTGGCTAGAGAGACACAGGCAACTTTTCACTCCATTTCCGCACCAGAGATCATTGGTTGCGGAATGGGAGAATCTGAGAGGGCCCTGAGAGATCTTTTTGAGGAAGCTAAATTGGATCAACCATCAGTAATTTTCATTGATGAGATCGACTCCATCACACCTGACAGAGACACCTCTTCGGAATCATCTAGGAGGCTTGTGGCCCAGCTTCTGACACTGATGGACGGGATGGAGGATAGAGGTCAGGTAGTAGTAATTGGGGCCACAAACAGAATCTCGTCGATAGATTCAGCGGTCAATAGATCAGGTAGATTCGAGAGAGTGATAGAATGCCCTGTCCCAGATAAGCTAGCTAGGGAGAAGATTCTTTCGATTCATACCAGGGGCATGCCACTGTCTAGTGACGTTGACATAAATGAGCTAGCCGAGATAACTGTGGGATTCGTAGGGGCTGATATCGATCATTTGTGCAAGGAATCTGTATACAGGTCCGCTGAGAGAATATTTGGATTCGACAGCCTGATAGAGTCAGAAACTGTCGATGCTGAGAGTCTTGAGATTACTATGGATGATTTTAATGAGTCTTTCACACGAGTAAGGCCGTCGATCAAGAGGAAATTCAATAGAGATATCGCGAAGGAGGATTTCAGCTCAATCATAGGGCACTCAAACGCCAAAGAAGCACTCAGGCGAAAGATTCTCGATCCACTAAGTCATCCAGATCTGTATGAAGCGGCTGGTTTGACAATAGGATCTGGAATTTTGCTTCACGGCCCGCCGGGAACTGGAAAAACTGCTCTTGCTCGGGCGGCGGCTAATATTTCCGGTTCCCAATTCATCAGCATAAAGGGTCCAGAACTACTCTCCATGTGGCAAGGAGAATCTGAGAGGGCAGTCAGAAATCTGATGGATAAGGCTAGGAAAATGTCACCATGCATACTTTTCTTCGACGAGTTTGACGCGATAGGGGCAGATAGAGGAATGATTGGCCCAGGACGCTCGGGGCTGGGGTCAGTAGTCAATCAGCTATTGACCGAACTGGATGGAATCGATTCTAGGGATGGGGTCCTTATCATGGCTGCAACGAACAGAAAGGACCTGATTGACCCGGCATTCCTCAGAGAGGGGAGAATCGGCACTCATGTCAAGGTCGATCTCCCGCTTACGGAGGAATACTCGGAGATAGTCGGGGTGCATCTAGGAGATGCCCCTCGATCTGAACAACTTGACCTGGGGGCTGCAGTCTTAGGACTCCCACTTGGAATGTCAGGTGCCGATTTGGCTGGAGTAGGGAGGAGGATAAGAGAGATTGCAGTCAGGAGACACCTAGATGAGTTCCCAGAGGGGGGGGCTGTGGGATTCTCAGTCAGACAGGAGGATGCACTTGCTGCCTGTGGAGTAGTTATCGGTCAGGAAACGAATCTGGGGGATTCAATTCAAATAGAACCGCTTGAATGAGACACTGATTACATGGCGACTCTTGTCATTGTCGACTGGAAGATGAAAAGGTTCCAGAACTCGGGTTTTGACAATCTTATCGAAAAGATCAAGCCTAAGACTATCAAAATCGTACATTCGCCAGAGTGTGATGTAGGGGTGGATCTAATTGGCGATAGCATCTATCGGAAAAATCTTCTAAAGGGCATCGATATATCCTTGCACCCTCATACGTCGGTGATTCAAGGACCGAGATTCAAGAGAGGAGAATTCGATGAAGAGAGCCATTGGGGAACGAATGTTTCCGCACTAATCAAGGAACTGGATCTGGATATTGGTACGCATATTGAGGACAAGGACCTCCATATATGCGCCACAGGCGGAAGTAGTTACCTACTAGGTTGCCTAATGACTGTCGGAGAAGTGATTGGGGGCCACATATGGACGTTGCTTCCAAATAATCCTGCATTCATACCCGAAGCTATTGAAGTAACCATGGACAGTTCGTTCGAGCTAAGTCATGAAGCAGATGCTCCCACTACTAGGTCCCTAAAGGAAAAGGAATCTGGTATGCTTTCGATAATGGCCGAACGTGGAAACTGTGAGATGAAGGATTGGATCCCAGGTGATGCCATCGCCTCCACTAAATACGATCTTGCCCGGCAACAGGGATTGAGCACGACCGCGAAGAGCCTCGAAGAGGGCGGAATGATAGAGAGAAGAGGTGCGGAACCCGTAGAGTACCGCCTCACAGATATGGGATTGATTCATGCGATTTATCATCTTTCAAAAAATGAGTTCCGACTTGAGCCACGCGCTGGGTCAGAGGGCGCAGTAATTATTTTCCACAATGGGAAGGAAAGCCCGGACGAGGAAAGTAAGAGGGTTACGGATTATCTGGATGAACACGGCCTACCAGGTGGTGTCTTCTCCAAGTATGCCTTGATAGTTCTTGAATACGGTAATGACCGAGATAGGGCAGAAAAGGTGGCCGAGAGAATCGAGGAGGTGTTGCATTTATACAATCTAATCAATAAAGATGTAAAATCGATATCGAATCTAATGTGCGAGGGAGAGTTAGAGTTTTACGACTCATTAGGCAGACTTCTCAACGTCATCAGGGATGCTTCTGAAGGTTATCGTGGGAAGTGTTCATTGGTGATCGATAAAATTCCATCTCACCTAAAATCTTCCGTCCTAAGGTACTGCAGGATATCGGGCATCTCCGTCATTTCTATTTTGAAGAAAAGACCCTCCACGGGGATCACTGGCTCTAACACAGAAACAAAACTCGACAAGCTCAAGCACAGATTTAGGCTACCGAACGATTTTGAAATAGAGGCGGTACGGAAAGGGATTGAAATTTCTAGTCGGGAGAAGATGGAGGATAGTCGGAATGCTAGGAGGGTTCTAGCCACCATACTTCACGAAAAGGACACGAGGGGAAGAGGGATTGAGTCATCAAAGAAATTGGGAAGATACAATCAAGAGCATGTTTCTGGGGACCTTATGCTTGCTGATCCAGATGGGGCAACTGGCAGGCAGCAGAGAAGTCGAGGGATCAATGCGGCGGAGAAAAACGGCCTCATTCGTAGGGAGGGTAAAGAAAGCCTCTCACTTACCGCTGCTGGAGAAGTATTGGCCAGACTGTCCCTAATGAGAGGGAGATAGGAGCATGGATGATGCCTACAGCAAGGATAGCCCTGCATGGAGGGAGGAACAATCCCCTAGCCCCATACACAAACCTCGAGAAGGCATGAAGTTGTCCGAATTGAGGTCTGATATTCAAAATTCGGAATGCCCGGGATGCGAGATAAGAGGTACCGCGGAGGAGGTCAGAGATGGTACGAAGATAACGTTCTATTGCCCATCGTGCCTTCATAAACTGCATGAACATGAGGAGATCGATGGGTTTGACCACAGGGAAAGAGTCGCAGACAGGGATGATTCGAATAGGGCCAGAAATATCAGTACCCATCAAGATATTCCCATGTTCAAACTTGATAGGCGTCAGAAGGAGGGGGATATCGTGTGCTTAATGCGCAAAAATCCCGAACGTTCATTGATCACATCGGAGAAGAAGCTCCTGAATCTGAAGAAGAATAAGAGTCAAACCGGAACCGGTGGATGGAATCATCAAACCATTCCCGAATGGAAGTCCAAATCGGATGCCAAAAGGCAGTTAGAACGAGGGGGCGACTTGGTCCGAGAAAGATTGCATCGGGTTTTCCCAGAGATTGAGTGGGAGTCCAAACTATCTAATGTAATGGAGAGCTCTCTTTTGAACAAAAGGAGCCTTCATACTGAGGGCGGTGTGAAGTATACTGCACACAAGGATACAAGCTGGGGCTTGGAGTCTTATGTTAGGCTGACTTGTGAGAATCGATCTTTCTGGTTTTTCGAGGAATTCTTGGATATGTATCATGTACACCTGGAGAATGCTGACAGGCACCTCAGAGAAGGCCATCCATTCAACACGTTTCTGATTCTTGGTAATCTAAATGAGAGACATAATTCGATCATGAAGAAGAGTCATGACTCTCCTAAAATAATAGATTCGGGGCAAGTAAAGTTTCTTTTCGACGCTCTCTCAAGACATCTTAAATTCGAGTCTTGGAAAAATTTACCAGATCATTTTGAAGGCGATGTTGAAGACAAGATATGGCATAAATTGGAGTTAAGAGGGAGGGGAGATACGGATGTTTCTGGACCGAGATTCTGGGTACCTTACAAGGATAGAGAAATCATTCAACATAATGGGGTAGAATATATCTCGGGAGGGTTGAGGAAGCAAGGAACATTCAGTCTTTCTCACATACCTGTCGCTTATGTTGTTGCACAGATGATCTATGATGAAGGAAACTCCAGAGGAGTAGATGGAAACCGATTGGCACGAGAGATTCTTCACATGATTAGTCGTGATCTGGAGTGGTGTGAAGCGGATAGGGAGACCATGGATGACTGGTGGGAACGAATCATCACAGACAGAAGGGGCGATCGAGAATGGTCGGTGACGAGATTATAGTCACCAGTGACATGTTCTGGAAGTCCTAATAGACGGTTGGACTGATGCGTAGGACCATTAGACAAGAGGGATTAGTTGACCAGGGATTGCTTTCGAGACTCAGAATATCAGTGATTGGGGATCAGGGGGGACTAAGGGATTCCTTCATGTCGATGGGGGAACAGCTTGGAGCGTCTGTTTTGTCGGAAATAGTTAGATCGCCTGACTTCACTGTCTACCTTGGAGATGAAATTGTTCCCGAATGGGACTGCAACTACACCAGGGTAATTTTACTTGATGACGGGGTGCGACTGACTCAGGACAGGAAAGCGACTACTGGTGAACCCAGTGCTCTGCAGAAGGGAGGTTTCGCGACTATTGGTGCCGCACTGGCTTGGCAAGAGATACTGAGAGTCTGTGGGGCTATCCTACCGGTTGAAATTGCAAAAAAGTACGTTACAGTCAATCTAAGGATCGATCCAACAACCCTTGGAGAGATACATGACATAGAACGTGACATGATCTTGGAAGCGGAGGATGGTTCTGAGATTCCATTCTCTGTATTGAAGAGGGACGATGGCACTGGGCATAAACTGATCAGAGCTAGATTGGAACAGGATCATGAGTTAACGGACAGTTTACTGAATTCTCTATCTTTCCTCAGAAGAGAGATGACGGAAGAAGGAAGCCTCCCCTCTGAAATTGAGTTACGATTACCTAGGGCCCATGGTGCTCTATCAGGCAGTGGGATAATCGCTGGCGTAGGAGGATTAGGGAGCTGGGCTCTGGACACGTTGATCAAGAGTTTCAGGGATTCTTCCAGCAGTGGTGAGCAGACCGAATTGAGCATCATTGATCCAGATCTGAATATTCAGATTCACAATCTAAATAGACAGGTTCTGTACAAAGAGGAAGACCTAGGAATGGCAAAGGCGGAAATCGCTAAGCACCGATTGGAGAATTCAGTGGATAGAATAACAGTCACTAGCTACAATGAAGAGATCGGAACAGGGAGTCTGCAAAGGTTACACGATGTTGATGTGCATAATGGAGATTCGTCTGAGGGTATTTCATGGGCAGAGGATTTAGATCTGCTACTTGGCGGAAGTCTCTTGGATGAAGATTTTCCTGAGATGTGTAGAGCTTCCGACTTTATCTTGTGTGGTGTGGATAATCTCAGAGCTAGAGCGATACTTTGTGGAATCTCCTCTGAAATCGGTATTCCAATGATAAATGCAGGAGCACAGGGCTTCCACGGCCAGTTCGATTTATTCACAGAAGGAGGATCCTGCATGCTCTGCAGATACGGCCTAGGGATCCTCTCTCAATCTGGACCAATGTCTTGCCAGGAAGATGGAGAGGTACCTTTTGGGTCAATAGTAACCTCGACCGCTCTTTTCGGAGCCATTGAGGGACTTGCTATGATTTCGATACTGGCAGATGGCCCGAGCAGTCTTGATGAGTGGCCATCACAGATTTCATGGTCTGGCCAGAAAAACACAATTAGCATTGAGTATGCACATGATTTCGGCATGTTCGCTAGAATATTCGATGCCTCTGATGATCATTCAAAACACATCATGGAGATGGTACTGGGGGAGCTCCAAGAAGATAGGAATGAGGAGAGTGTCACTAGTGACATGGAATCATCCTGATGCCAGACGTGAAGGATACCGAAAGAAGGTGAAATGATGTTAATGATGACAATGATGATGACAATGATGATGATGAATGACGAAAGAGGAGGACAAGGAAAGAGCGTCGAACTCGATCTGAGGAGCGTCTATGACGTGTCCGAACCGGCCCAGGTCAGAGTTCCCTCTGATTCAACCCTGATAGAGGCGGTGGAAATGTCCAACGTTTCTCCTGTGGATATCCTGGGTTTGGAGGTATTCACTCGCTCTGGCGAGAAGGTTTCCCATTACAAGTCCAAAGATTACGTTGGTCGCGTTCTCCTAGTGGGCCCTGCGGCAATCACTGCTGAAGCCTCTGAGATAGAGATTAGGCTAGATCCGGAAGATGACGTGGAGCCTCGCCACGAGCCAATGACAAAGTCTGTGACCTTCGTTTCAGCCTATGACCCATCAGTCAGGCATGAGGTCGTCCCCCAGCCAGGACAGAGTATCAGAGACGCCGCACAGATGGCAGGTCTCGCCCCCAGGGACGGAAGTGGGTGGACTGTATACGACGCAGTTGGGATCGAA
>DALI01000049.1:72109-98965 GCA_002496725.1 Euryarchaeota archaeon UBA181 | reverse complement strand
CGGGGATGCTGGATGCCTTGGGGAAGCGGGGTTGAGAAGATTGGCGACATATTGCCATTGATGACGAACGTCCACCGAGGACATGCCCATCATGGGTCAATTAGGGATTGCGTTTAGACCACCCATTTTACAGACAATCTCGAAATGTTCCAAGGATACAGGTTGTACTGAAAGTCTCTGCCCTCTCTGTAGCAGGGGCATCCCTTCTAGAGCGGTGTTTAATCTCAATTCGGGCAGTCCTACAATATCAATAGGGCAAATAGGCTCAATATCTACCATCATCCATCTAGGATTATCAGGTGTCGCCTTCGAATCGAAATATTTTGAGTTAGAATCCAGGGCCGTAAAGTCTGGATAAGAATCCCTGCAAACTCTTGCTACTCCCGCCACGTGTGGTGGCTTACAATTAGAGTGGTAGTATAGAACTAAGTCCCCAACACTCATATCATCTCTCATGATATTCCTAGCCTGATAATTTCTTACCCCGTCCCAATGAGTACTACCATCAATTTCTAGCTGTTCCCAGGGGTAAACATGTGGCTCACTCTTCATCAACCAGTATTTCGTCATGTTACCTGCACCACCAATCAGCAAATCAATTTTTCACCAAGCATCATCTGTGGAGCCAAGTATTATGGCCGCATCAATAGTATCAGCTTCATCTCGTGCAATAGCCCTTCTTAATCCAGCCGTCTTAACCATTGTACTCACTCCACCAGTTAGGCCCAAGTTAGCCTTGATCATTGCCGTGAAGATCGCGGGTAAGAGTATCAATGCGGAAATTGCCGCTACGAGAAGTAGTAGGATTATCACAGTGATGAATGGCTGAATAGCCTCAATTGGTATCAGATAAGCACAGGTGAGTCCTCCAGCTGTTACTGTAGTTGCCTCAAATAGACTTAGGCCCGTACTTGCACAGGCTGTTTCAATCGCCTCAATCGTCCCACCCTGTTCCTTTATCCTATTTGCTATGTGTATTGAGAAGTCGACGCCGACACCTACTAGGATTGAACCAATCATCACAGTAATCAGTGATAAATCTACATCTAAACCGTCCATTGCCATCCATTGCATCATTACAGTGAATCCAACTGGTAGTGTAGTTAGTAATGCATATCTTATGTCTCTGAATACCAAAGCAAGTGTCAGTACAGTGAATAGTAATGCGAATCCTAGGGAAGACCACTGAGAGTCGACAATCAAATTATTTACTTCAATAGTGATAGATGCAACTCCGATAAGGGTACTTGATGTCACAGCACCATCCATTTCATCATCGGCATATCGATTTACCTCATCAACCGCCAATGTTGTTCTCTGAACATCCATGAATGGCATATCGATGTATATCAGACTCCTATCGTAATCAGGAGAAATAAATAGCTCACGCATCTCTAGAGTCATACTGTTATAGAAAACGTAAATCAGGAAATTTTGAGATTGGACACCGGCCGTGTCTTGTAGATCAAGATAATTCAAAGCACTCCAGAATGACAGGTTTCCCGTCTGTTCCCTATCAAAAATTAAATCCGCCACATCCTTTATTGGTTGAGGTGTTGCATCTGGTATCAAATCATTAATTGGGGTACCTGATACATTAACACCAGCACCAATTGCTTTCATCAAGAAAACAATAGAGACGGCGGTTGTATTATCAACGGAATTACATTTTGTTTCTAATTGCTCTATCCCTTCAAGATTGGCAAACGGATCTTTCTGAACGCCCTGTTCTGGGATTGGATCTGGATCTGCGGAAATATCTGACTCTATTAGTAGAAAACCAGGTTGTCCAGCATTAAACTCGTCGGAATAAATTCCCATCTTATCTACAGCATCAACACCAGACGGGGCCATTTTCAATAAATCGATATTTTCTTCAACATTGGGTCTATTATATCCAGCCGATAATACCATAGCCATCATGAATACTACTATTGTCACTCTAGTCCATTTTACTGGTACTCCAACAGCTCCCTTGAATATCTTCGGTGGTGGATGCGAGGGTTTCTTCAAGTCCAGCATCATAGTTAGATTTGGCACCATTAGCATTGTCATCAGATATACTACAACAATCCCCCCAGATAATGCATATCCTATGGTTTGTATTGGCTTCATTGGTACGAATACTAGAGAAATAAATCCAATAATTGTAGTCAATGCAGATAGTAGAACTGCTCTACCTGTAGAGCTAATGGCCTCAGACATTTTCTCTCTTGGCGAACCCTTAGCTTCCGCATAACGATTAGTGATATGGAGCCCATATGATACCCCTAGGGCCAGTACTATCGGTCCAACGATAATTACCGTCATGGTTACTTCATAGTCCGTGTAACCAATGAATCCAAGAGTTATCCATACGGAGCATAATGTGGGTAGTCCTGAGATAATCAGCGTCTTAACTCCCTGTACCCATCTAATTCTCCCCGTCTGTAACAAGTCGCAGTGGAACAAGAACAAACCAAACGCCACTATGACCACTCCAACGGGAAAAACTTGCCAGAATAATTGGAACGATTTTTCTGTAATTGCATTGGTCAGGGGCACAGGTCCAGTTAGAGTCATTTTTAGGCCAAGCTCAGAACCATCGCAAATTTCTAAACCCTCATCTGACTCTGGATCTACTTCATTTCCTTGTGAATCCTTACATATCCAGTTATTTTCCTCAGAAATAGTATCAATTGTAGCTTGTGTTTCCTCTATGATGTTAGAAATAGTGGTGTCATCCTCTCCGTCCCCATTTAGATCTAGATTACTACTGATACCAATAATAATTACTGCCCTATTCCAGTAGCCAGCTTCTACAGTATTTCCTCTGCCTACGTCCCTGACCAATTTATCCAGGGCATTTTGAGGCATCTCACCAAGAATTTGATCTACCCTCTCTTGTTCATCTGGAATTGAATAGTCTCCGATTAAATTTGATTGTTCATCTACCAACTCATCAACTTGTTGTGAGAATTCATCAATACCAGTAGCCTCTGCTGCTCCAGAAAAGAAAGCCTTCACCACTCTGCCGCCGCTAGAATTAACTTCTTTTACAACTGTTGAAACCGATAAAACATATATGACGAAATCTTCCTCTCCTTTATCATCTCTGACAGTATTCAAGGCACTCTCTACCTTGTCAATTTGTTTGAGTATAGATAACTGATCTACACCGGTTTTTTCAGACTCGACGTATATGACCATGACGTTCGTTGTCCAATTAGTTTCAACATTTTCAATGTCACTCTGTACATCAGAACCCACTGGCAAGTATACTGCCATATCTCCATTGACATTCAGTGCTCCCTCCTCGTCACAATAATCATTTTCGAAGCCATCTCTACAATCTAAAATACCTGAATGTCTACCCAATAGTGCCGTTACGGTCAGACAAAGAATCACAGTGATAACGGGTACTTTCGTTATCAGGTCACTAACTGTAGAGTCCAGCAGTGCTCGTTTAACTGCTACTGGTGACCTCCTAACATTTTTTACTATTGATTCCGTACTGATTTCTGATGCTTTTTTTCTGACATCTGCAATCTGCGTTCTGACTGCTGCTCCCGAATCCCTGATAACAATACGGGGATCGAATCGGGATTCCTTATCCGGGTCACCCATGATATCGAGCTTATCCGATAACCGAAGGGACTTCAACCCTCGTAGGGAACTAACCGCTGAATGCCATAAATCGACCTAAATGAAATTCGGGAACAGTGAATAATGAGTGTTCTTAGGAACATGTGCGAGTGTAAATATGGGAGCCCCAAAAATCGTCGATAAGCGATGGACGATTGATCTCGAAAAAAGGATTCAGGAATCTCATTATGTGGCTAACGAGGACAGGTACTCGTTCAATCCCAATAGTGACAAGGAATTGTTTGTGATCGATACCCCGCCGCCTTACCCCAGCGGAACTTGGCATATCGGCGCAGTTGCCCAGTACAGTATGATTGACGTAATAGCTAGGAGTCAGAGACTTATAGGCAAGGAAGTATTATTCCCATGGGGGGTGGATAGGAATGGAATTAATATTGAATTCACTGTTGAAAAGAAGACTGGGAAGAAAATGCGTACATATGATAGAGGGGAGTTCCTCGATCTTTGTAAGGAAACTATTGAGGGGTATACTGAGGCCATGAGACATACTGCCAAAAGAGTGGGTCTTTCTTGCGATTACCAGAATGAATACCTCACCGATGCCCCCAATTATAGATCCGTAACCCAGTCTATTTTTGTTGATTTATTCAAGAGAGGGGATATAATTGAAGATTTGAGGCCGAATATATACGATCCTGTTGAGGGAACCACAATTGCCGATGCAGAAGTTCAGAGAATTAGTCGAGAAACGATTCTTTGCGATATCATATGGGAAACCGAAGAAGGCGAACAAGTAGTAATTTCTACTACAAGGCCGGAACTAATTTGTGCATGTGGAGTCGTAATGGTTCATCCCGAAGATGAAAGATACCAGCATCTAGTGGGGCGAAAGCTACAGTTACCCATGCCCGTTTCTGGTCGTTCTAAATCTGTTGAAGTAATGACACACCCATCCGTAAAATCAGATTTTGGTAGTGGTATTCTGATGGTTTGTTCTTTTGGTGACCAGAATGACGTGGCAATCTTTAGAGAACTAGGATTAGTTCCTTTCGTTGCGATTGACCTTAATGGCAGATTGACGGAATTATCCGGCCCTCTTGATGGAATGAAAGTCATGGATGCAAGGAAGCTGGCCATCGAGACTCTTGAAAAATCAGGTAAAATTTCTTCAATGAATAAGAGAATGCAAGAAATTCCCGTTAGTGAGAGGGGAGGTAATCCAGTAGAAATAATTCTTCTTAAAGAATGGTATGTCAAACAGACACACGTCACAGAGAGACTATCAGAACTTTCTCATGAATGTAATTTTATTCCAGAAAGGAATAGGCAATTTCTACACGACTGGATGGATGGCATATCTATAGATTGGCCCATTAGCAGAAGACGATGGTACCATACCGAGGTTCCAATTTGGTACTCAGAAGACTCTTCGATGGTAGTTGTTCCACCTAATGGGCACTATGTTCAACCTTGGAGGGACAATCCACCTTCTGGTTCTGAAGTATTGGATAGAGAATCTAGAAAATTCATAGCGAAATATGATGATATTGCCGATTCATTGGGAACTCTTCACGGCGAGATTAAAGTATTCGATACTTGGATGGACTCATCTAATTCCAATCTTTTTGTTAGTGGCTATATCAGTAATCCAGAAATGTTTGAGAGATCATTTCCAACGGCCCTTAGGCCACAGGGTAAAGAAATTGTAAGGACTTGGCTATATTACACGATGCTAAAAAGTGCATTATTATTCGATAAACCCGCTTTCAAAAATATTTGGGTTGATGGATTGGGAATGGATCCTTGGGGGAGAAAAATGTCCAAGTCTCTAGGAAACGGCATTGATGCGGACTCAGTATTAGAATGTGGGGCCGGGGGAAGGACGGGATCTTGGAAAATCAAAGGACCGGCAGGTAAGCAAGTTAGTCTCAAAGCCAACAAAATAGGGAGTGAGTGCTTTAGGTTGTGGAAGGCCTGTGAGGCCCAAGTTGGTGATGATTTCCATATTAATCCTGAGGAGATCGAATCCAAGTATTATGGAGTTCTTACAAAACTTTTCAATATAGCAAGATTTGCTAGCCAATTCGATGTCCCACCCGATCTCGATTCGAGAAAGAGTGATTTATCCTTTGAAGATATTTGGATTTTATCCGAGTTCGACACGATGATGATGAGTGTCGAGGAATCGTGGAAAAAAATAGATATTTACAGTGCCGCACAATCAATCAAGGGTTTCGGAACAGGAATTTTTCCCGGACATTGGCTAGAGATGTCCAAGTCAAGACTCTATGATGGAGATGTTTCAGCAACATGGACACTTCACAGAATGGTCAGGGACCTTTTAGCTGTATTTTCGCCTATTTGTCCATTTTTTACTGACTATCTTTCATCAATGTTGTATCAGAAGAGTTCTGTCGATTTGAGATCATTTCCTTTGCCGGCGGTTAGCTTAGATCACGATACAGGGCCATTCTTGGCGATTACTGATATTTTAGTAGATTTCAACTCCAATATTTGGAAGAACAAGAAAGATTCGGGCGTATCTTTGAAGTCAGAAATTTCTGATGTCGAGATTCCTCCTGAGCTAATTGATATTCAGGCGTCACTCAATGTTATGCACAATATCCAACTTTAGTTCAAACATGAATCTGGAACTTGACCTGATGAATGAGAAATGATTATCGATACGATCTCTTCACCAATTCGCCTCTGAGCTTCTAGTGTCGATGCGCCTATATGTGGTGTTGCTTGGAAGTTATCTAGGTTCAGTAGAGTATTCTTTAATGCTGGTTCAGTTTCAAATACATCCAAAGAGGCAGATGTCAAATTACCTGATTGCAATGCTTTGAAAAGATCTTCTTCTTGGATTATTCCGCCTCTTGCACAGTTAATTATATGATTTCCACATCGAATACCATCTTCACCAATTACTGGCATTTTTGATATCAGTTTTTCATTGATAATATGCCTCGTCTCGTCTGAAAGAAAGCAATGAATGGAGATATGGGTACAGGTAGAGAATAATGAATCAACGTTATCATGGAATACACAGTCATCAGTACTTTCCTGCACATAGGGATCAAATGCATGAACGTTCATACCCATAGCATTTGCAATTCTACCTACACCCCTGGCAATTCTCCCATAGCCCAGTAGACCCAAGTTTTTCCCTCTCAGTTCAGAACCTCTCAGTTCATTCTTTGCCCAAATTCCATTCCTTAGTTTAGAGTCTCCCGTCACTATGTGCCTTGAGCTTGAGATAAGATGTCCTATGGTAAGCTCCACAACAGCATTAGTTGATGCACCCGGCGTGTTGCAAATCAATACCGAATTAGCAGATGCGGATTCAGAATCTATGTTGTCTATGCCCACTCCTGCTCTAATGATCAAAGATAGCCCGTCTTTATCGCCGGTGCTTGCTTCTATTACATCTGCTGTCATCTTCGTAGCACTTCTAATCACAACTACATCAAATTCACTTAGGCAACCATTCAACAGTTCGTCCTTCGAATAGTGTTTTTCATGCACATGATGGCCCATTTCCTCTATTTCACGTTTAGCGCCGGGATCAATACCGTCAGTAACAGCTATTCTCACATGCCTCCGAGGTGAGTTCTTAGGAAGAAGTTTACCGGAAGTAGTATTGATATCATGGCACCTCTTCGGCAGAATGATAATATGACTTTTCAACTACCAGAACTATCGTACGACTATGACGCCTTAGAACCACACATAGACTCCCTGACTATGGAAATTCACCATAGTAAGCATCACGCTGGTTATACATCCAAACTTAATGCAGCCATTAAGGATACAGAAATGGAGGGCATGTCAATAGAAGAATTACTACGTAATCACAATGACAATGCTTCAATTAGAAATAATGGTGGTGGCTTCTGGAATCATAGATTCTTTTGGAGTCTGATGTGCCCTAGCGGAGGGGGCTCGCCTCAATCTGAGCTTCTTGAAGCAATCAACTCAAAATTCGGTTCATTCGATAATATGAAGTCCGAATTTGCACAGGCGGCCATGACTCAATTTGGAAGTGGCTGGGCATGGCTTTGCGTCGATTCTAATGGGAAATTATTCGTCTGCTCGACCGCAAATCAAGATAATCCACTTATGGATAATTCTGGTACTCCAATTCTTGGAATTGACGTTTGGGAACACGCTTATTACAAGAAATACGGGCCTGGAAGAGGCGATTACATCAATGCTTGGTGGAATGTTGTAGATTGGCCGGCTGTCACTACTCTATACAATTCCGCTTTATGAGATTGATATTGTTATCACAATAAAACACTCGAATAGACCGGTTTATTCTAAGGTAATTATTGTTACCAACAACCGTGGCTGCTCCAGTAGAAGGCCTTGCTACCGGCTTATTGATACTACTCTTGCCCGTTCTATCTACACTACCATTGAGATTTGGTTGGAAATGGTGGGTTGGAATGGAACCCGAGCATGAGCATTACAGGGAGAAGGTTCGTAGAGTACTTGATTCTGGCATTCCCATAAAGAGATATAGAACAGAGCTAGATTCAGAGGCCAGAAGACTATTGATTGGCAAGGAGAGACAATCAAGAATAGAATCCGATCTACTGAGGCCACTTGGTCCCCAACATTTTCTACTACTGCCTGCACTAATATTCTCACCATTACTTGGAATATTCGCCTTTTTTGTTACGATTTTTCTCCTCCCTATGTTCAGGCCTATTGAATGGGTCCTAATCGACAAGGGCCTACTGTCCTATGTAGCTAATGTGATCAGAAGAGTTACTAGATGGGAAATTATTGGAATCCCAAGATTGGACGATGGAACCGGTACACTTGACAGGGTACTAGACTCTACTCATCGAATGCCTATCACGGTTTTTCTTGGTATTTTCGCATTTCTTATTGTCCTATACCTTCCACTTGAGCCTCGTCAAGTATTCATTTTGAGTGCGGCTTTCTATATTTTCCTAGTTTCCTTCATTTCTGTAATCAGAGCTGCTACAATGACGTCACTCGTCTTTGCAGACCCAACGAAGAGAAGACTGATTCCCATGCATTCCCTGGTTGATGATGCTCTCGGGCCCTCAGTGGGCATAGGACTGGTGTTTTTACTATCTAGGCAATTAATCTATGGAAGCCAACTAAGATCTGGGGATCTATTAGGGGACCCGGTCGTTTTCTCAATTTCAGTTCTACTAGTTCTATACACGGCTACTATTATCGGCGTAGCTGTTGAATATGCCTTTTTTGAATCGAGAAGTAATAGAATTAAGTCGATGTTTCAAATGCAGATTGTTGAAAGGCATGATCCGATGGTCTACCTTTTTACTAGGCACCTAGGTACTCTTAGAATATCCCCGCTAATGACAATGCGTGAATGGATAGATAATGATGAGGAGATAACAATTGTAGACTCAAAACTTTTTCAGAAACCATCGTGATAAAAATATAATTCTGATTTAGCTCCAGCAATATCGATAGTTATATTCTGTGAGAGATCTATGGGGGCAATGGCAATAGCGAAGCATCCGTCTTCTGTTTCTACTGATGATGTGACATTTATTGTTGAACCATCCAGAACCTTGTGTTTCCCTTTTAGGATAACTGAATCTGACCTTATTAAGCTCATTCTTCTCTTGGCGCTTCCTCTGCTATCTAATCGAGCATGGATTTCTTGACCTGGATAGCATCCTTTGTTCAGAGACACCAGTTCGCCCATGCCAATATCGGAGGGCAATAGTTTCGAATTGGCTTCATTATGACTAGGATACCCCATTCTAATCCTTGAGACTTCCCAATCTTGAGTACCCAATATATCGATTCCCAGTACTGAGGCCATGTTATTGAATGAATCATCATCAGACCTAACAATGATGTCAATTACAATATTTCCATTATGAATACTCTTTGAAAATATCTTATCATCAATGGAACAAAACTTATTCTCAGCCAGTGGGGGAATATCTGGATGAATTTTATTTAGCATTTCCTCAGAGTCTACTCCACTGATCTTTAGATGGCGTAATGCGTGATCGCCATCCATCAAAACCAATTCTTTGTTCCAGGGTATTCCCCTAGTAAGAATATCTCTTGTCTGTATGGAATTTCTAGAGATTCCCAGTAGTAAGGTCTCATTATCCAATTCAAAGCATGAAATGACATCAGATACTCTGCCATTAGAGTCGCAAATCAATCCATTAACTCTCTGGCCTGTGGTAATATGTGAAATATCAGTCGAGAGAATATTATTCAGGTGATTTACATGACCTTCGCCCTTTAGAACGCTAATACTAGAATCTAACAAGTATATGCGAGCAAGAAACTCAGATTTTACTGTCATGGGATCAGCTGAAGGATTGGCCACAACCACATGATTTACTGGCATTTGGATTATCTATCTGGAACCCGCCTCCCATAAGGGAGTCTTTGTAGTCTATCCTTATTCCATTTAGCATTGAGCTATCTTTGTCATGAATGAAAATTTTAATTCCATCATAGTCAAGTTTCTGGAATCCAGATTCACTTGGCTCCTCAACTATTGCCATATCATACATAAATCCAGAACATCCTCCGGATTGGGCACTGACTAGTAGAACATGAGTTTCCTCATCACCAGACATGGAAGCAGAAAGCGCGGATTTAGCAGTTTCTGTTAATTCAATTGTAACTTGAACCACTTCAATGGTCGAGACAACAGGTAGTGAGAAACCCCCTCCACCTAGTATACCCATATGCTTCGCTTACACTAGACGTATTTGAACAGTTGCGATTGTAATCGTCATCTATGAATACTTGGAGGACCTAGTATAGGCATGGAATCTATAGTCGATGTTGATATTCAAAGGATTTCCAAGGATTCAAATGTCCATCAAACTGACTGTGTCGCTCTTGAGTCACCTTTGGCGATTAATATAATTCATAATGGTCAAAAACATTCACTGGGCATACTTATGAGGACTCCTGGCAATGATACTGAGTTAGTATATGGTTTTCTTTATTGCGAAGGGGTAATTGAAAGTATAGATGATATTCTCAATATTCAATTTGATGATGGTAACTGCTTGGCTGAACTTAGCGAAAAAAGTAAGTTTGATCCGGAAGAACACATAAGAAAAACCTCAGTATCTTCCGCTTGCGGTGTATGCGGTCGTGACTCGATATCCAATATGATTCATGTTCATGGCCCAGAGATTATGTCGGGACAGAATATTTCATTGGATATTATTTCAAATTCTATTGATGTTCTGCGTTCTTCGCAGTCGCTTTTTTCAGCGACTGGAGGGACACATGCTGCTGCATTGATTAATTTCAGTGGAGACCTCTGCAAGATAGCAGAGGATGTGGGCAGGCATAATGCACTGGACAAATTAATTGGTTCTTCTATGATCTCTAGAATCATGCCGCTGTCTAACTACTTACTAGTAGTATCTGGAAGGGCTTCGTTTGAATTAACCTACAAGGCGATTAAATGTGGCCTGCCAATGATGATAGCGGTAGGCGCACCCAGCTCTATGGCAGTAGAAATGTCGAGAGAGCACGGCATGACACTAGTTGGATTTGTTAAAGCTGAAAAGATTTCAGTATACAGTTGCCCTAGCAGGGTATCTAACGATTAGCGATTCTTGCCTGCTCTTTTGCAAGAAGCTTACACCTACTCAACTGTTTTTTACAGAGATCCCTATCATGAGCATCTAGGCCTCTGTCCAATGCCTGGATGAAGCATTTCACGGCGTCTTCAAATAATTCTAGCGAAGCATAAGATGATCCCATGTTGTAAAGTAGCTTTCCACTGACTCCTTCTGGATCCATCGATATAGCAGTATGGTACGATCTAATACTATCCCCATATTTTCCCATCTGGTATAGGGCATGCCCTCTCCCAGATTGTGACTTGACCCTTAGCTCTAACTCATCCCTAGGGGCGCCACCAATTGCCTTCTCAAACGAGCTGAGGGCCTCTGAACCTCTTTCTTGGGCTAAGAGGTTAATTCCCTTGTTATACCACTCTATAGAAACATTGATATTTTCCTCTGGTGAATTATCATATTTTTCCATATTCTCCTTTGCTTCATTCCCCGCAGTTATTAGATCTAATTCTTCATCTTCCGTATCGGTTACCTCCGATATTTCCCCCGTCTCAATGAATTTTGCTTTCTGTCGGCACTGGAACGCCCTATCTATATGCCCGGCCGCAGACAGTGAATCTGCCATTCCGTTCCATATTTCCGATGAGTCTCTATTATTCTCGAGGAGTTCCTTCCATAGTTTCACAGAATTGACATGGTCACCTAAGCCTGTAAGCTCCCTAGCCATTGCAATTTTATTAGCAAATGAGTCAACGATAGTAGAATTCTCACTTATTGGCTCATCTAGATGGTTCTGAAGTGATAATCTAGCATTTTTTATACGAATGGAAATATCATTATTTGGCTCAATTTGTTGTGCCTTTTCCCAAATAGATACTGCTTCATCTAAATTTCCAGCATCATAACGCATCTCCCCCAATGAAATTAAACTGTTGATATGATTCGGTTCAGAGATTAATGCATTTGCGACAGACTGCATTGCCTCATTGGTCTTCCCGAATTTCCTAAGAATCTGTGAATGATTGAAATGGGTTTTTGCCCTATCATCGCCGATAGCTATCGCATACTCAATAGATTCCAACGCCTCCTGGTCATGCCCAATCATAGAAAGGGAGGTAGCACACAAGGACCACAAACGATAGTTTGTTGAACCATCGGAGCCCGACCTTTGCCTCAATAGATCAAGAGCTTCTTCTGGATTACCATCCCTTATCATTGCTTCAGCTTGATCTATTACAACGTCCAATGAGGGTAGTTTTCTAGATTCAACCAGTATATCTCCATCATCTTCCAAAACTTCACGACTCTGAAGAAGCGGAATATCATCATCCGCCATATTTTCTATTGGTTCTTCTATGTTATCGTCAATTGTATTTACCGCGGAGGAATCTAGCAATGGAACAACATCGATATCAGTCTCGTTACTTTCTACAAGATTGGTTAACTGTTCAATTCTACCGAGCTTATTTATCGCAAAATTTGCTAGTACGGTAGCTCTTTCAGGATCAATATTCTCAAGGAGAATTGCTAAATTTGCTGCTGTCGGGGCATGATCAGGATTAATCTCATACGCCCTTTCAAACGCGGCAATTGACTCTTCGGGATATCCTCGCGTCGTTTGTACAACTCCTAATCCATACCATGCCGCCGCACTATTGATGCCAATTTCAGTTGCCCTGGTGTAAAGTTGGCTAGCTATTAGCATATCACCTGAGTCCGCATGTGACTTCGCATCACTTAGCAACTGACCTATCCTGCCCGCGTCCATGCCTAATCGCTGGACAACAGAACAATAAGTATTATCTTGTCTTGTTCCCTGTAAATTTTGTTTCCCATACCTACACCTTGAAGATGGGAACCTCTATCCCAATTCATGTCACAGTCAATTCGGGTGATGGGAATTTGTGGAACTTATGATTTGAAATCTGCAAATGGTAGGATGTTGGAGCTAATCCTAAATGAGTGCGCCGAACAAGGAGCTGAAATTTCCATATGGGATCATGGGGACAAGCCTCTTCCACTTGTGGGGGCCAAAGGTAGTTGGGATGACGTTAATGTCAAGGAATTTCAGGAAATGGCAACCAGTGCCGATGCATACATACTTTCTAGCCCGGAATACCATGGAACAATGAGTGGCGTAATGAAAAATAGCCTTGATTGGCTATATTCCAAGCATACATCTGGGAAGGTTTTCGGTTTAGTTTGTACATTGGGCGGCCAGTCTAGTAATAATACTCTGAATCACATGAGAATTGCAGCAAGGTGGATTCATGGATGGGTGATCCCTGAACAAGTTGCAGTTCCAAATATCAAGGAGGCCTTCGAGGAAGACGGTTCGCTGAAAAACGCGGCCATAAGAGAAAGGGTTTCTTCGTTGGCCACATCAATTGTAACTAACACTATTAAATTGAGGAGATAATTTGCAAGTTCTGCCTGCAGGTAGTGAAATTTTACTATTTCTCAGTTCATTCTTTGGTTTATTGACATGGTATTCAAAAAATATAATCCAGTCATATGATCTAACCAAGGCCTCAGCCATACTTGGAATTTGTTGTATGACTAGCCTGATGTTGTGGGTGATCATCGGATGACTGTAAAAATCGATCCCGGTATTTTTCCTACAAGAGCTCCCTCTAATTGGGAGCTAGGACAGAGCTATGGTGAAGTTTCACCAACAATGGATTTATTTGGCATTAGCAATAGGCAAGTTGTGATAACTATAGAGAAAAAATTTTCATTCATAGAGGGTTTAATTGCAAGAATTCTTCGTGCACCCGCTAATCTCAGAAGACCCCTAGATCAATTGAATTCCGGCCTATGGCAGCTAATGGATGGAACGAGGAGTTTAGGAGAGATAGCCGAAGCAATGGAAGAGTGCTTTGAAGAGGCCATAATTCCATCCGAAGAGCGTTGCTCAGCCTCCATTTTAATTTTAGAAGAGCTCAATTTGGTTATACTAGCGGATTTACCTAACGTGCCTAGGAGTCGAGATTAGGGGCATCCATCCTAACGGACTCGTCTTTCTTGGCCTTATAGACAGCTGAAAAGTAAATTATGAGTGGCAGAATCAACATTAGACTGAAGCAACCAATTAGAGTTGCCAGACTGTATACAGACTCCTCAATGGGATCAATCTCAAATTCACTCACACTAGTCAAATCGTGTGTTGTAATATTTACATTGATAGAAATGCCATTGCTTGATATGGGTTCAAGATTCTCATCATAGATGCCAATCCTCCAAGTAATAGTGGATTTTTCGTCATTGATTAATTCGTCAGCTAGAATCAGTGCTTGTTCCATATCATCTGCCTGAAGATAACCCAGGCCCTCGATAGGTAAAATGGATGACACAATCCCCCTCAGGCTTACTTCACCAGATTCGATAATCTCAATTTCATGCGTCGTAGAAAAATCACAGGTTTCCACCAAATCTGAGTAGTCGCCATCACCTTCACAATTGAAGGGGAAATCTTGGTTCTCTCCGAGAAATGGAGAATGGAACCATGAGATTCCATCCGCTTGAACTCTCAGAATTGAGTTTTCAGGAGCTCCCTCGGCTGATACATTTATCCAAGTCATCGGAATGTTGGTGGATACATACCATTCCGAGGATTCAGGATCATCTTGGTTAAGCTCTAGAGCTTCCATCTCATTCGTAGTCACATAGCCATAATACTCTGACTCAACCGTGTTTGAATAGACAGCGTATCCGAGTACAAATATCAGAGTAAGGCCGATACCAATCATCGTCCTAAGCATGTTAGGATTTTGAGACATCGTCTTACGCATGCACTTGCGTGTGGACGTACTAATTTCAATCCTTGTAGTACACTGTAACTGTTTCAGCGGGGCGAGATATCGAGTTGTGTGTCATCACGGTTAAATACAGACTGTAAGACGGGCGGCTGCTTGGTGTGGCTATGACTACGTATCATGATGTTCCAGCGGACCTTCTCATCAACGAGCTTTCCGTTCGTTTAGTGGATGTAGAGTCCATAAAACCCCCAGAATGGTCTACTTTGGTCAAAACTGGTACACACAGAGAGAGGCCTCCCTCTCAAGACAACTGGTGGCATATACGTTCGGCGGCTGTATTGAGGAAGGTCGGCAAGCTCGGACCAATCGGAGCCAATCACATGGCCCAACACTTCGGTGGCCCCAAGGACAGGGGCGTAAAGCCAAACAGGGCTGTAGCCGGATCTCGGAATATCTCAAGAACAGTAATGCAACAACTAACCTCCGCAGGCCTGATTCAAAGTAAGATGAACCTTTCTGGCAGTGTTAACCACGGTAAGGTTCTGACTTCTGCCGGACAGGCGCTACTAGATTCTGTTGCTAATGACGTGCTTGAAGCAGCTATTGAAAGGCACCCCGGACTTTCTAATTATTAGGTGATGACAATGGCAAGACACAAGCCCAACGCAAAAAAGAGGCGTCTAATGAAAGTCACTAAACAGAATAGAAGGGTCCCAGTATGGGTTATGCTAAGGACCAATCGAAATACCACCACACACCCTAAGAGACATATGTGGCGAAGGAGTAAGTTACAGAGGTGAATATATGGCGGAGATAAAAGAAATGACCATCCCCCTCAGGGCGGCTTGGAGTGTTCCCCGTACTAGGAGAGCAAACAGGGCAATGGCCGAAATAAAGATTCATGTCGCTAGACACATGAAAAAGAGGGAAGATGAAGATATTTGGATCGACGAGGCCGTCAATCATTATATCTGGTCGAAGGGTATGCAAAAGCCCCCAAGGAAAATTACTATTGTATGCACCAGGGAGGAAGGATTTCCCCTTGAGGTGAAACTGCTGGAGGAATAAAAATGGGCAATATTAGACCTTCCTTCGTTAAAATTAGGGCCCTTAGGCTTTTGGAGCTTTATCCCGATCAGTTCTCTGATGACTTTGATGCGAATAAGCATTTAGTCAGTCAATTTTCCGATGTAGACAACAAGAGGATGAGGAACTGGATCGCTGGATATATCACAAGGTACAGGCAAAGACGTGTAGATTAGCGCATTACTCTTGAACAACGACTATCTCGAGTTACCATGGGCGGAAGATTGGAAGTTGATCCTCCTTTGGGGGTAAGAAATGTCTCTGTAGTTCTTGTAGAACCAAAATATGATGGAAACATCGGTGCTGTTGCACGTTCGATTTTAAATTTCGGAATTATGGATCTTAGAATAGTTGGAAGAAATAGGGACTGGAGCGATGAAACAAGGAATAGAGCAAAACACGCACAGAATATCTTGGAAAGCTGCAAAATATTTGAGTCTCTAGAAGATGCAACCAAGGATTGCTCTGTCGTTGTAGGTACTTCTGGTAAGAGGGAGATTGGAGATAAAATAACATTCAGGCATTTCTTACTTCCTGAGGAGTTGCCAGAAAGACTGGGGTCATCTGAAGGAAGAATTGCATTAGTTTTTGGTCCGGAGGATATCGGATTAACAAATGAACAGTTACAAGAATGCGACATTCTAGTCACAATCCCCACATGGGAAGGATACCCCATTCTCAATCTTAGTCATGCCGTATCGATTATATGCTACGTGTGGTACGTAACAGATGCAAAGCATGATTTCGCTGAGTCTCAGGAAATGAGGCTGCTGAATCCAGCATTACGTAGTAGACTGAGGTCAGAAATATCAAGGCTCGCTAGTTCTATGCCCACTAAGGAACATAAGAGAAACGGAATAGAGGAAACTCTGAACAGGGTGATAATGAGGGGGTTACCCAAGGATGATGAGATTCACCGAATCCTATCTGTAATTTCAGAAGCGGCTGATTCGTTTGAAGGCGATAAAACCGATCATAGTTAATCACTATCTTATGATAGATTCAGAGCTGAAATTAATATTCTATATCCTATTTTTCAGGATACCAACTTGCCCATGACTTTGGAGTCTCTCTGACATGAAATGAATGTAGCTGTAACTTATTCCCATAGGAAGAGATGATATGTGGCTGAACTTGTTCGAACGCCCATTTAGCTAGATTCTCTGCAGTGGGTATGAATGGAACAATTACAGTTTTATGATTATCTGGCATAACTGAGAGTGCACTAATTGCTACTTCATCCCCCTCGAATACGATAAATGCATGATCGACTATATCGTGAATATATGTTGTTAGTATCTTTGAAACATCAGAAAAATCAATCAACATTCCTTCCTCTGAAACACCAATATCCGTAACTACATCACCGGATAACTCAGCTTCCCATCGATATCGATGTCCATGCATATTTCTGCATTTACTCTTGTGGTTGGGAACCCTATGTCCAGTATCAGTCTCAACCCATCTCTTAATCCTAGTTGTCATTCTATTCCTCCATAAATTCTAAGCAAATTGAATTAATACAATATCTGGGGCCCTTTGATTCATGAAATAGATGTCCTAGGTGGGAGTCGCATTCGCTACATCTGACCTCAATTCGCGTCATACCATGGCTATTATCTACTAATTTCTCAATATTCGCATTTTGAAATTCATCGGAGAATGCAGGCCAGCCACAGCCTGAGTCGAATTTAGATTTAGAGCTGAACAGTGTTTGCCCGCAGTCGGCACAATTGTATACACCAGAATCGTAATGCTTGTCATAAAGTCCAGTGAATGGTCTTTCAGTACCATTTTCCTTCATTACGTGGTGACGTAATTTATGCTTAAGGGCATTTTCAAGTACGTTTTCCCAGGTATCAATATATTCCAATGGATCTCTCCGACCGATGGAATTGAATGCCAGTATTCTTTCTATATCCGCACCGCTTTTACCTGAAGAAATACCAGATTCATCAGGGTTGTAAGAGGTATTTGTGTTACGAAAAACAGTATCGAAATCTAGGCCCAGATGATTGCAATTATTTATTGAATCTCTAAGGATGTACACCTTATCTTGATTGATATATGGGAGCTTCATAGAGATTCTATCAGACCCCCAGTTGCCTAAGGCAAATGATTTCTCTATCGAATCATAAAACTCAGGCCTACAATCAGGGTATATCGCATGGTCTCCCGAATGAACACCCAATGCTATCACCACATCTGAATCTTCAGTGGCTGAGATACTGAGCGCATATCCATAAAGTATTGATGCAAATATGGCATTTCTATTGGGAACCACTGTGGATTTCATTTGTTCTTCCTCGTAATGTCCCTCGGGCACTAAAATACTGTCTGTCGTCAGTGCTGATTGTAATGAAGAGAAGGCGGATTTGAGATCAATAACCTCATGACCCACAAAGATTCCATGTTCACTAAGATATTGGATATTTACTTTGGCTCTCTCTACTTCTATGGAGTGTTTCTGTCCATATTCATAACTGATACAGGTCACATGGTATCCTTCTGCCAAGAGTGACAGTAGAAGGCCTGTACTATCCATTCCCCCAGATAGTGCCATTACTGCTCTGATTATAGCACCCCCATCCACTTATGAGTCTGTAAACTAAGTCTCCAACCACTGTTTAACTTGACTAACTGCTCGACATCTTGGAATGATTTGCCATTTTGCTCTATTGTATCTGTTTCGATGTAGCATGGCTGGATAAAGTGATGTTCAAACCCAAGCTTCAAATCCTGGTACATTGAGAGATCTTGTCCACAGTATACTACTTTCAACTCATTTCCATGTCTTTGCTTGATTGAAACATTGGGGTAAAGTTGATCTTTTGGGCTAACACAAATCCAATCAATTATCGGATCTATTTCAATCGTCCCATTAGTTTCAATTGAGAGATAAATATCATGCTCTTTCAGTTTCTTCCCTATTGTATTAAGATCCTGCATGGCTGGTTCACCGCCCGTAAATATGACTCTGTCACAGTCATATGAAAGTACTTCATGTACGATACTATCCATGGTCCTCTCTTCGAACTTTAAGAAATTTGTATCGCACCATTCACACCTTAGATTACAATTTCCAAATCTAATAAATACATGGGGAATTCCTACGTGATACCCCTCTCCCTGTACAGAATGAAAGATTTCAACAATCGGATATGTTGTCATTTAAATCATCCATTGTTTGAGTTGTTGATTAATTGAAATAGTTCACTTCTAGCTTCTGAATTATCAAAGAATGCTCCCCTCATTGAGCTTGTGGACATAACGGCGTTCTGCTTCAGTACGCCCCTGCACCTCATACACCCGTGCTTAGCCTCCAGGATTACAGCACAACCTAAGGGATTGAGGTGCTTTACAATGTCATCAGCTATAGATTTTGTAATTCTCTCTTGATTCTGTAACCTCTTGCAATGTGAATCAAGCAGCCTCGCCAATTTGCTTATGCCGACTATTCTTTGCACGGGGATGTAAGCAATGTGCGCTTTGCCACTGAATGGTTGTAGATGATGCTCGCATGTGCTATGGAACTCTATGTCGCTCAACAAAACAATACCATCATAATCTTCACTATTGAATGTCGAGTCTAAAATTTCACCTGAGTCAATACTGTATCCAGCATATATTTCTTCAAATGAATTGATTACCCTCTGTGGGGTATCTAGTAAACCTTCACGTAATTCTCCATCGGTGCTCTCAATGAATCTAACTATAGTCTCAACTGCATTAATAGCATCATTTCTGTTTACCATTTCATTCACCCCTTCCATTTCTGATATCAATTTCATCGAGTTGGTCTAGTAATTTTCTGCAAGCTGTCCTTACAGCATCGGCCACACTTACGAATTTCTTCTTGTCACCAACATGCTTCTTAAGATCTGTGAGGATTTCATTTGGCATGTCTAGACTTACTTTAGGCATGTGCTGTCGAACAACATACTGTTGTTAAGTATTACTCAAGTAATACCATAAGAATATGAAAGTATCATTATCTGATATATTCATTGATTCTATTAATCCAATGAGAAGTTTTGAATCCGGTAATATTTTCAAATTTAACTAAGTCAGAAATTACCTGTTCTGAACAATATAAATAATCTCTAGATTCGATGTTTTGATGTTTCGCCCCTCTACTAATTAATGGTAAATTATAGATATTTATCGATCTTTTTTGCAGTGGTTTGGATAGCATTATTCTAATGCTATCCGGTATTAATGATACAACATATTTGATTGAAGTACCAATGATCGTAGGTTTTCTTCTATCTATTGATCTGTTAGAATTTATATTGATTGATAAATCATATTCATATCCTGGTAAACCCAAATGCTTCGAAATATTGTCCAGCACCTTCTTTGGATCAGACTTCATTTGGCTACTATCAATGATGTAGAAACTATCTCTGTCGAATGAGTCTAACCATCTTTGCATTGATTCTGCCCATAGGGACTCCTCTCTAAATCTGGTATCATCCCATGCTTTTTCGAATGTGTCCCAGTTCTCGTCATTGCTAATATCAGAACCTATGTCTCGAATCATCTTCCAGTGACTATGTGCTCTATCTATAGGCTCTCTGAGGCAGATAATAAACTTAGATTGCGAATTGGCTTCTAAGATTCGTGATGGAGCGTGGGGACAGGTGAAGGTATGTACGGATCCGTCAATCCTGAAGCCTTCTCCAGAGAATATTTTATCATAACCGTCATAATTAGGATTATCCGTACTTCGGTCAAATGTACTTACCCTTGATGCTACTAAATTTGGCTCCTTGGGATTCGAGAAAGCAATAGACGGGTTACTAGAAAGTACTTCTGAAAGCCACGTCGTACCGCATTTCGGAAGACCCAATATAAATGCATCAAAGGGGGGGTATTTTCTCACAATATCATTTTCCATTTATCAAAATGATTCTAATCATCTCTTACTCTCAATTATTGCATCTAATTTTTCGTGTTTGCTACATAGTGACTCAGTTTTAACCATCAAACTAGATGCCTGGAGCTTTATTTCATTGTCTGCCGCCCCATTTGATATCATAGCACATAGCAAATTGAGGCCCCCTTGAATAGAGCCCGCTTCAAGAAATTGATCATTGGAAATTTCATCCGAATCCCTCAATAAGCTTAGGGTTGATGAAAGGAACTCAACTTCGGATAAAATGTCGTTGGATGATAGTGACTCATTCTGTATAACACTCTTGATGGAAGTAATCATGATGTTCGGAGATTAATTCTCCTTTTGATGATTTTCAATTGGACTCCACTAGCTCGACCAAAACCCCTCCGGATGATGAAGGGTGAATAAATGCCACTTTTCGACCCCCATGGCCTATTTGGGGCTCATTATTAATCATCCTTACACCGATATTTTGTAAATTGTAAATGGTTGATTCTATATCACTTACAGAGATAGCAAGTTGCTGAATTCCAACTCCTCTTTTTTCGATAAATCTGCCTACGGGGGTATCCTTTGTTATTGGTTCGAGTAATTCTATTCTTGATTCAGACTCATTCTCTAGATACCTTACAACGACACCCTGCTCCTCGACGACACCCCCTCCGTTTGAGGTGAATCCTAAAACCTCCCAGAAAGGTAGCGCCGCATCTATTGATTCAGTAGCTATTCCTATATGATCGATTTTCGTCATTCAAACACCACTTGGCGAAACCCATGTTCCGAAAACTTCACTCATCACCGCATTTATCTCCCCTACAGTGCAGTCCACTTTCACTGCTTCTATGATATAGTCCATCAGATTATTCTCAGAATAGCAAGCCTCCAGGAGGTTTTTCAGTGCATTAGATACCATCTCATTATCCCTTTCAGATTTCATTCTCTTTATTGAAAGAACTTGACCTTCTGCTAGACTTGAGTCAAGTATCTCTCCCTCGACCATCGGTTCGTCCAGCTGTTGGTTCACATTGAGCCCCACAACGCTCATTGAACCATCTTCTACGGAATTGAGGTGCTTCCATGCACTTTCATGGATCATCCTCTGTTGAATTCCGGATCTGACTCCCGATAATGCGCCTCCTTTGGACTCAATATTTTCAATTAATTCCATAGATGATGCCACAATCTCTGAGGTCATCTTCTCAATAACAAAGGATCCTGCTAGTGGATCTACGTGATTAGTTATTCCAGTCTCTAATGCCAGAATTTGTTGGGTCCTGAGAGCTATTGTAACAGCGTCATCTGTTGGAAGACCAATTGCCTCATCGAAGCTATTTGTATGGAGTGATTGAGTCCCGCCTAGGACGGAGGACAATGCCTGATATGATACTCTAACAATATTATTCGAAGGTTGCTGAGCTGTAAGTGTTGCACCGGCAGTCTGTGTATGGAATCTAAGCATGGAAGATTTGGGATCTTTTGGATTGAATTTAGTTGTCATAATTTTATGCCATACTTCTCTTGCAGCTCTGAATTTTGAGACCTCTTCAAGAATATCATTCTGACATGCGAAAAAGAAGGATATTCTTGGTGCGAAGTCATCTACATCCATACCCGCATTAACCCCATTTCTTACATATTCAACTGCATTAAGTATGGTTAGGGCTATTTCTTCTACAGCAGTACAACCAGCTTCTCTCATGTGATAACCGCTAACAGAAATGGTATTCCATGAAGGGGCATTTGCTGAACACCAGCTCATTAAATCTCTAGTTAGTCTCATTGAGGCTTCGGGAGGATATATGTATAATCCGCGAGCAATGTATTCTTTCAGGATGTCATTCTGCACAGTTCCCCTGAGATTCTTCCTATCGACGCCTTGTTCATCTGCTACTGCGACATAAAGCGCTAAGAGAGTAGTGGCAGGTGCATTAATCGTCATTGATGTAGAGACCTTTGACAAGTCAATATTCTTGAATAAATCCCTCATATCTGATATTGAGTCTATCGAGACACCAACCTTTCCTACTTCTCCCTCGGATAACTTGTCATCAGAGTCTAAGCCGAGTTGTGTAGGAAGATCGAATGCCACGGACAATCCTGTCTGCCCCTGATCCAATAATAATCTGAATCTTTGATTGGTTTCTTTAGCTGTCGAGAAGCCTGCATATTGTCTCATCGTCCATAATTTACTCCTATACATTTGAGGATAAATACCTCTTGTATAGGGGGGAATTCCTGGATCTGACAAATTATCCATACTCCGAATCACCTAATCGCCATGTCGCAATAACAGACAAGCCAGTGGGCGACGGGAAATGAATTATGTGATTCATCGTCTTATTGTATAACCATCTACAATTTTATTGAGTGCATCTAATTGTTTGTCGTTAATTAATCCCTCTGAGTGCTTTGAGCTGAGGTAATCTTTAGCTTCAGAAACTGTCTGTCTCTCACCTTTTGCCCATACCGTACCAAGTATACTTGAACGTTGATCTTCTTCGACGTTCAAGTCTACTAGCAACCTTCTAACCTCGTACTTATATTCCATATGCCTACTACGATCTAATCTTCTCTTTCTCTCAGCAGGTTGGAATGAATTCTTCGTTTTCCTGGGCCTTCTCTTTGGGGCTGGGGCTGGAGTAGTTGGCTTTGCATTACCACTTGTAGGCTTTTTCACCAATGACTGCTTTGCCCTAGCGCGACTCTTGTCTATGATATCTTGAGCCCTCTTACTAGTAACATTATCTTTTACATCCACTTCTATGACTTTACTTTTATTCCTAAGCCCCAGTGTTTTCTTGGAATCACCGAGGATTTGACTCTCTATGATATCCTTCGTCTTATCTGCATTAGCAATGTTTTTCTTACTGGATTTTTTGGATTCCTTGTTTGTATTTTGAGACGGTTCTGACTCAATTTTCTTCTTTGGAATGGGTTTTGCAGGTGGCGTATCTACCGGCCTTCTATTGACTTCTGGATTAGGATGCTGAGGGGCTTTTTTCTGAGGTTGGCCTGAACCACTGAATACGTCACGAGGCTTAGACCTCGGCTTCCTTCTCCTCTGCACTATGGCTATCTCCAACCTCCCGCCTAGAAGGACTCTCATAAGACTTAGTACTCAAGGCCAAGATATTATGGAGGAGTCAGTCCTCATTGAAGGATCGATTGAGCTTTCATCGATAGGTGTGGTCCTACCAGATAGAAATTCCTTCCTACCAAGTTCGGCAATCATAGTGCCGTTATCAATGCAATATTGTTTCTCTGGCCAGAATGATTTTCCTCCTCTTTCTTCGCACATGATACGGCTCATTTCTCTCAGTCTTCCATTACAAGCAACACCTCCTCCCAACAATAATTCAGACTTGCCAGTGTGTGCCATCGCGCGTTCTGCAACCTCTATGCAACTTGCGAATGCATGTTCTTGTAGAGAAAAACAAACTTGTTCCAAAGGCAAATTCCTAGAATGCGATATGGCTGAAGTCAACAATCCAGAAAATGCTAGATCAGTTCCATGCACGCCATATGGAAGTTGAAGGAACTCATATTCCTCAGCTTTTCCTGATTCTAACCATCTTGAAGAAAGCTTCTCTATTTCGGGACCCCCTGGGAAGGCTATATCATGATGGCGTGCAAATTTATCCAGCATATTCCCTATGCCAATATCAAGGGTCTCCCCTATTACCCTATACCTATCTCCTGCCCTAGCGATAACTTGCGTATTACCCCCACTAGCATAGAGTAAGACTGGATCTTCACATCCAGTCTGATTCCTGCCGACTTCAATATGAGCAACGCAGTGATTAACTCCAATCAGGGGAACTTTCCATACGGAAGAAAGGGATCTCGCTACTGAGGCCCCAATACGCAGACATGGCCCCAGTCCAGGGCCTTGACTAAATGAGACACCGATAATATCATCTCGACTGAAATCATCCCTCGAAAGAAGCGATGATATGAGCTTTGGTGCCATTACGGAATGATGGTCTGCGGCTTCTCGTGGATGAATACCGCCCTGTTCTGGTTTGAATAGAGCTGACTCAGAAGAAAACAGCTCGCCATCTTCTCCGACAAAACCTAATGATAGGGTGTGAGCAGTACTTTCTACCCCTACCATTAGTCCTCCCATGTAATCGGGACTAGGGTAGTGCTTTCAAGCATCACTACTGTGGCAGGTCGTGCGGACCTTGATAGTCAACAGCGGGGAAATCGCTCACATGTCGTATGGAGATGTCACGAAGCCATTGAGAGGACCCGAAATGGGGGATAAAGAAGCCAATGTTTACGATGCTGGACTTGGCATACTAATCGAAGACGGTTTTATATCCAAAATTAATGACTCGGATAGTTTGATCTCTGAATTCGCTCCATCTTGGAATAAACGAACAACAAATCATGATGGTGCATTGATAATAGATGCAGGCGGAAATGCAATTATCCCAGGGTTTGTTGACTCACATACCCATCTAATTTGGAGTGGGGACAGAAGTAATGAAATGGCCCTCAGACAAAGTGGGCTTACATATTCTGATATTGCAGATATCGGAGGGGGCATTTCTAAGACTGTGTCGAGTACAAGAAAAAGTACCTTCCAAGAATTGGTAAATATTGGTTTGGATAGGGCTAATAGGGCATTGAAGTTGGGTACAACCACGCTAGAAGCAAAAAGTGGTTACGGGCTAAACACAGAGACGGAGTTATCTCTCTTAGAGGCCACTTCTAAGGTAAATGAGAATACAAATTGTGAGATACATGCAACATGGTTAGGCGCCCATGATATCCCAAAGAATATGGAAAAGAAAGAATATCTAAATGAGTTGATCAACGATCAACTCCCAAAGGTGTGTGAACAAGGAATTGCTGAGTGGGCAGATGTATTCTGTGAACCAGGCTGGTTTACAACGGAAGAAACCGCAGATATCATTGAAGCTTGTAATGGGATGGGATTGGGATCGAGACTACATGTAGACGAGTTTACTGACTCAGGTGGCTTGTCGTTGGCGGTAGAGATGGGATCCGTAAGTGCTGATCATGTTGCTTGTTCGAATAATGAATCGAGGAGTGAGGCAGACAAATCTGGGGTAATGCAAACTTTTCTCGCTGGGACGCAATATGTTTTGGGAATGAAGGAGTTCCCCCCTATGAGAGAATGTCAGGAAAACTCATGGGCATTCTCTATCGCAACAGACTTTAATCCAAACTGCAATACGATATCAATGCCATTCGTAGGCTCACTAGCAACACACAGATGCGGAATTGACCCGTTATCTGCTCTTGCAGCCAGTACAAGAAATCCATCTACAACTATGGGGTATTCAGGAGGGGAGTTGCCGGGAACAATATCTGAGAAATCTAAAGCATCGTTGAACATTCTGAAATCAAAAAGTTTGGACTCATGGTGCCAGACACCTGGAATGAATCCAATATTGATGACTGTTGCTAATGGACATATTGTAAAATAATCTTGGTAGTTATGTATAAATTACAAATTATTAATAAATACAAAGTTACAATTAGACATAATCAAAATTTCGTTTCGTCAGCATCAATAATGATATCGATCTACTCAATAAAACGAGCTTTACGTACAACTGATAATCGAGGTTATCAGAATTTATTATTCAACTATATGCTGGAATATTAGTTCAGTGTAACGTTTTTGCAATTTATTACAATAATTCACCAAAACCCCCTTATCTGAGGGACTAGTAGAAAATACATAGTGGGCAAGATGAATAGGAATGTCAGCGGCTACTGCATGAGTTGCAAAACATATGGTTCGATCATAAATTGTCAACTAGAGTTGATGAAAAACGGTAGAACCAGAGCGCACGGCCTATGTAGTCAAGATGGATGTACAGGTAAGATTTCTAAGATTGTGTCTTGAATGATGGAATGATTCATTGGGCAGTAGTGTTTCGCCTAATTACTGGGCTCGTGGTCTAGG
>DALI01000049.1:0-71752 GCA_002496725.1 Euryarchaeota archaeon UBA181 | reverse complement strand
TTCCTGCCGAGCCCACCAGTAACTACAATACTAATTTAATGATAATTCATGAATAGGTTACCCTGAGTTTACCAGATCCTTTGGATCTAACACTCTCTATTGATATCGGAGGTATCTCGGATATGTTCCCGACGTGTGTCCCAGCACAAGGACACAAGTCAATTCCTTCAATTTCTACTACTCTTAGAATTTTTACCGAAGAAGGTATTCTGTCCATGAAATTGGTATGCCTCATATTTTTATGACTAAGGATTTCATTTCTCGACCACTGGTGGATAAGAACATCGGCACCTGATCTTAGAATATCATTAACTTGTGTGGATATTTCTACTGCGTCGAATAACTCCCTGTCTGGAAACCATAAATCAATTCTTGTTGTAGATTCGCTAATCTGATTTCCTACAGTCTCGGCCTTGAACATATCATTAGCAATAGCAGAAAAGACATGTTGAGCAGTATGCATCATTGTATTTTTATTTCTCCAAACACTATCTATTTCACATAGAATATTATCTCCTTCGGAAAATATTTCAGTATCCTGAACAGGATGTAATATTTTCTCACCTGATAAAACCTCTCCAAAATTACTTGATTTTCCACCTGTTGAAATAATTCCGCGATCCCCAGGTTGTCCCCCACCCCGAGGGTAACAATATGTCTTATCGAGGTAAATGCCACCGTCTAATATTTCAGAAATTGTTGTCTCGAAAGATGGTGGATTGATGCCTGGGTGCTGTTTGAGATGCAACTTCTCTTGCATATTATCACCCGAAGATGTTTGTTAAATCGCCATTTAGTAGGGACTGGGATACATTTCTAGTATCATCTGATAGTACACGATCCCCTTCAAGTGGCTTGACAATTCCCCTAATCAAGGACCTAATCTTAGATACCCCTTCTCCAGGATTTTCACTTATTCTATCCAAGGCCTCACAGGCACAGATTAGTTCGTTGGCGATTACATTGGAGAGTAATCTAGTTGCGATCATAGTTCGGTAAGATCCAGTAGAGCCCATTGAAGCATGGTCTTCTTTACCCATACTGACAGGTGTATTGGATGTTGTAGCTGAGTTTGATAGCAAGTGAAGCTCTGCTAGAACTGCAGCGGATGAATATTGAATAATCATTAGACCACTTTCAAGACCTTCATTTCTTGCTAAAAATGCACTATGTCCACTCCATTTTGGATCGAGGATCTGGTTTATCCTCCTTTCGGAAATACTAGCCAGTTCATGACAGGCAATAGAAAGGGAGTCACTGGTCAGTGCTATGTATTGGCCGTGGAAGTTGCCTCCTGATAATACCTCAACATCATCCCCCTCAGTGAAAACCAGGGGATTATCGGTGGAACTATTAATTTCAATGTGCAGTATTCTTCTGGACTCCTTCAACATATCAATTACAGGCCCATGAACCTGCGGAGAACATCTGATAGAGTAAGCATCTTGGACCTTGTTACAATCAGCATGAGAGATTTTGATTTCTGAATTAGTGAGTAGTGATAAGATTCTCGCCGCTGAGATTTTCTGTCCGGGATGGGGCCTCGAATCATGGATTCTATGATCAAAGGGTTTGTGTGACCCCCTTATTGCTTCCACAGTACATGCTAATGAGGCATCTGAAGCGAAACATAGGATGTCTAGATTGTGTAATGCTTCACACATGAATGCACACATTTGACTAGTTCCATTAATCAGAGATAATCCCTCTTTTGCTGCTGGTAGAATAGGCGCTATATCATGCATATCTAGGGCATCCAATGAGTTCATGGATTTCCATTCACCATCAGCATACCTGACATTGGCGACGCCCTCTCCCATCATCCCAAGCGCAAGATGGGATAATGGGGCTAAATCTCCCGATGCCCCTAGAGAGCCTATTCGAGGTATTACAGGGCAAACTCCCCTATTGATCATAGATATGAGGGTATCAACAATTACTGGGCGTGCGCCAGAGTCTCCACGACATAGGGTATTGGCTCTAATTAGCATCATCATTAGAATGTGCTTATTTTCCATCTCTTCACCGATTCCACAGGCATGGCTACGAATAAGGTTAGCCTGAAGTTCTTCTAGCTGATCAGAGTCGATAGATACAGATGAAAGAGCACCAAATCCAGTATTGATTCCATAAGTCACCTTTTGTGTGGACAAAATTTGATCTATCCCAGCTCGGGAGTGGCTCATCTTTTTCCTAGCTATATCGGAAAGTGATACGAGAGTTTGACCTAATCCTGTATCTATAACATCAGCTATTGTAAGGCTGTTGCCATCAATCACAAGGTCACGCATGTTTGCCGGTATGGGCATTCACAAATAGACTCATCGAGAATTGAACGCCTCATCTAGAACTTGTTCTTTAACGAGGGATGGCATTGTGACTTGTAGTTCTGAGTTATTCTCCATTGCCCTATTAATGGTCCACATGGCCTCATCATTCCTCGCCCATGATCTTCTGGCCACTCCATTCTCAACATCCCAGGGAATCATTGAATCTATGGATTTTTGAGACTTGGTAGAGCCATCAATAAACAGACCGAACCCGCCATTAATGACCTCTCCCCAACCGACTCCTCCTCCATTGTGAAGACTTACCCACGTAGCACCCCTAAACGAGTCTCCGACGAAATTCTGAACTGCCATGTCTGCTGTAAACATGGAACCATCACGAATATTGGCGGTTTCCCTGTATGGACTATCTGTCCCGCTGACGTCATGATGATCTCTACCGAGAACAATTGGAGAAGATACCTCCCCTTTCTTAATAGCGTCATTGAAAGCCGTGGCTATAGATCTCCTACCCATAGAGTCGGCATAGAGTATCCTGGCCTTACTTCCTACAACCATATTATTTTTTGATGCCCCCTCAATCCATCTCAAATTATCCGCATACTGCTGTTTAATTCTTTCTGGAGCCTCGGAGTAGAGTCTGCTTAGAACTCTATGTGCTATGGAATCAGTCATATCCAAATCATCCTTCTCTCCCGAGGTACAAACCCATCTAAAAGGCCCGAATCCGTAGTCGAAACACATAGGTCCCATGATATCTTCCACATATGAAGGATACCTGAATTGTCCTTCTGAATCAAGTACGTCCGCCCCAGATCTACTCGCCTCCAACAAAAAGGCATTTCCATAGTCCCAGAATTTCATTCCTCTAGATGAGAGAACATTAATTGTTTCTGCATGCCTCCTGAGAGATTTCTTTACCTTATCTTTGAAGAGATCCGGATCATTTGATAGCATTATTTTCGCTTCTTCATAAGAAAGCCCAACGGGGGTATATCCGCCAAGCCATGGATTGTGCAGACTGGTCTGATCACTGCCCAAATCGGGTGTAAAATTATTTTCTATGAGAGATTGAAGCAAATCTACAACATTTCCAACATATCCTATCGAGACTGCTTCATCGGCATCCTTAGCCGCGCGTGCACGCTTGATTACAGAATCTAAATCATAGTATAATTCAGATAACCAGCCCTGCTCATGTCTCTTCTTGGCGGCTGCAGGATCAACCTCAGCTATTATGCATACTGCGCCAGCTATTACGGCGGCCTTAGCCTGAGCACCGGACATTCCCCCGAGACCAGATGTAATGAATAAAATTCCTGCTAAATTAGAGTCATTGGCTATATTCAGGTATTTCCTAGCCGCATTGAGTAGCGTTATAGTGGTACCATGAACAATGCCCTGTGGACCTATATACATGTAAGAACCAGCAGTCATCTGTCCAAATTGCGTAACTCCGAGGGCATTCATCCTTTCATAATCTAATTGTGAGGAGTGATTTGGTATTACTAGACCGTTTGAAATCACGACCCTAGGAGATTCTGGATCTGAAGGAAATAATCCTAAAGGGTGACCTGAGTTGATCACGAGTGTCTGATTTTCTGTCATCTTAGAAAGTAAGCTCATAGTGATTAGGTACTGAGCCCAATTTTGGAAGACAGAGCCATTTCCTCCATAGGTAACTAGCTCATGTGGGAATTGTGCTACAGCTGGATCTAGATTATTCTGAATCATGAGCATTATGGATGCTGCTGCTAAACAATTAGATGGATATTCATCGATTGGTCTAGCAAACATCTCGTAGTCTGGCCTGAATCTGTGCATGTATATGTGACCAAACCTTTCTAACTCTTCTAAAAACTCGGATGCCAATACGGTATGCCAATCTTCTGGAAAGTATCTAAGAGCATTTTGAAGCGCTAGTCTTTTCTCTGAATCGGAAAGAACTTGGGGCCTAATTGGAGCATGAGGGACAGATGTATCGAAATTCTTTAGAGGCGGTAATATGGCAGGAATACCGGAATTTACAAGCTCTTTGAATATTAATTCCATTTCAACCTCTCCAATATATTTTCTTCAATAATTGTTGATTTTTGATTGGAAATAAGAAGTAATTCGTCCATTTCTAAAGTGAATTTATTCACAATCATATTGTGTTGAAGTGAGTCGAGATTAATTTTGACGTTTAGTGAAGCGATATTTGTAGCTAAATCGGCTAGCTTAGAAGAAGCGAGAAGATCCGTTAGAGCGTTTGAGTTTCCGGTCATTGAGAGTTCTTCGATAGATTTAATGAATTTGCATGACTCTCTCATTATTTCCAGAGGCACTCTAGCGGCATTAATGGTAGAAGACTCGATAGCATCATTACGAATACTAATCTCATCTTGATTGCCCTTGGGAAGCTTGAAAGACGTCATTACTAATTCGAAGGCTTCAGCGTCTTCGTGTGCTAGCTCTAGAGCCGTTTTGACACCCAATGACGATGATTTGATGACTTTGTGTGCCGCTTCATGCCCATTAGACCACTTTGGTTTGCCCTCAGTTAACCTTGATACCATCATCGCCAATGAGTGTGCGTGTGATAGTGTGAGAGCGGCAACAGAACCCCCTCCAGGAGTCGGTGCGGAAGAGCCTATTAACGACAAAACTTCTTCATATCCATCATTCATTTTATTCACCATTCCTTACAGCTAGCTCTATGATTGATGAACGAACATCGAACTCGCCTAACCTGTCTAGACTCAAACCATCGACCGCATGTTGTAAAATTTTGTTTTCATCGAGAGTTTTTGAATTGGGGGAATAATGAACTCCTGCATCTACCATAGCCTGCATCGGAACCAATCCAACTAGTTCTCCAGCAGTGACTTCCAAGTCTAGTTTTCGAGCTTCAATAATTATGGCTTCTGTCACATGATGTAGGCCCGTCACAGTGTGATCTAGCAAATTCATTGAAACCTGAGCAGTATTCTCATCATACATCCAACCAGCGGCTTGTAATGATTTGAAAATGCCTGGATTTCTCATTGTTTTTCCTTGTTTATCAATTATCTTATTCCCATTTTTGTCCTTAATTACCGTACCGCTGGTTCTAATTTTTCCTGCTATTTGATTGGCGAGTTTCTTATCCGAGGTACTAAGATTTACGTTATAGGCGATTAAAATTTGCCTAGCTCCGGTTGCTGTAGCACCTGACTTAGCTATGAATTTTGAAGGTCCATAATCAGGAGACCATAACTCTGATTTGAGTTTATTCTCGAGACCCTCATATTCCCCTTTCCTGATATCAGGGAGCCTTCTTCTCATACTATTCCTAGCAGCATTGGCATAGAGGAAAATGGGAATGCCGAATTGTTTTGATACTGCTTCTGCATATCTTTCTGAAAGAGCGACACACTGTTCCATGGTCGAGTTTTCTAGGGGTATGAAAGGAACAACGTCCACGGCACCCATTCTCGCATGTTCACCGCTGTGCTTGCTCATGTCAATTAATTCGAGTGCTACGCCCGTAGAATGAATGGCGGCCTTGAGGATAGACTCTGGATTGCCGACCATGGTGACGACTGTTCTATTGAAGTCATATCCCATATCTACATCAAGTAAAGTAACGCCATCAATACTAGAGATTGAGTTTGTTATTCTATCAATGATATCCTTATCCCTGCCCTCACTGAAATTCGGCACGCACTCTATCAGTGGTTCGCCCATGATGTCCGATAGCGATTAAGAGATTAGGATTGCCTATCAATCATAAAGTCCAGAGGAGTTATCGATTTTGCCCTTTTCCTTATTTTTCGAAAGCTTATCCAAGGAATTATCGAAATCGGCTTTCGAAATTTTATCCCGGCCTTTCGATATGGCACTCACGCCAGCTTCCACAACTAGAGACTTGATTTCAGCACCGTTAAATCCCTCGGTCTTAGAGGCGATATCTTCTAAGCTAATCTTGCTAGATATAGGTGTTTTCTTAGTGTGTACATTCAGAATAGATAGTCTTCCTTCCTCGTCTGGAAGGGGGATTTCGACAATTCTATCAAATCTTCCCGGCCTCAGTAGAGCTGCGTCGAGAAGCTCTGGCCTATTTGTGGCGGCTATGATTTTAACATCTTCTAAAGGCTCAAAACCATCTAGTTCCGACAGTAGTTGCATAAGAGTTCTTTGAACCTCTCGATCACCAGAAGTTGAGCCATCAAGTCTCTTAGAGCCTATTGCATCTAGTTCGTCTATGAAAACTATTGCCGGAGCTTTCTTCCGAGCTAAATCAAATATCTCCCTTACCAGTCTTCCTCCTTCACCGATATACTTCTGTGCTAGCTCAGAAGCGACAAGTCCTAGGAAAACAGCATTTGTAGAATTGGCCACAGCTTTCGCCAGAAGTGTCTTACCGGTTCCAGGTGGCCCAGTTAGAAGAACACCCTTGGGAGGATCAATTGAAAATTTCTCAAAGTCACCCGGATTGGTGAATGAAAGCTCAACGGCCTCGCGGATCTCGAGAATTTGATCTTCAAGGCCTCCTATGTCATCGTATGTGACTGATGGTTTTTCGATGATCTCCGAAGTCACTACCAATGGATCCCAAGAGTCGGACATAACCTCAATCACGGAAAGTGTATCTTGATTTAGTGCGACTCTCGACCCTGGAATTAGAAGAGACTTGTCTATTCTAGGATTTACCGAGACTAGGAATACAGTACCATTGGAGCTTCTTACTATGGCGCCATCTTCTGTCAGGTCTTGCAAGTGACCAATTATCATAGGAGGGGTTCTAAGATTGCGAATCTCATCTTCAAGTCTGCTAGCTCTTTTCTTTACCTGTGTAATTTCATTTTCCAAAAGAAGCTTATCTGTGAGTAATTGCTGGGCAGTTTCAGAGAGATCCTTCATTTCTGATTGTAAGTTGGAAATAGCTGAGCTAGATGGAATATCATCTGAGCGATGCGTTTCAGAACCTGTAGCCATATGCCACGCAAGGGGTATTTCATTTCAAATAACCCCAACCCATATGTTGGAGTGCTTGCGTGGAGTTACCATGGGTACATGTGAGATGTGTGGGACAGATAGGGTTTCGACATTGCTTTCAGAAATTTCTGGTGCGAAACTTAGATGTTGCCCAAGATGCATCGAATCCAATAATCTAACAGTTTTAGAAAGAAGAACACATGTTTCTACAAATGTTAGTACGGAAGCGGAAAGAACTAGGACATATACGCGAAATATCTCCAAGACGGAGAAGGAAGTAGCCCTAAATTTTCACTCTAGAATTAAGGTGGCCAGAGAGTCGAAGGGATGGAGTACACGTGATTTAGCTAAGAGAATGAACCTTCGACTAAATGATGTCCAGAAGGCCGAGGCTGGCGTTCAGCCCTCTGATTCAGTACTCAAGAAGATAGAAAAGGCACTTGATATCACTCTTTTCGAGGACGGACTTTCAGAACCTGAGAGATCTGTCAAAACCCCTACTAGCAGAGGCTTGACAATAGGAGATGCACTTGATGAGTTCCTCGCCAAAGAATGATCTGGAGGACATCCCTCTGCATGTCATACACCTCGATCAGGACGACCCCAAGAAGTGCAGTGCTAGGAGACTGTCCAAGAATGGGCATGTAATACTGCATAAAAGAACTCGAGGGGCGCCAAGAAGGGGATTCTTACTTGATCCTTCGAGTGGGATATTGATGGGCCCGGATGATTTGAGAACAATATCAAGAGGTGGGGCCATAGTTGCACTGGATTGTTCATGGAAGAAGCTTGAAGAATCATTGGACTCGATTTCTAAGTATACGAAGTTGGAAGGCAGAACGCTTCCAGTGCTACTAGCGGCAAACCCAATATCATGGGGTAAACCCGGTAGGCTCTCTACAGCAGAAGCTTTCGCTTCATCATTACATATTCTGGGAAGGAAAGAGCAAGCAAGAAGAATACTATCCTGCCTGCCTTATGGTGAAACCTTTCTAGAATTGAATAGAGTTCCCCTTGATGCATATGCAGAGGCCGAAACTAATGAAGAATTAGCTAATTTACAGTGGGAATTCTTTGACAAGCCATTATGAATAGAGATTATCTTACCGTGGATCCAGATTCAATTTCTCCTTTTGTGGTCAGAATACTGACATTTCCATCTCCATCATCTGCGGCAAGAAGCATTCCTTCAGACAATACGCCTCTTAGTTTTCTTGGCTCGAGATTAGCTACGAATATGACATTAAGGCCCTCTAAATCACTAGGATCATAATGCTCTTTTAGACCTGCACAAACCGTTCTAGTGGAATCTGGGCCATCTTGGATTGTTACTACATACAGCTTGTCTGCATTGGGGTGCTCTTCGACAGAAATTACCTTTCCAGTCTTCATTTCAACCTTCATGAAATCTTCAAAATCTATGTAACCGCCCTCCTTATCATCATTCTCGAGGGGGTCATCACTAATATCATTGGCTAGAGACATCTCATAAGTTAATATTTCATCAAGATCTAACCTTGAGAATAGGGGTTCGGGACTAGATTCATTCCAACCCATATCTCCAGTGAAGTCAAGGGCATCATCCCAGAGTGTATTTTCCAAATCATCGGACCCTCCCAACATTTGCCATACCCTCTCAGATTGGAACGGCATGAAGGGCATAGTGCATATTGCCAGGGTTCTACAAAGTCTCCAAGACATTGCAAGAGCAGAGAGGGAATGACTCTTCTCTGGAGACTCTTCAGAGTTAAGATGCTTCCAAGGGGCGGCGTGCTGGAGAAGTTGATTTCCTAGCTGTGCGATAGACATTATTGACCTTAGAGCCTCTTTGAATCTCTGTCTTTCCATTGAGTTTATGGCTGAAGAGATCAACTCTTGGCAAGATGAAATTAAATCGGAATGATCGTTCAGATTATCATAGGGAACCAAAGGGTTTCCATCCTGATTGGATAATCTGTGAGTTAGTGTCATCACTCTATGCACAAAGTTACCATAAGTTCCTATCAACTCATTATTCACCCTCTCCACAAAATCTCTCCACTTGAAGTCGGTATCGTGTGTTTCCGGCATATTGATGGATAGATAATATCTCAAGCAGTCGGCATCGTACCTTTCCAAGAATGCAGGAAGCCATACGGCGTGCTTTCTACTCTTGCTGAACTGCCCTCCTTGCAACATAAGGTACTCATTGGATGAAACGTTCGACTCTAGGACAAGATTGCCAGGAGATATCTCATTGGTAATGCTAGCATTATTTTCTGAAGCATTCATCCCCATAATCAGTGCTGGCCAGATTACAGTATGGAATGGAATGTTATCTTTACCCATGAAGTAGATATGTCTCGGAGACTTTCCATCCTTGGATTTTCTCCACCAATTCTCCCATGCTGATTTACCATCTGGGTGATTGTTACTCGCGGCAAACCTTTCAGACCAAATTCTCGCACATGTGTAATAGCCCTGAACTGCCTCGAACCAGACATAGATACTCTTTGAAGACCATTCAGAACCCTCTAGGGGAAGGTCTATCCCCCACTCAATATCCCTTGTTACAGCTCTAGGCCTGAGGCCCATATTGAGCCAGTTTCTTGTCATGGATCTAACATTGGGCTTCCAAACAGAATCTCTCAAGGAAGAGTGCTTCTCTAAGCTTTCCTGAAACATATCTAATCTAAAGAAGAAATGATCTGTATCCCTGACCTCAATAGTTGCTTCAGGGTCAAGCTTAGAGAACGGACTGATTAGCTCATGGGCCTCATAAGTTGACCCACATTCATCACATTGGTCCCCCCTAGCACCAGCCGCTTCACAAACCGGGCATGTTCCTTCCACATACCTGTCTGGAAGGAATCTAATATTTTCACCTGAAATAGAACAATATTGCTTCATTGTCTGCTTAACTAGAAGTTCTGACTCAAGTAAATCTGAGAAAACATCACGGACAAGTTCTTTGTGTCTTGAGTCAGAGGTTCTGTTATACAATGCACCGCCGTATTCTATCCCTCTTCTATCAACATTCTGAGTCCATGCACAACCTAAGTCAGTAAGGGATTTCAAAGCAAGATCATGATATTTGTCCACGACCTCTTGGGGAGAGACGCCTAGTTGCTCAGCCGTGATTGTTATTGGAGTACCGTGCTCATCGGAGCCACTGCACATCAATACCCTTCTGCCTCTGGCCCTTTCGTACCTGTATTGAATATCCGCAGGTAAGCAGTTTCCAGCTACGTGACCCAGATGTAGGGGGGCGTTCACATAAGGCCACGCCATGAAAATGGTGACATATTCGGCCTGCGACATATGTCTAGCGGTCAGTCACCTATTTATGTCGCAATCGGTCGTAAGAGGTTCAGGAGCAGTCATTCGTGTTGCGCGCGTGTTTAAATTTCGCTAAATGTGAGGAAAGATAGTTGGTAGACTACACACTAATTTTAGCCTACTCTGGCTTAGCCCTTGGAGCCTCATTCTTATGCAGCATTCTCGAAGCGGTTCTACTGTCGACGAGCCATGGACATATAGCGGCCCTGAAAGATACTCATCCGAAGGTAAGCGACTTATGGTCACAGTGGAAAGACGATCCAGAAAGGCCACTGACAGCTATTCTCACCCTGAATACAATAGCGCACACAGTCGGAGCGTTAGGTGTGGGGGCAGAAGTCCAAACACAATTTGGCGGCGGAATGATTGTACATGCAGCGGCGGCAGTTTTGACGTTGGCAATACTACTACTCAGTGAAATACTTCCAAAAACAATAGGTGCGTTGTATTGGAGGAAGCTCACTGTACCCTCGGCTAGAGTGCTGAAGGGAATGATGTTCGCACTGTGGATAATAGTGAAACCAATAGAGATAACGAGATCGCTCTTACCAGCAGTAGAAACAGAGACGGTGACAAGAGATGAACTATCGGTATTGGCCGATATCGCCGAAGAGACAGACGTAATCGAAGAGGACGAGGAGGCAGTTATCCAGAACTTACTAAGACTCAGGGAAATAATGGTTAGTGACATCATGACTCCAAGAGTAGTCGTTACATCAGTATCAACAGATGATACGGTGTCTGATGTTTTAGAGAGGATTCCAATAATGATTCATGGAAGGATGCCAGTTACTGGCGGCAATATCGATGATCTCAGAGGAGTGGTTCTAAGGAGTGAGATACTAAGGAGAGCGGCAGTTGATGACTATGATAAGAAGATGTCAGAGATATGTAGGCCGGTAAACGTCTGTAAGCATGACGATTCTGTAGATAGGGCGTTGGATATTCTCTTGGAGACCAAGTCACAGATACTGATCGTTGAAGATGAGTTCGGAGGCACTGAGGGACTCGTCACTATGGAGGATGTCATTGAGACGCTCCTTGGGGTCGAGATTGTTGATGAGTCTGACCAAGAAGCGATAGACGGAGGGGTACATCACGAAGATATGCGTGAGTTAGCCAAGCAGAGGATTGAAGAGAATGAGTGATTAGTCCTCAGTCTCGTCATCAAGATCAACTCTAGACTCAGCATAGTCGGCCATCGATTCTAGCCTCTGCATGAATCTCGATTTCGAGTTATCACTTGGAGATGAAGTCGCCTTAGCCAGCCAAATCCCTCCAAATGCAACTTCCCAGAGGCCCATTGAGTCTTCCCTTGTCCTTCTGAAAATATAATCTAAAAGCGGGATCAAAATTGTAGATAGACAGATCGCTATGAACGCATTCATAAAGTCTCCACCCTCGATTCCAGAGCTGTCCCCAAGCATAGAAATTCCGAAGAATACACCTAGCAGGAATATGAAATAGGAAGCAAGTGTGGTATTTTTCATTGAATGATAAATGAATGTTGCATTATCACCTCTTGAATTGATGAACTGAGTACGGGAAATAACATTCCCCATAGAGCGTTTGAACCTGATTGGCATTATTATCAAATTGAAGATGGAAAGAAGTAATGCTACAGAGAGAAATAATGTCGTAGGAATCTCAATTAGCGCGAAAGCAACGAATATTGCTATTATGAAACCGAAATTGACAGAGAAGTCTATGAATAACCTCAGAGAACTCCTGGCACCAACAACTTCCTCAAACCCTTCAGGTATGACTTTGGGTTCTGATTTCGGCCTCTTTGCCCTGGTTTTCTTGGGTTTCTTTGGAGCTACTTTCTTGGGGGCCTTCGCACTTTTTTTCCTTGAAGCCTTCGATTTTTTTGTAACTGGTGCTGGATCCGCCTTAACTGGAGTAGCGACTGGTGCTGGCTCTTCTTTCTTCTCTTCGTCTGAAATCTTCCCTGCCTTCTCTAGTAATCCCATGTTTGCACCTCAATATTTTATTTTTAGGAATATATCTCGCCCATTTCTTGGTATATTTCGAATCCCGGGGAAGAAACGAAATCTTCAATCTTGTCCTCTGGAAGCTCACCTAAGACTCGATTAATCATGGAGAAAAACTCTGCACGAGTTTCTTCGTCTGATTCTAAAGGCGATTCTCCAACTCTCTGAAATAATGGAAAGTCATCTGATGATACGAAATTGTCTATGAAATCTTCTTCCATATCTCCCAGTAAGTTGTTCACAACATCAAAAAATGAGCTAAATAATTCAGAAGAAGAATCAGATTCTTCCGTATCATCGACTTCGTCCATCTCAGGGGATGAAATTAGTTCAACCGTCGGCTTAATGGCGAGAAGATCCTGTTGTTGCTTTTTCCTAAGGACGATTATCTCACGATCTAATTCTGACCCGAACCTGTCAGAGAATCTGTCCATCAGTGAACCAACCTGTCCCGAAGAAATCCTATCGATATGCCCATACATGCTGTCCCTACTTCCTACATCTGGTGCTTCGCCATCTGACTTCCTCTTCTCCCAGTGAGTGTGGAAATCGTTAGAGTTGTCAGATTCAATTTCTTCATCTGTGGAAGACGGGTCGTCGGAAGAGGGCGTTTCATTCATTGGAGGCGGCGGCGGAGGTGGCAAAGGTGGAGGTGGCGGGAAATTGATGCCTGGCGGAGGGGGGGGCAAAGGCATTCCATTGGGCGCTACTCCAGCTTCTTCCTCGTCCGGCATACTCGTCTCAGTTGATTTCCGGGACTCTACACTATTCAACATTCTGTGATTAAGCATACCTAAATGCCCGCATTAGTGCATGATTGCCCAACCTTTGAGCCCCAAGAATGTGGCCATTGATTCATGGACATTGAATACATCACCAGTGGATCCGGAAACCTCCTGGCCCGATATCCTAGTAGTTACATCATCGACAATTAACTCCATCTCACACGTGTTCTGTGTACTGAAAACAGAGGACTCAGACATTGGGTCGAAGGAGGTCTTCCTACCCGGTTCTAGACGGTTTAGAGGGAACTCGGTAACCCTTAGTCCCGATTTTCCATGGAGGCTGCCAACCCATCTGATCACTCTCTTTATGTCCACAGTGACATTTTCATCCGTCTCTCCAACTGCTAGAGGGGCGCCCTTAACCAATTCCCAGAAAGCTCCATTGAGCTTCTTGGTTGTAAAAACTGGTCTGCTATTATCTTCTCTGAGCCTATTAATTCGACCACCTGCTGTAGATTCAGAAGCTAGCTTTTTGATGAGTTCCTTGGAGCAGGGATAGTTCCTAGATTTCAAGCTTGAATGAAGGGCATTGGTCAATTCACTGGATTTTTCTCCTGAAGAGATACTATCCAGTGAGCTAACGACTTTCTCGAAGCCAAGGTCTATTCTTTCCGACCAGCCGATCTTCGGTCCGGTCATCACTGACTGTACGTCAATTCCGACACCAGTTATGTAATTCACGAGTTCCCTCCTAGCATTTGAATCAAGATGCATAAGTGAGGGGTCTCTGACGTGAATATGGAAACCTCTGTGTCCTGAGAAAGTGGTCTGGACATACTTTTCTTTGAATCCAAACTCTGGTTCTAGAAAATCAGACCAAAGACTCCATGCCTGTTCCTGAATCTTCTCCATCATACCGGGGAAGTCATTGTCAGATACGCCGGGCAAATGGTCCCCATCGAGATCGAATATCAAATCAGCACCAAGCCATCCCTTGTCATTCATTTTTCTTTGACTTGGGTCTTCGTAATATGCGGTGCTGTGGAAGCAGGAGTGCGGAGATCTTGTTTGTAGGTATCTGAGTAAGTCATCTTTGGTGGGAAGTGCCCTATGCCTATCTGGTGGTTTAGACCCCCATGGAATGAACATCCATTCCCTAGAACGAAGTCTAGGGGGAGTCCAGAGATCACTAGTTGACAAGGATCGATAGTAGTCTCCGAACCTTAGTGCGTACCTGCTCCAACCAACTGCCACATGACGTAGGGGGGACTTGTACTGATGAAGGTGCGCATCTATTCTAGGGGAAGCTTAGAGGGGACTTCTCGGGAGTCAGTTGCAGAACCTTGACCCATCATCTCCACATATGCTTCGTAACAAACATACCTGTCATCTACAACAATTGCTTCTGAGAATGTGATAGGCTTCCCCGTAACAGAGCATATTGGGCCCAATTGTCCAGTAGCAGTGGAGAGCTTATTGGGATCGGGCATGTAGTCCCGTAATACAACCGACTATTCACTCTTACTACGGAGGGTTCTGACACGGAGGAATTTTGAATCTAATTGCTTGCGACGGTACATGAACGAGGCGCGCTCTTACCGAGTCGGACACTCCCCAGACCCAGATGATGCATTCATGTTCCATGCCATGACGACAGGAGCAATAGATACCGGAGGGAGGGGTTATGAACATGTTCTGTTGGATATTGAGACATTGAATAAACATGCTATCAATGGTGATTATGAGGTTTCTGCCGTCAGTATTCACTCATTTCCAGAGATATCTGAAAAGTATCATCTTATGAATTGTGGAGCATCCATGGGAGAGGGTTATGGTCCGATGATAATTTCAAGGGAAGAGATGACAGTGGAAGATGCTAGAGGGAAAGTCTTCGCGATACCAGGAGTCGGGACTAGTGCTTATTTGGCTCTAAAACTCGCTTTGGGAGATGTGAGATACGAAGTTGTACCATTTGATGACATAATGCCTGCCGTTCAGAGAGGCGACTATGATGTTGGTGTGATTATTCATGAAGGTCAACTAACTTGGAAAGATGAAGGCGTGAATCTAGTTTTAGACCTGGGAGTATGGTGGAATGAAGAAACTGGCCTCCCACTACCCCTGGGGGGAAATGTAGTGAGGAAGGATCTTGGGATTGAGCTCTGTGAAATGATAACTGAAGATGTTCGTAACAGTATCAAGCACTCTCTCAATAATCCAACGGAGGCTCTCAAATTCGCCAAGGAATGGGGAAGGGGAATTGATGACGAAACCAACGAAGAATTCGTCGGCATGTATGTCAATAATCGAACCTTGGATTACGGAGAAGATGGTAGGGAAGCAATTCGACTTTTTCTAAAAAGGGGTCAGGAAATTGGAATGGTAAGAGAAGATCTTGATGTTGATTCAATAGTTTTCGTTGGGTCGGGTGAATAAATGGAAGAGAAAAGACCAGAGGTCAGTGAATTCGATTCTGTTGATCCGGCACCACCGAGTAATATTGATGATGTGAGAAAACTGAGAATGACGATTTGTGATGAAGATGAGAAAATGTTCCAGAGGATGAGGGCCTTATTTGCACTTAGGAACATAGGGGGGCAGGAATCAGTAGAAGCCCTAGCCGCGGCTTTTGGATCTTCATCGGCATTACTGAAACATGAGATCGCATATGTCATGGGGCAAATGCAAGATTCAGCCGCTCTTCCATACTTAATCGATAGATTGCAGGACTTTGATGAGGATGTAATGGTTAGGCATGAAGCGGCAGAAGCATTAGGTGCCATAGGTGATAGAACGGCCCTCTCAGTACTTGAGAAATTCAAAGATGACAAGGATACCGTGGTCGCAGAATCATGCGAAGTTGCATTAGATCTTCTAGAGTGGGTCTCCAGCAAAAAGCTGGACTACACGGATTAGATATCTAGCCAAATTGGTTCTTCGTCCATGTCGCATGCTTCCTTCAGGAAAGTCATTAATCCTTTGATGTCGTCTTCAGACATTCTATTCCTGACCTCAGTCCTGAAATATTCTTCCACCCTGTCTACTGGGAATCCTAATTTCTTAGAAGTTCTTCTTATTACGCCATCCCTCCAAACTTTATCATTATCAAATAATTCAACCTGATTAATCATATCTGAATGTGCATTCCTTAGAATTTCTTCAGAGGAATCCCTCCTCGCAACAAAAACACCGAAGACCATTGGGAGACCAGTGATTCTTGTCCACTCTGCACCTAGATCCATTCTAACTAGGTCTGGATTTGAGAGAGATGCCAATATTGCCCTATCTCCAATCAACAGAGCTCCATCGCATTTCTCTAACATTGAGTTGATATCTGGCCCAGACTCTACAAATTTAGGGTCTAAACCTCTATTTCTAACTATCCAGCTCAGTAATACCTTAGATGTGGAAGAGTCGGTTGGTAGTGCGATATCTCTCATTTTCTCTATGGGTCGATTACCAAAAAGTAGTACAGACCCTACTTCCCCGCTACTGACTATACCAATATCTGGAAGGAGAAGTAACTCTTCACTATTCTTCGCATAATCTGCCGAAGGAATTGGTGCTGTGATACAGTCTCTTCGCATGATATGGCCTGTGAGCCACGCAGGGGGAGCGGAAAGTATTGTCCATTCTTGATTAATCCCATCAAATATTGGATCGCAATTTGAGAAAGAAACTCGACCTATGACATCTGTCCAACTGATACTAATTCCCCTCCATAGTAAGAATAGGAAGTGATTTTGAATTTCTAGACTCGGGAAGTTCAATAATCTCAAATTGGGTGTATGATGAATTTCTCTTTACTGGTATGGAACCAGCTGAGACTATCATCCTGGCCATTTGTTCAGAAGTTGTACTGAGGCTGGTCTTACTACCTGCCTCATGCATTATCTCCTCATGACCAACTGTACCATCGACATCATCGGCGCCACAATTGATAGCGAATGAAGATAATTTATCTCCAATGTTCATCCTGTAGGCCTTGATGTGAGGTATATTGTCTAGCATAAGTCTAGAAACGGAAATCATTCTGATGATTTCCTGACCGGTTGCAAGCTGTGCTTCAGGGAGCCTAGATTTATCCGGAAGAAACGGGTATGGGACAAAGCATTGGAAACCACATGATTCATCTTGTTGCTCTCTTAGTCTGACTAGATGTGTAATTCTATCTTCTATCGATTCAACGGTTCCGAATAACATTGTACAGTTTGTTGGCATTCCAAGGGAGTGTGCAATGCCGTGAATCTCCAGATACTCGGCGGATGATTCCTTGCCCCTGCAGATTCTATCTCTGACCTTATCCACAAGAATCTCTGCCCCCCCTCCTGGTAATGAGTTCAGACCTGCCTCGGCAAGTGTGGAAAGAGTTTGGTGGAAAGAAAGTGAAGACCTAGAGGAAAGATGCTTTATCTCAACCGCTGTGAGTGCTTTGATGTGTATGTGCGGATACTTTTCTTTAACACTAGAGAATAGTTTGCAATACTCTGATACTGTCCAGCTAGGGTGTAGCCCACCAACTGTATGGACCTCATCAATTCTGGAAGAGTAGGGATCTATTCTTTCCAGATATTGGTTCACATCTAGTGAATAGGCGTCTGGATGCCTTGGTCCCTTTCGAAAGGCACAGAATCTACATGCGAGAACACAAATATTAGTCGAATTTACATGTAAATTTTCATTGAAGAAGACATGACTGGAGAATCGTGCAGACTTGACCATGTTAGCCAAAGAAGTAACAGAAGAAAGATCGGGATTTTTCATTAGATCAATACCTTGACTGAAAGACAGTCTTCCATGGGAAATTAGTGTTTCTAGGCAATTGAGTGCGGAACTATTGGAGCTGACAGCCAGTGGTACTTGCATGGAAGAAAGCCTGCTCCTCCATCGCGAATCTGAAAATGAAATCGCCTCGACTGCCATTCTAACGATTGTTGGTCCGGCATCGACATCATAAGAATTCGTCTATGCTCACAAGTCACATCTCCGGAAAGCATCATTAGTTAGATTTTCTAGGAGTGTCGTGAATTCAACGGCCCCGTCGATAGAGATGACAAATTCTCAATTGGAAGAGTTGGCTCTCAAGTGCCGCAGGCACATAGTAAAAATGATTCATTCAGCAGGTGCCGGCCATCCAGGTGGGTCATTATCGGCAATAGACATTATAGTTGCACTATATGGTAATCGATTACGAATCGAAACCAGTAATCCAGATTGGGGAGACAGGGATCGATTCATAATGAGTAAAGGACATGCTAGTCCTGCGATATACTCAATACTCTATGAGATGGGGTTTATCTCTGAAATGGATATGATGTCTTTCAGATCTATGGGTTCGGTTTGCCAGGGTCACGTTGACATGAAATGGACTGATGGAGTTGATTTCTCTGCGGGTAGCTTGGGAATGGGATTGTCATTTGGACTGGGTTGTGCTTTGGCTGCGAGAATGGATTCGAGTGATAGGAATATCTGGGTAATGGTTGGCGATGGGGAGATTCAAGAAGGCCAGTTCTGGGAGGCTGCTATGGCCGCGGATTTTCACTCTGCAGGTAGGTTAAACTTGGTTGTCGATAGAAACCGGATTCAGAATGATGATTTCGTAGAGACTCAGATGGAAGTAGGGGATGTTGCAGCAAAGCTATCCTCATTCGGATGGGAGGTCATAGAAATAGATGGACACAATATGGAGGAAATTGTATCTTCCATAGATTGGTCTTTGTCTAATTCCGCTCGCCCTACCGCAATAATAGCTCATACTACCAAAGGAAAGGGGGTATCCTTCATGGAGAACAATCCATCATTCCATGGCAAGGCCCCTAACGACGAAGAGTTGCAAATAGCATTGGAGGAGTTGTCATGAGCGCCCCATCCACAGGAGGGGCCTCCAGGGATGGTTATGGCGCCGCTTTACTCAGGCTAGCAGCGGATCAGCGCGTGGTTGTATTGGAAGCTGATCTTGGGAAGTCTACTAAATCCTGCTTATTCAGGGAAGCCCATCCCGAGAGGACTATTTCATTGGGCATTGCTGAGCAAAATATGATTTTAGTTGCAGCAGGCATGTCCTCATCTGGAAAAATCCCTTTCGCGAGTACTTTTGCTATCTTCACAGAGAGGGGATTCGAACAAGTGAGAAATGGGGTTGCTAGGCCGGGTTTGGTCGTACACCTATGCGGTAGCCATGGAGGAATTCATACCGGTACGGATGGTAGTAGTGCTCAATCAATTGAAGATTTAGCACTTTACAGAACTATACCTGGGATGACCGTGATGCATCCTTGTGATGATCTATCAGCAGAGGAGCTGACAGTTCAGCTATTGGGTCATGAAAATCCATCATATACCCGGACAGCTAGGAACAAGACGCCGAGAATGTATGATGGGGATAGTTGCAAGAAGTTGAGAATAGGCAAGGGCTCAATCCTCAGAGAAGGTTCAGATGTGGCCATCATATCTTGTGGTGTCATGGTCAGCGAATCTATCAAAGCGGCCGAATATCTATTCTCGAAAGGAATCTCGGCCGCAGTGGTAGATATGCATACTCTAAAGCCCCTAGATAAGGATCTGATAGATGAGTTGGCTGATACATGCAAGGGGATAGTTACTGCAGAAGATCATTCAGTAATTGGGGGATTAGGTAGCGCAGTTGCCGAGCATCTCTCATCAAGGGGGGACACGCCGATGCGAATGATTGGAGTATCTGATAGATTTGGTGAAAGTGGCACACCTGAGCAACTTATGGAATCACTAGGCATGACACACAAGGACATCGTAAACTCGTGTGAATCCTTAGTGTCATGAATCGGGACTAAAGTCTCCCAGTTTGGGGTTTGATTCATGAAGTATCCATTGAACCGCGTGGCATGGATGCCTCAGAGAAAATTAAGGGAGTCCTAGATGGGTCCATCCATCCATCGGAAATTAGTGGTGATACTGAACTATATTCCATGGCGGAAAGAATCTATGGCAGGGATGCGTTAGAAGAAATGGGCGTAGATCCACCGGTTACCCCCCCTGAGGGAGGACTCCTATATCCTAACGGAAATGGAGGTGTTGAAATTCCCGTCAGTATTGATAGCGCCAGAGGTTCGGATAATGAGATGGAAAAGATTCCCAGAAGGAGGTTTTTCATACCCTTAGTAATGCTTTTCTTCCTAATAGTCTCTAGTTACAATGTTGCATTCGGATTAGGTACTGTGTTACCATTGTGTGAAGAAGAGGAGAAAATTCAGGAGTTGGAAATGAGTTCTACAAGTCAAATTAACAACGGTACCCTGATTGTAGTTTGGAGTATGCATGGCTTGAACAATTACTCGGAATACACATTAGAATGGAGGATCTCACAAAATGGATCCAGCGAAGTAGTTGAATTTGCAAACTCGTCGTGGATCTCATCGGAAACAGCAAGAATTAATTCAAAGAACTGGATCATAGACACTCTGCCTTACTCATATCTTTCAACACTGTATGAAGATGGTTTACCAGTAGCATATTCTAATGGCTCTGGAGACATTATTACGACTCTAACAACAGCATCGGATGAAGGGAATTATTGCGAAGACAATACTCGGCTAATTTGGTCTGAGTACTCTGATTTAGGTAGTAATGAGGCATGGGGTGAATCGGGCAATGGTGAGATATTAGATGGTGCATTGATGATGCTATTCGCCTTAATGATGATAATTTCAGCAAGAAAAAGAGTCTAATACATCCTTGCAAGATGTTGCATTTTTGTTGTCCCCGTACCTGTAATTACGCAATTTCTTATTTCTGAATATTCTTCTACACATTCACCTAACATTGTGAGACCTGAGAGCTTTTCCAATATCTCTGCATCAGAATCATTACCACAAAAGGGGAATGAGTACACAATACCGTCTTCCAATGGAGATTCGAACTCATAGCCATCATCAGTTTTGATAATTTCTGGTAACGGCCTTACATGATTTGAAAAGTTCTCATTCGCCCTTATCTTTAGTTCACTAGCCACAGAATCTAGAGCGTTAATGATGGATTCCTCAATATTAGATAGGGGAGTTTCATACTTCTTCCCAGTTCTCTCGGTAATGATGCATTTGCCTGCATCGATATCCCTGGGGCCAAGTTCTAACCTTATTGGGGCACCCTTGATCTCCCAGTCATAGTGCTTAACTCCCGGCCTGACATCCCGATCGTCGACAAAGGTTCTAATTCCATGATTAGATAGCTTATCGGAAAGAGTCTCGATCTCAGTAATGACGTCGTCTCTGACATGCGCAGCTATTGGCAGGAGGACTACTTGGTGGGGTGCAATTGAGGGGGGCATGATGAGTCCTTGATCGTCCCCATGCATTCCGACAACTGAGCCCAGTAGTCTCTCGGACATTCCAAAGGTCGTTTGATGACAAAATTGAGTCTCACCATTATGATCTTCATAATTCAAATCAAAGGACCTTGCCCACTGATCCCTGTAATGGTGATATGTGGCTACTTGCAATGTTCTCCCATTTGGCATAACCACATCTGCGGCCATAGTATACCAAGCCCCTGGAAATGTATCCCAAACAGGCCTCTTGGAGACTAAACTTGGAAGGCAAAGGTCACTCAGTATATTTTGGACCATTGATGCATCTTCAGAGATTTGCTCTGTGGCGCCCTCTTCATCTGCATGTACAGTATGAGCCTCGAAGAAGTGTATCTCTCTAACTCTGATGAAGGACCTAGTTTGCTTTGTCTCATATCGGAATGTATTAACAATCTGGAATGTCTTGAGTGGAAGATCGGTATGACTTCTAATCCATAGAGAGAACATGGTATACATCGGTGTCTCCGATGTTGGCCTCAGGAACATAGGTGATTCGAGCTCGTTCTCACCACCGTGTGTTACCCAGTATACCTCTTTCTTGAATCCCGAGTCTTCATCATCCATCCTTAGCTCGGAGGGATCAACGCCGGCCTCTCTTGCGGCCTTTAGCCTCGAGACTAGTTTGTTTTCCTTATCCAGTAGATTTTCAGGGACCAATAGGGGAAATCTGTGTTCATGGTGGTTTGTCATAGACATCTGATTCCTAGTAAGGCCGTCAATGAGTGACATCGCCCTAAGCCCATAGGGCTTCCATACATCCATGCCCTTGATTGGGTATCTCTTATCGACCAAATCTGCTATCTCGATTATTGAAGGGTACCATGAGTTGAATTCTGACTTCGGGGGAATGCCCCTCTTGGCCTTCCTAGGGGCGCCCATGTAACTCCGTGTACGGGGACGGTTTGAATAATTCGTATCATGTGGGCGTTAACTGGCCATTAATGCCTCAATATTCTCACACAGAGAAGTCAGATCTGGAATTTCCCGAGTATTGCCGTCGGATTCTATTAACCATGCACGTGAAGAGTTCTCATTCGCCATATCTTCGAGTCTATTTGCGAATACTGCATTCATTGAATATCTATCAACCTGTGATGAAGCATTATCTATTAATTGCTGAATTTCGACTGAGCTCTCTAATTTGAAACCTATAGAATAGCATTCTCCAGTTTTCTCTAGAATCAATGGGATGTGTTTCTGTGTGGGCAGGAATTTTACGGAGAGTTCGTCTTGGGAACTGGGTATTTTCCCGGAGACGTACTCAGGTATGTAGTCTAAAACAGCAGCACAGAAAATCCATGTGTCAGGTGAAAGTTCTGTGGCAACTTTAAGTGCCTGATCAAGCATCTTCTGTGGGTCGAACGCACGTCTAATATCAGGTAAAATAAAGTTAGGATTTTTTGTTGTGTTTCCCGCTATACAAGTCACTTTATGCCCCATTCTATGGAGGTGTTCGGAAATAGTCCACCCTGTAAGGCCTGAGGATGTATTTGTAACGCTCCTAATGTCATCTATTGGAGCTGAATTAGCACCTAGTGTGATTGCCACGATTCTTCTGTTCGGAAGTCTGGAATTAACAATGTGACATATCTGAGCTACTATCTCAACTGGATCTGGCTGTTTTCTTTTCCCTTCTTCCTCATCATCAAAAATTACTTCAGAGCCTTCATCCTCTAATGATGATAGCAAATCTCCAGTTACTGGATCGTCAAATAAATCGGAGTGCATTGATGGAACAAAAACCAGAGGAGTTTTACTTCCTCTGGCCGCAGATAGAGCCATCATCAATGGAGAGTCCATTATTCCATTCAAGTGCTTAGCAATGGTGTTCCTCGTAGCGGGGGCAACAACAATGGCGTCATATTTGTCAAGTTGGGCCATAGATGACTCCCAAGTGGAGATTACCTCAGTACCAGAACCCCACGAAAGTGCCAATGGAGAGAGTATCTTTGTTGCTTCCTTTGTCATCATTGGAGAGACTGTGGCTCCATGCCTCCTCAATTCCCGACAGAGTCTTACTGACTCAACCGCGGCAATGCCCCCAGATACAGCAAGAAGGATGCTTCTACCGGATAGGGAATGGCTATGCTGGCTTACGCCGGTGTCCCCGTCCATGACATGCGATTGCCGAGTGATTCATGAGTGCGTCGCTCCCGTGGAGGTCTGAAATCATGAGTCGGGGCATGGAATCCGTCACTCGGCACATATCTTTTCTAATCGTAATACTGGCAATTGTGCAGTTCGTAGCGATTTTTAGCCTACCATATGATAAATCAATTTTTTACATTTTTCCGATGATTTTTGCCATTATCTCCCTACCGTTATCGTTTTTGGGCGCCATACTTCTGAGGCTTCGCAAGAGTCCGGGTATTTTTGTATGCTCGATATCGCTCGGGTCACTTGGGTTATGCTTCGTCATCGAAGGAATTTTGCTGATTTTGACGGGTCCCTCAATAATTGTCGGGGCGTTGTACGCCATGTTGGGGATCACCTCATTTAGAAGAATTGCATCATTGAATAACACGACATACGTATCTTGGTTCGAAGGAAAAAATTCTATAAATCCAATAAATTTGGAAAATGAGGAAGTTATTGCCGCATGTCCTCATTGCTCTAGTGTACTTGCAGTAATCCCATCACTTCTAACTAAGAATGATATTTGTCCTGAATGCAATGGGAAGCTAGTACCCTAGATGCTCTCTAAAGTGATGGAAATACCCATTCCCCCTCCTATGCACATAGTAGCTAGGGCCTTATTGGAACCAGTACGCCTGAGTATAGAAGCGGCCTTTCCGACTATCCTCGCTCCCGAGGCACCCAAGGGATGGCCAATTGAGATAGCTCCACCGTCTAAATTCACTTTCTGGTAGTCGATTGAAAGATCATTAATGACTGCGAGACTCTGTGAAGAGAAAGCTTCGTTGATTTCAAAGACATCGACGTCATCGATGGTCCACCCTGATCTATTAAGTGCGATCTCAGTAGATTTGATCGGGCCTATGCCCATTATTTCTGGGGGGCAACCAGTGACTGCGCTTGATACGATTCTGGCTAATGGCTCCAAACCATTAATCTCGGCGAATTCCGAGCTACAAACGATCATACAAACTGCTCCATCCGTAAGAGGGGAAGAAGTGGCGGCAGTGACAGATCCATTTTCTCGGAAAACAGGACTCAATTTAGACATTGATTCTAGGCTAGTTTCTCTGATACAGCCATCTTCACTGATGACTCCTCCATCGGTATTTATTGGGCATATCTCATCATCAAAATTTCCATTATCCCTGGCATAAATTGATTTCATGTGAGAATCGAGTGCGAATTGCTCTTGAGATATCCTAGATATTCCCCAGGAATCTGCAACATTCTCAGCGGTTATTCCCATGTTTATGTATGCTTCAGGAAATTCGTCCTTCAAGATTGGGTGAGGACTCCAGTTGAAACCCCTTCTCTTCACCCTACTCATAGATTCGATACCAGCACAAAGAAAGCATTCTCCCCATCCAGACTCTATGTTTGAGGCGGCAACTAATATGGCCTGCATTGAGGAGCCACATAGCCTATTGATTGTCATCCCTGGAACATCTGAAGGAATATTGCCCAGGAAAGCCGTTAATCTACCGATATTGTATCCCTGCTCTCCCTCGGGATAGGCGCAACCTACGATTATATCATCAATATCTTTGGGATTGATACTATTCCTTGTAAGAAGTGACTTAGTTACTTGCCCTAGCATTTCATCAGGGCGGATCGCTGACAAGTTTCCCTTGTGTGCACGATGAAACGGGCTTCTCATCCAATCTACAATTACTGCTCTCACGAGCCTCGGGAGAGATGGAGGAAAATAACACTTGGTGGATGATACAATAGAAAGTCATCAACCGAGAGGTTCATGTGAAGGCTGCAACTGGCCGGGATGATAATATGATTAGAGAGTGCGAAACACATGGATATTTCTCAGATGATGACCTATGTCCAGCATGCAATTCAGAAGGAAAATTCATTATGAGAGGTAATGAAAGAGACTCTATTGCAAGAAGACTTGCTCTGGTTCTCAGACACGCTCCAGAGAAGTTTGATTTGGAAATGGACATCAATGGTTGGATAGACATCAAAGACATAATCAGGCAATTCAAGAAGTCTAATGAAAGAAGATATCACTGGTTGAGGCCTCATCACTTTAGGGCAATATCGGAAACCGATCCCAAAGGAAGATATGAGGTCAGAGGAAATATGATTAGGGCCACATACGGGCATAGCCTAGAGATCGAGCTAGACCTTCCCACGGATAATATTCCACCTTCGCTTTTCTATCCTTGCTCTCCCGATGAGGCTGAGAATCTCCTAGAAGTTGGAATTTCACCAAGCGGAAGGTCACATGTACATCTTTCTGCTACAGTCAGATCAGCCGCAGAAGCTGGAAAGGTTCATCATAGCAGACCGACAATTCTAGAGGTCGATACTGCATCAATGGTAGCATCGGGAGATACAGTTTGGCATGCTGGTGTAACGGTTTACTTAGCAGATTCTGTTGCAGGGGAATACTTGAGTATTCTACCAGAAGATAATCCCGAGTTCGAATTGGCTAGAGCCAAGTGGGATGAAGAAGAGTGATTAATTCTCTTCTCCACAAGATGGACAGAAGTCTAGGTCTGAGGCTAACTCCGAGGAGCACTTGATGCAGTTCTTACCATCCTTGGTTGAAACAGCTTGAGGGGATTTTTCCAAGGCCCTAACTGCTGTGCTCCTCTCAATGAAAGGAGCTGGTGACTCCAATGACTCTAGTTTCTCGAGCGATTCTCTGAAAAAAATAGTCTCCGAGATGGCTGATTCAATGTGAAGCCTCCTCCTATCCCTCTCTGAAGGATCTTCTATATGCTCAGAAGCTGCAAGTTTTGATTGTAGCCATCTTTGGAAGATTTCAATCTCACCGGCTTCGCCCATGATACTTCCAAAACCCTCATAGAAATGAACCTTTCAATTAATTGATAGGAGAACCCAAATCTAACCAGTGCCTCTGCAACATCATGGCGGCGAGGATTGTAGTCAAGTTAGGCGGGGGTTTAATCACTGATAAGTCGTTATTTAAGACTCCAAAAATTGACATAATAGACGCCATTAGCAAAGAAGTTTCGAAACTAATTTCGAATGGACACTCGGTCATCATAGTACATGGAGCTGGATCATTTGGACATCTTCTAGCCAAGAAATGGTCACTATCCGGGGGGTTGAGACCTGAGATATCTGTTCAACAACGTGAAGCTGTAGGGGAAGTAAGAAGTGATATGGTTGAGCTCTGTGAATTTGTGACTAGCTCATTGAGGAGACAGGGAGTCAATAGCAGGGTTTTTCCACCTTCTGAATGGGCTACAGGAACTGGAGAGGGATTTGAGGGTGACATCGGAATTTTTGAAAATATTCCAAGTGAGATAGTACCGATAACCTTCGGAGACGTAGTTAGCGTCCCGGGAGATAATGAATTCGGAATTCTATCAGGTGATGATCTGATGGCTAGGATTTCCCTAGAAGTACCCTCCGTTACACACTGTATTTTTCTTCTTGGAGATGCTGATGGCATGTTGGATAGGCCCCCTGATATGAAAGGATCAAGATTATTGGAAACATGGAAGGAGGGGGAATTCGTCGAAACAATGCATAATGCGGAACAGGATGTGACAGGGGGAATAGTTCTGAAGGCCTCGAGAGCATCGGCAATATCCACTGATATTGAAGAGGTTTGGTTCATCAATGGGAATCATCCGGACAGAATAAGCCAGCTAATAGATAGTGGGACCACCATAGGCACCAAAATACTAGGTTGATTGGATTCTGTTATATGTCGTAGGTTTCTCGCAATAGCATGGCCGATGGGACGAACGCTCTTTCCGGGCATGACAACTCACAGGCTGAAATGATGGCAGAGTCGTGTATTCTGGTTGACCATAATGACAAAATGATGGGGGCTGCGAGCAAATTAGTTTGCCATAACGGTGAGGGTTTGCTACATCGCGCATTCAGTGTACTTATTTTTGATTCGGAGAATAGACTACTAATTCAGCAACGTTCCTCTGAGAAAATTACATTCCCTGGGATCTGGGCCAACAGTTGCTGTAGCCATCCCCTGGATATTGAAGGGGAAAATGACGATCCCGTACAGGGTTGTATCAATGCCGCAAGAAGGAAGCTCCCTCAAGAATTGGGAATAAGCAAGGAGAGAGCTGATTCCCTAGTTTTCGTACATCTTGGAGCTTTTCAATACAAGTGCAGGTGGAACGATGAGTGGTTAGAAAACGAAGTTGACCACGTACTCATAACTAAAGTTGATTCCTTGGATATCAATCCTAATGAAAATGAAATTTCTTCATACATGTGGGTAGATTCAGAGGAGATATCAGATATTATGGAGGGTTCTGGAAAGTGGGAGGACGAGCTAGTAGCTCCTTGGTTCAGACTACTATGGATGGAGTTCCTTGAGGGAGATTATCCAAATCTAACAGGCATCAATAAACGGGTCGGTGTGGTTAAATTCGGAGAAGTGGACATTGGAAGCGTGGTAATATCACCTGGTTCTTCGCTAATGGCGGCATTAAAGGAGCATAGGGAAACTGTCGAGGATGAAATTCTGATGAGCTTGTCTAAGATAAAACAAGAAAGGTTGCATGGGGCAATGACTCACCTTTTCACGGGAGGGGGAAAGAGGTTGAGGGCTATCTTGCCGAAACTTGTTGGAGACGCAGTGGGCCAATCAAATGCAGGCCATACGACCCTTGGAGCATCTATAGAAATTATTCACAACTTCACGTTGGTTCATGATGACATCATGGATCAAGATCCGATTAGAAGGGGCTTGGATGCAGTACACGTTGCTTATGATGACGCGACCGCAATTAATGCTGGAGATGCTATGCTCGCAGTAGCATTTGAAATTCTCGCTGAGTCTGATGACATAATTTCGGATGACCTAGTTTTCTTGGTCAAATCTATTGGTGAGATGGTCAGGAGGGTTGCTGAAGGTCAGATGATTGATATGGAATTCGAGAAAAGGGAACATGTTTCTGAAGATGAATACATAGAGATGATCGCTGGTAAGACTTCGGCAATGTTCGAGACCTGTGCAATGACAGGAGCAAAATTATCCGGGGCGACGGAACAAATAGTTGAATCAATGGCGGAATGGGGCCTTAATATGGGCCTGTGCTTTCAGTTGATGGATGATTTGATTGACATCACGGGAGATACTGAGACACTGGGTAAACCCGCAGGTTCCGATATTGTTCAAGGAAAAAGAACTCTGATAGCGATTCATGCTTTAGGCACAGGGAAAGAGCTCCCATCCTTCAGAGAAGCTTACGGATCAGGGGAGTGTGAATCAGAGCTACTAGCTAAGGCCGTGCAGGAACTTCATGACAACGGATCTATACAATATGCCAAGGACAGGGCTATGTTCCACCATTCAAAGGCCCATTCGTGCTTGGATATTCTAGGCGATTCCGACTCAGTATCCATACTCAGAGAGATGACTGATTTCCAACTAATCAGAATTAACTGAGTCTAGTCCTGGTAATGTAGCTCACCTGGAATTTCAGCTTTGAGACCCTTTCTTTCCCTGATCTCAGAAGTTACCTTCTCAAACAGATTCGGTGGTAAGTGAACGAAACCGGCATTTTCCATGTTCCAAATCGCCCTTCCCTGGCTCGCAGCTCGTATATCATTCGAGAAACCGAATGTCTCAGCTACTGGAATAGTTCCGATTACCTTGGTTACGCCATCTTCCACTGGCATGTCCTCGATAATTCCCCTCCTTGTTGAGACTTCTCTAGTTACTCCTCCGATAACATCATTCGGAGAGTCAATCTGAATCTTCTGAATTGGCTCAAATATTACTGGCCTGGATCTCATAAAAGCACCCTTGACCGCGTTTCTCACAGCAGGGATTGTTTGCGCGGGACCCCTGTGTATGGCATCCTCATGCAGTTTTGCATCAACTAGCCTTACCATAACTCCCATCAATGGTTCATCAGCAACTGGGCCCTTCTTACAGACGTCATTGAAACCATCGATTATTAGCTCTCTGGTCTCATGCAGATTCTGAATTCCCTTGGTATCATTTACTAGTACGTTGGTGCCATTGATAGCGTAAATCTTGCGCATCAAATCTTTGTTCATACCGAGCTCTGCGAACTGATCACCGATTTCTTTAGAGTCTTTGGCCCTGACTGTCCCGTCTCTAAATTCACCGGCTCTGAGCTTATCAACAACAATATCTGGAAGTGGCTCTGTCTCTATGTAAAATCTGTTGTGCCTATTTGGAGACTTACCTTCAAATGCACTCCCCTTGTTATCACTCTGAACGGATTCCCTGTAAACCACAATTGGCTCACTTACCTTAACCTTGATTCCCTGCTCCTCCTCCAGTCTGTACACAGTAATCTCCAGATGGAGCTCCCCCATACCAGCTAGTAGGGCCTCACCAGTTTCTTGATTAGTTGAGACCTCCAGAGAAGCGTCTGCCTTCGCGAGACCCCTCAATGCATCGATGAACTTAGGGAGGTCTTTCATTGACTTAGGCTCGACAGCAACCGTGACTACAGGTTCTGAGATATGCCTAATGGCCTCGAATGGAGGGGCGTCTTTTTCTCTGGAGATCGTTACACCAGCGGCGGCACTGCGTATTCCAGTAATAGCCGCAATGTTTCCAGATGTTACCTCTGAGGTAGCGATTCTATCGCCACCAACCATCATACCGACCTGTTGAACCCTCTCTGCCTTTGCGGCACCAATTGCCCACACGGACTCACCATGTTTTATTCTACCCGAGTATACTCTTCCGACGGCTACCTCTCCTGCATGTGGATCCATCCAGATCTTTGTAATCATCAATGAAAGTGGGCCATCTGGATCACAATCCATCATAGCCTTACCAACTCCTGATTCCAAATCACCCTGCCAAATATTAGGAATTCTGTACTTCTGAGCTATTACAGGAGAGGGGTGCTTCTCAACAGTCATATCGAGTAGTACGGTGTGTACTGGTGCGAGCTTTGCCAGTTCTTTCTGATTATCGTTATGGCAGAACTCAAAAATCTGCTTGAAGTTGATGTTGCTTTTTTGCATGTAAGGAATGGACATGCCCCAGTTGTAGTATGCGGAGCCGAAGGCAACGGTCCCCTTCTGAACTGAAACCTGCCAGTCCCTTCTCAATTCCTCTGGTGCATAGGTAGAAATCAATTTATTGACCTTGGTGATTATCTTCTCAAATCTGGCCATCATCTCTGGGCCATCTATTTGTAACTCATTAATCAAACGATCAACCTTGTTTATGAAAAGTACTGGTCGGACCTTCTCCTTGAGTGCCTGACGGACAACGGTTTCTGTCTGAGGCATGGTTCCCTCTACTGCACATGCTAGAATTATACATCCATCTACGGCCCTCATGGCCCTTGTAACGTCTCCTCCGAAGTCAACGTGCCCAGGGGTATCGATGAGATTTATCAGGTAGTCTTGTCCACCAACAACGTGGACCATCGATGCACTTGCAGCATTGATTGTGATGCCACGCGCACTTTCCTGTTCATCGAAATCGAGAACCCTTGACTTACCTGCAAGATCTTCTGACATCATTCCAGCACCGGCAATCAGATTATCCGAAAGCGTGGTCTTGCCATGATCGATATGAGCGGCAATTGCAATGTTTCTGATATGGTCACGGTCGTGCATTATCTCTGTAGCTCTCTTGATGTTGTCTTCCTTACGACCCATCTCAATTCCTCTATGGGTCGAGCCACCTGACTTTGGTTCATAAATCCGATTGTAGCAAGAAGTAAAAAGTAGACCGAAAGACTACTCGAGTATTACCTTGCGGAAGCGGCGACACGTTCGATTTCTTCCCTCTTTCCTATGGAGAAAGCTGCAACATCTCCCTCTGCAGCCTTGGAAATTTCACTGACTATTCCCTGTACCAATGTCCTCTTACTGCCGGCTGTAGCTGATGTGCAACCTATTGCTAGGTTCCTCAATGCGATATCTAATCTCCTGCTTGGAGAAGAGTCGACGGCCTTAGGAGTGCTAACAGCTCCTTGCTTGATTCTAGTAATCTCTTCGCAAGGGGCGGCCTCAACGATCGCGTCGATAAACGATTGGAGGGGATTCTCTCCACTCCTCTCATTGATTGAATCGAGGGCCGCTTCGTACGCCTTCGCACAATGTTGCTTCTTTCCAGAGAATTTTCCTGTCCTCATCAGATTATTGATGAATCTCTCAACTACTGAAAGTTTTGATTTTCCAAACCATGCATTAGCATGCCGGCCTCCGCTGTGAGGGGTACCTATTGTTGTCAAGTTGATGTATGGTGCTAGTCCGGGATCTGAGCAAGTAACTTCAGTTGCATCCCACTTTCCGAAAACCATTGTCCCAATTCCAGCAATGGGGGCCTCTACCGCAGTAGCTTCCTGAATTGATTCTTCGGACATCACAACACTACCTGATTGGCTTTTCCTTGCGTCCTCTGACCATTTCATCAAGTGAAACGCCGTTTACCTTGATAACCTTGTATCTGACACCCGGAAGATCACCATATGACCTACCTTTGCTTCCTCCGATGCCCTCTACGAGGACCTCGTCATGCTCGTCTATGAATGAAATAGCACCATCCCCTGGAGCGAAGGCAGTAAGTTGATTTCCAGTCTTTATCAGACTTATCTTCACTGCCTTACGAATTCCAGAATTAGGCTGTTTGGCCTCAAAACCTACTTTTTCTATAACTATTCCCTTAGCTTGAGTACTTCCCACCAGTGGGTCGTGCTTCAGTACGCCGCCCCTCTGCTGCTTGAATTGACGGTCTCTGAACTTGCGCTCCTTCCAGCGATATCTCTTCCTATCGGTCTTCATCTTCTGTCCGGAGAAAAGACCTCTACCCAAAATGACACCTCAGAATGACGTCTCGCCGACCCTCATGGGGTATAAGAGCGTGACGGGGTAGCCTGTGCTTAGTAGGGGCTAGAGGGGGTTAATGTCACTAACATTCAAGCATGTATTGACTCCGCCCCCTGATATGGCCTTCCGGGACATGCTTGGAGACGTCATGAACGTAAAGGAAACAATTAGTGTATTGCACGGCATGATAGATGCCTCTAACCGTCTAGGAGATGTTCCACTTATTTTCGATGAGATAGATGAAGCACCAGGCCATAGGGCCGCTCTGAATGTTTTAGAAAAATCTAGGCTATGCGAAATGTTTGATATCTCACCTGGAGACCTGATTGATGTATTAGCATGGGCCATGGAAAATCCATCGGAGCCAGAGATTGTAGAGGCGTCTGAAGCTCCTGTGATGCAGTCGGGTCAAGAAAAGGTAGATTTGACGAAGATTCCAATTCCTTGGCATTTCAGAGAGGATGGAGGTAGATACCAATCGGCATCAATAATTGTTGCTCAGTATTCAGGAATCAGGAATGTGTCTTTCCATCGTCAGTTACTAAGAGATCCTGAGCATACGGTGGCTAGGCTTGTCCCTAGGCATCTGAGGACCATCAGTGCAGAAGCTGCAGAAGCCGGGGAGGACGTTCCAATAGCCGTAGTGAATGGTGCTGATCCAACCGTTCTTTTGGCAGCTGCTATGTCTTTCTCGGATTATGTGGATGAGTTGACAGTCGCCTCGTCCCTACACAGAAAGCTACACGGAACTCCTCTGAAGGTGGTAATACTCCCTAATGGCGTGATGGTACCGGCAGACGCAGAATATGCCATGGAAGCCAAAATAACCACTGAGAGGGATGATGAGGGGCCTTACGTGGATATCACGGGTACGGTAGACGATATCAGGCAGGAGCACGTCATAAGATATGAGAAAGTCAATCATCGAATTGATCCAATATTCCATGCCCTTATTCCAACTGGGATCGAGCATAGAACTCTTATGGGGATGCCAAGGGCTCCAACGATCAAGAATTCTGTTTCCAAGGTAGTAGAATGTGTTGACGTGCAGATGACCGATGGTGGTTGTGGATGGCTTTCATCAGTAGTGCAGATAGTACCAAAGAAAGAAGGAGACGGTATGTTAGCTATAGAAGCGGCTTTTCAGGGGCACCCCTCAATGAAGCAAGTTGTTGTCGTAGACACAGATATCGATATTTCTGATTCCAAAAGGGTCGAGTGGGCACTGATGACTAGATGGCAACCTGACAAGGATACCATGATCTTGACGGGACAGAGGGGCTCGAGTCTTGATCCAAGTCGTAGCGAAGATGGGATTACCAGTAAGATTGGCATGGATGCAACATTGACCCCGGGCATAGATAGATCCCCTTACGAGTCGGTTTTGTGATGTCCATATGTCGAAGTTAGATATCTCAGATAGTCTGCAACATCCAAGAAGAAGTCTTGGAGATAGACACAGGAGCCAATCTGAGAAATACGTTTCCCTGGCACTTGATGCCAATGGAGTAGTCGACCCGGATAGATCCGTTAATCTTGAGTGGGGCGAGCAAAGCGCGCGTCAGGCGGTTCTGTACGATTTCACAAACCCTGAGAACTGGAAGAATCTTGTCAGGGTGAAGGTACTGTTAGGGGACACAATAGGCATCAGATCGGCATTGGAAGACCTTTTTGCCGTCCTGGGAAGGAAGCCCGAGCATCTTATTCAACTTGACGGGATAGACTTCCTTACATCGGGCGCCCTTTTGCTAGATGCCTCATTGGATGCGGACCCCCTAGATCCGGATCATTGGTGGAAATTAGTATCAGTCTCAGAATCACTACTTGCAGACTTCCTAGATCGTGCTGGAAAGCTTGATCTTAGAGATAGGCGCGCGAATGTTCTTTTCTCCAGAAGGATTGAAAGAATAAGGGATTCTGGAGATGAAGAGCAATTCCTGAGGCTATCAAGGTTAATTCTAGCTCAGAGGCCTTCTAACCATGAGGCTTGGACCTCTCTGGGTAGAATGCACGAGAGAAGAATGGAGTATAGTGATGCATGGCTTTGCTATGATCAAGCCCAAGTATGCTTTCCATCTAATCCTGTCCGTGATGAGTTTAAAGTGAGGATGGAAAATGAAATCGATGGAGTCGAGAAGACCGCTTGGACATCTCCTGGGGTGAAGCAACGAGTCGACTTCCTTAGGAAGATGGAAGATATGGCTACTCCAGAGTATACAGAATTAACTGAGATGGGGGAATCTGTAGACGACCCTTTGCTGGAAGTCCAAGAGCTCATAAACAGTGGTAGGGTTTCTGAGGCTTTCTTTATGTCCAGGAGGATGGCTACCCAAGGCGTCGAAGGTGCGTTGGAAATTCATGAAGGACTACGTGGGAGAATGGAGGGAGAATAGTGTTTGTAGTATGTTGGGTTTATTCTAGTAAAGGAGCTGATCTTGGAAATCCTTGGGTGATGGTTTTGCATCGAGAGAGAGGTTGGGAGCTACCAGGAGGGAATGTAATGAAAGACGAGGAGTGGGATGTTGCCGCATTGAGGGAGCTATACGAGGAAACAGGCCTACTTGGGACCGCCATTTCATATGAAACGAAGCTAGTGAAAGATGGGGTCGTTGTATTGGTTGAAGTTAATGATGAACCAGTTCCGGAACCATGGGTATCCGAAGATTCCTCAATAGAGGAAGTTGGATGGTGTATTGATGTCCCCTCTAGGCTATCATGGGATGAAGAAGAGATAGAGCGTATCAAGAGTCATGATTGGAGCTCTTCCAAAATGTTAGGATCTTGAATCTCATCAATCCTTGCTAAAATTGCGTTCTTCCAAATTTCCCTGTCTAATTTATCAGAGGCTTCCAGAATAAGCCCTAGATCAATTCTCGATATTCCAGATAGATCTTCGGTTAGTAGTGGGAACAGATACTCAACAACGGATTTGACATCATCTCGATTTGAGGAAAGATAGGTATTGCCAGGCCCGGCGCGCGGTTTGGCATTCTCTAATATCGAAGACATGTTTGGCGAATCCGAACTAACATCATCGAGAGCTAAATCGAGCCATTCTAGTGAGGAGGATATTGCCTCGGGATACATCTTAAGCTCAATGAATCCGTTCCTAGCTGACCATAGGTGCCTCATAGAAGGGCCGTAATCTTTCATGGCGGATAGTATCCTCCCAACTTCTAATCGAGATAAAGAGTTGATATCCAGAGGGTGTCCGTTATTGATGGATATTTCTGAATGAGTAGCTAAAGCCATCATTGACTCACCCCTGTTCGCATGCCATGTAGCTAAATTCAATAGTGCTAAGCCATGTAAAGAGGTGCCGGGTGAAATAGCATTCAGCCTATCCGCGCACCATCTCAATTCAGTCCCAATAGTCTCGACTGGGATGGCGCCAATCAAAGCTCTTTCAACCCTGACGCGAGCTTCTATCTCGTGATTCCTCTCGGAGGTGGACCTGGATCTATCCAATATTTCTTGAGATATCACCTTAGCTTCTTCTGCCTTACCGACTGCTAGCAATTCCAGCATTAAATTCAGCTCGTCTCCGAGATTATTTTTTTCTGAGAATGATTCAGTCATGCCTCTCACTGTGATTCATAGGCGCTGACTAGAGCATCATAATTGCTACGTAGTTCGCCCTCCTTGGAGGAAAGTCTATCCATATGTTCTTGAAAGGCCCTCATCGATGACTCGAGATCATCCTTCAGGGAATCCCTATCTTCTACTTCGAGAAGAAGGCTTCCTATGGCCCTGTATACTGGTTTTCCAGGGTCTTGAGACGAAAGTGCATCAATTGTGATAGATAGTTCGCTTAGTTGTGTAGTTACATTTTGTATCTGGGACAGCGTTGCCTGTAGCTCTTGTGCTACTCTTTTCAGGGCCTCAGCGACTTCGTCATTGCCACTCATACTACTCACTTGACCCTTTGATAGCATTCAAAGCTTGCTCTGAAGCTACCAAGCCCCTCATCGTTGAATTCCATATCGCCCTTAGATCTGAGAAATTTGTAGCGGAGATTGAAATGGAAATTATCCCATTAAGCTCTGTGAATTCAGATTCTGTCCGGAGTCCGCTTGCTATATGCTCAGCGTCCGCATGAGGAAAATCGAGATCGATTGAGATTTTATCCTCATTCTTCCTCTGAGTCGGCAACTTCGTCTGCCTCCACCAATTTTCTCTCAAAATCCATTGCGGCTTGTTGTGCTATAACCGCCATGTCAGTTGCTGTTGCACCTTCCATTGATCTTCTAACTACTCTGTTGTTAGCATCGGAGGCCCTAGTAAACGGCTCCCAAACTCCGCCAGTGAATGTATAATTGCATTTCCTGCATTCCCAAATTCCAGCGGACTTCCTCCTTACCTTAGGGTACTGACATGATGGACAGGTATACTGTCTAGATTTCTTCTTGAGAGCTGATCCAGCTCGCCTTCTTACGCTAACTCCATATCTCGAACCGAATCGAGCGGTTAGTCCAGCTTTCTGAGTTCTTTTTGCCATTTCAATCACCTATTAATCCACAATTTTCCTAAGTTCAGCACATCTTACTTTGGCGTGCTCCATTATCTCAGCGAATTCGTCTGCCGTGAAGATTCCCTTTAGACCCTTCTGGAGAGAATGGACGTGATCGTCGTCACCCAGGGTTATGTGAATTCTCTCATCCCCACCTAGTTCCTCTTTGTAAGAAGCGTCATAGACGAACCTTCCTCCGACCTTATGGTATGAGCACATAATCGGCTTTTTGGAGACTTTCAAAGGCATATCTTCCCCTACTTCGAACCTCTCGGCGGGAATTATCGCGCTCCTTAGGGCGGCGATTCCTGCTAAAGCAAAAGCATCGAAGAGGTTCCCATCATCCGAGATAGCGTGAAGGTCAAGGATGACCTGCCAAGCCTTCTCTCCTGGAATGATGCACAAATCATCGACATCTATACAACCCGATTCCCTAATTCCACGGTCTACGACCCTCCCTAACTCTATTGATTCAGGACTAGGTGGTCCTGCTTCCCAGTGCCTTCCTGCTAAGGGTCTGACCTCGCAAGAGCACATCAGTCCTCCTTGGTTTGGCCTGTCTGAGTATGGAGTCATAAGCTGAAATTTGACTCCTGCCAATACTATCGTATCGCCCATAGTAACCTTGGCAGAACCCTCGGCTCTTGGGAGAATCCCTGTTTCTAGCTTTAGTTCTCTTCCCTCGAATTTGGATCTACCATCTAGTCTAGCATCGTTTAGAGCTAGATCTGAAAGATGGGCTCGTAGCAAGTTGGGAACTGTTGGCGCGGACATCAGTTGTCACCCCCCTTGAGGGCTTTTACCATCAGTTTGTGAACTTCCATGGCCGCATCCACATTGTAGTCCCATGCTTGCTTGAACTCTTCAGGGGACAGGTTTCCGTCCATCTGTAAGAAAACTAGCTCTCCTGAATTAGGCAGTACTCCCATTGGTAGATCTGCCTCCCCATAGTTGTCCTCCTCTTTGTTCAAGTCACAAACGACCACATCGTTTACCTTGCCACTAGCGACACTGACGATCAGATCAGTCATTGGAATTCCTGCATCAGCTAGTGCGACCGAGGCCGCAGTCAGACCAACACATCTAGTTCCAGCCTCTGCAGAAACTATCTCAATGCTGACTCTAATCTTTGATCTGGGGTATAGTTCCAGAAGAACTACGCTCTCTAAAGCATCCTTTGTGACCTTACTGATTTCTCTACTTCTTCTATTGAAGCCTGGTCTAATCCTATCAGTGGTCGAAAATGGGGCCATGTTGTACGCGACATCAATTACTGCCCTGTCTTGGCGTTGAATCTTTCTTGGGTGTGCCTCCATAGGACCGTAAACTGCCACTATGGCCTCATTGGTTCCCCAAACCATCCTACATGATCCATCTGCCACTGGAACTACTCCGGTTTCTATTGTTATGGGCCTGACGTCTCCTGGCTTTCTGCCATCCATCCTAAGCCCATTTTCATCAATCATCCTAACATCTCCATATCCACCCATTAAGCATCAACTCCTACAACTCTGGCCTCGGAAGATATACTATTAATTCTCCTTCTGACCTCTAATATGTTACTTAGCTCTCCATCTATCCATAGACGGCCATTGTCGGCGACAACGATTCTACAATCAGTTTCCATCTTCATCTCTCTGAGGAACGCGCCTCCCTTGCCTATTAGCCTACCAAGAAGGTGGGGGTCTAGTTCGTCTAGTGCGCCTGAGCGAATCTTCCTGAGTCCCATTCCCTTCATCGTAACGACGCTTTGATGGGTTTCTTCAACTTCTTGAACCCTGCAAAGGATAGAGTCACCAATATCCAGAACCTTCCTAGTTCCGCCGAATTCGACCTTGGCAGGACCGAGGCTCATCGGTAGAATTGAATTGAATGGGGCACCTATGTCTATGAACCAGATATTGTTAGTGCATCCCTCAATATGGCCTATTACCAAATCACCTGGCCTAGGCATATATCTTGTGTGAAGGGGGTCAACAGAAATTGTGTTTCCCTTTCTACTCATTCGTCCTTGTTTCGTCGATATGATTCTGTCATCAACAACTAAAACGCCGTGACCAGCTTCAATCCCCTCAGATACTCCCAGGTCTTCTCCTGGCACGACGACGAGGGTGCGTCGTGAGTCTCGCGGTCCGCCCGCGTTGCTCTCATTACTCATGTTATCGAGCTGCCCGACCGGCCTACTATTCATAACCGTTGATGTCGACACCTTCGGTGGGGAGTCAGTCAAGCTCCTTGACTTCAGCCTCTGAGGCCCTACTTGCAACCTTGCTAATTAATTCATTCTTCATCCCTCCTGGGACCTCAACAACACATGCCCATGTACCATCAGTAAGCCATTCTTGACGTTTGACTAGGTCCCTAAGGATTTGATTCACAGAACCATATGATGCCCCGGGAATCTTGAAAGCAAGTCTTATTGTGATAAACTGTAGTGGAATTAGTGGTTTGAGTACCTTCACGGCATCAGAAACCTGACTCTCAACTGATTTGAATGGATCAACAGAAAAACGTGCTTCCTCCAGGGCATTCTCTATCCTAGTCCTGGGATGTGGCATCCTTGTCTTTGGATCGGTAGCAGTTGTAGCTATTTCATTTATTATCTGAAGTTTTTTCTCTTGTACCATCTTCTTTCTCTGTATCGTAGTAAGTTGTATTGAGCCTTTTCTAAGTATGATATCGACGCACTGATGGATATCATTACTGCCAAACACGCTAAGCAATGCTTCGGAAGTTGGCCTCTCGCCATTACGAGAATCTGTCCAAACCTCACTTACTGCTAGGAGGTCGTCCATCTCAACTGATGACGGATCGCCCTTCCATACATCAACGAGGTCGGGATCAACGAGAATCTCATACCTTGACCCACCTTTCTCGAGTCTCGCAATAACCGCGTCGTCGAGGCTAACCATGTAGCTCGTACATGCTAGGGGCATAAGGAGATAGTGGAAAGCAGGCCACTAAAGCTTGGAAATATGCTTCTGCAGATCTTCAGGGCCTAGTTCCCTGTAGCCGCCTTCATTAATCACACATATCTCCACTGATTCATCGGAGAGTCCATCTTCAAGAGTAGCTGAAAGTGCCTCTAAACCGGTCTTTATGGCCGCATTTTCTGTCATTCCTGGCTTCCATTTTTCTTCGAAGTAAGAAATGACTTCGCTGCGGCCACTACCAATGGCCCCTGCTTGGTACGAGCCATACGCACCTGAAGGATCAGTCTCGTAGAGATGAGCCCCCTCCGAATCTACGCCTGCAATGAGTAATGCTGTACCGAATGGCCTTGCACCTCCATATTGGGTGAATGACTGCTTATAGTCACACATCTTCTTCACTAGAGTGGTGACATCGATTGAGTCCCCATAAGTCATCTTGTTAATCTGGCACTGGACCCTAGCTCTGTCAACTAACTGCCTGGCATCAGCAACGAGGCCCGAGGTCGTTATTCCTATGTGATCATCAATCTTGTACATCTTCTCGATTGACTCGGGTATTACCAACTTGCTAGGTATTCTTTTTGCGACAATTAGTATGACTCCATCTCGGAATTTTACCCCTACTGTTGTTGAGCCTCTCTTGACCGACTCTCGGGCATACTCGACTTGGTGAAGTCGTCCGTCTGGTGAGAAAGTTCCTACTGAAGAATCGTATCCGCGTCCGCTCGGTTGCATCGTAATCAACACCCATGCGCCAACGGCCTCTTATCAAGGTTGGTTGGGAAGGGGGTCTTCCTTCGTTGCATTCAAGCGGAAAGGTCCGTACGAAGAGATGTGCGTGTGGCGGTACTATGCTCGGGGGGAAAGGACTCGTCCTACGCCACATGGTGGTGCATAATGAGAGGATGGGATGTAAAGGCACTAGTTACCCTGTGTGTAACTGGTGATGACTCTATGATGTTTCAAACAGGAGGAGTGTGTGCTGCTGGACTACAATCCGCCTCTTCAGGCATACCTTGGCTCCCAATTATTACCGAAGGGGCAGAGGAGAAAGAGGTGGAAGACTTGCAGAGGGGGATTGCTGGCGAAACTAATGTAGTGGCTGACTTCAACTCATTCTGGCCAGAAACTTGGGATAAGAATGGAATAATCTTACATGAAGAAGCACTGGAAATAGATGCCTTGGTAACCGGAGCACTAAGATCCGACTATCAAAGGACCAGAATAGATAGGATGTGTTCACGACTAGGGATCAAGTCATTCTCACCATTATGGCATCATGATCCAGTTGAACACATGCGCTGTTTTCCCCGACACGGTTTTGATGTCAGGCTTTCATCGGTATCTGCGGACGGACTTGATAGTAGCTGGGTAGGGAAGAAATTGGGGGCAGAGGAAATTGAGGAATTGATAGAAACGTCTCTCAAATATCGTTTTAACCCTGATGGAGAAGGGGGAGAATATGAGACTCTAGTTGTGGATTCACCTGCAATGTCGAGTAGTTCAATTTTGATAGGTGAGAAAACATGGGAAAGGGGAAGAGGGTCGTGGATTATCTCTTCTGGGCGACTATCTTCTAATCGCTAGTCTCAAACATGAAGCCCGAGTCGCAGGTTTGGGGATATAATGTCAGTTTCACCACTAGACTACAGATACGGACGTGATGAGGCCAAAGCTATTTGGTCGAGGGAAGGCAGGCATTCTAGACAAATAGAAGTGGAAAGAGCGTTGGTCTGGGCGCATTGCAAGATGGGCAGAGTTAGTGCAGAACATTATGACATGGTAGCAGACATATCAGATCCGGGAATAGTTACCGCTGATAGGGTGGATGAAATTGAGGCAGAAACTAGGCACGATATAATGGCACTAACCAAGGCTATGGCCGAGGTAGCGGGAGAGGCTGGTTGGTGCATCCACCTTGGGGCTACCAGTAACGACATAGTTGACTCTGCTGTAGCCCTCCAAATCAAAGACAGCGTCAAGTTGCAGTTAGAGTCCCTGAAGTCCCTAATATCTACCCTTTGTGATATGGCTGAAAGGGAAAGAGACACGATAATGATTGGTAGGACCCACGGCCAGGCAGCTGTACCGATTACATTCGGACTCAAGGTGGCCGTATGGGTCGATGAATTCCGAAGGCATCTCGATAGGCTTGAGTCCATGAAGACAAGGATAACTGCAGGGAAGTTCTTGGGAGCGGTTGGCACGGGAGCCGCACAAGGAGAGAATGCATTAGAGCTCCAGAGCTTGATTCTAGGCGAGCTGGGTTTAGAAGTCCCTGTTGCGACAACACAGGTCGTCGGCAGGGATCGTTACATCGAGTGGGTCGGATGGATGGCGAACGTCGCAACTAGTATAGAGAAGGTTTTGCAGGAGGTGAGGAACCTTCAGAGGAGTGAGATTGCCGAGGTAGCCGAGGCATTTGATGTCGAAAAGCAAGTGGGATCTTCTACGATGGCACACAAGAGGAATCCCATCACAGCTGAGAATGCATGTGGCCTGGCTAGGATCGTGAGATCCATGATAATTCCATCTTATGAGAATGCCCTTCTATGGCATGAGAGAGATCTGGCTAATTCATCGTCGGAGAGATTCACTCTTTCTCACTCAATGATACTTCTAGATGACATATTCGCTAAGTGTGAGAGGGTCATGTCTAGGCTGGTTGTTGATCGAGAAAGGATGCTACAAAACATAGAGTCTCAGAAGGGACTAGTGATGGCAGAGAAGGTCATGCTGGCCCTTGTTGACTCTGGCATGCCTAGGGATGAAGCTCATGAGGTCCTCAGAGTTTCGTCAATGGAGGCACTGGAGTTTGGTAGGAATCTAATGGAGGTATGCCAAGAGAATGATCAGATTAGTTCTATCTTCAGTTCCGAAGAGCTCGAATACCTTTTTTCTCCGGCGAGTCATCTTGGAGTATCGGGAGAGATAGTCGATAACGCAGTGTCACTCGCTCGTGAAAGGGTGTAGGCACTACTCCGTACTACTTTTGACCACATTATTAGTGGCTCTTGTTTGTAAAAATTTCCTCAAACCGAAGGAAGCAATTATTATCGCAGCCGCTATGAATGAAAATACCGGATCGATCATAGCTAGACCTAGAACAAAGCCGGTCAAAACAGAAACAATGCCCAGGAAGAGTATCATTGCATGAGGGCCGTACTGATTGGCATCATCAAGTGCTACATTCAGGAAACCGTCTTCCATCACAGAGGTGAAGAGTCCGTCTTCGGACTCACGGAAATCTGGCGCTGCACGTCTCGGGATACGTTCTTTCATCTGACTCCCCCAATGAGTCGTTATGGTAGATGTTGATTATATTTCTCTGTGAATTGCCTCAGGAATGCTCTTTGGCTTTGTCATACTCGGATACTCGTGATAGACTACAAGAACGGTGCTGTGCACATTTCTGCCGAGCCCGGAGCAGGTAAGACTACTCTGTGCCTAGGTATTGCATCCGAGGCCATCAAGGGAGGAGGGCGTGTTGTTTGGGTATGTAGGAAAATGCCTAATCAAGAACGAGCAACAGAAATTCTTTGGGATATTAGCAATAAAGGGTACGAGAGACTATCAATTTTACATCTATCAGGAAGTCTTTCTTCGGAATTGGATCTGATATTGTCCAGTACAGTAGATTTCGGAGAGGGTGATGTCATCATAATAGATGATTGGTGTGAGAATCATGGCAGAGCTAAGAAGGGGGATATTCATGCAGTCAATACGTTATCCGGGTCTTGCGAAGGGACTAATCTAGTAATCACATCATCAGCTTATGAGGATGCTTCTAATGCATCGGATGGTGGCTGGGTTAGCAGAGGTGGAAAATCTATTCGCAATTCTCTCAGGACCGTTTTCCTTCTGAACCATCCAGTCAAGGATGGTGTGAAAATTGTATCTTCGAATAATTCCGAGAGATACCTGAAAATGACTTCCAAGGGGCTTAAAGAACTGATTAGTTGAGCTTTGAAATTAAGCCTTCCATCTCTGATATGGCTTCCTCTGATGGTTCGTATAGGTTCTCTGGAGACCTCGCTGTTCCCGAGTATGTTTCTTCATCGGTTGGCGTTAATCTAGTGAGGTTTCTTACGATATACAGAAACAGCAAGATTGCGGAGACAATTAGGATGAACTGTAGGACGGCCTGGGTTTCCACATAACTTCTGAGAATCTGATGGGATAAATATGCACCTATGCCGGAATTCCATGTTCCAAGGGCATTGAAAGGTGTCTTCTCTGAGATGGAGGGGGCTGGACCCAACCGTCAATACTTGGGACACCCACAGGAGACCAGTTATCTGATAGCCATATTTTGCTTTCCTTATTTCCACACCTTAAGCAGAAGAGGGGCTGATTCCTGCCCTTGCTCCTCATCGACTTACCACAACATCTAGGCCTGGATGAGATCCTAGGGGAAGCAGATTCAATTCTCAGCCTTTCCAGATGTATTGAGCGATCGGGAGAAATTAGGCCCATCCAAGAAATTCTATCCCCTGGCGATAATTGTCTAAGTAGCTTATTCACTGGCCCCCCTTCACTGAATGCAACTAATGTCTCCCCTTTTCCACCGGAAATTACTTTCAAACTCGCATGGGCACCTTTCAGAACCTCGGGCGAAGTGATTACTGTCCCACTCATAGGTCCTGGGAGATGATCGTCTGAGAGCTGATTAGTCTTATGTGATGCCCAATCAAGGCACTTCTCGGTGCTATTCTTATGTTGTAACCAGGAGTTTGCTGATTCCACCGCATCCTTACTTGAACCCCTGATACCGTAAAGAACTGGGCAGGGGGTCCTAGGGGCGATAATGCCCTTATCTGCCGTAGGGTCCCTATTCAGGAAGGTCTCAGGGAATAGTTTGGACATCTCGAACACAGAATCCTTGGAAACCGCCCTTCTTGACCCTATTTTGCTATCTTCTCTCCAAGCGATTAGCTCCCAAGAGTGATTAATTCCGGGTTCCCATGAGATAGCGGCACTAGCACCAACCATCCCCCAGTTATCAGGATGAGAGAAGATAGTCACTCCCGAGCTTCTGATTTCAGATTCCCGATCCACTAGGTTTACTTCCCCCCTTACTGTCTCCCAGTACCATTTTGGGGGAGCCTGGTCGAACGAAATTAAAAGAGCGGGTGTTGCAGAATTTGATATTTCGGGATAATGTGATATTTCGGACAATAATGAATCGAACCATTCAGCGCAAGAGTCGATAAACTGAATCTTGGATTCAGATGGAATTTCCAAGGTCGCCGATAGTGCGCCGTTCCCCCTGGTCCTCCTTGACGCATACGGCCAGAGCCGTACAAGCATCCTCTCGAGTACGATTACACTAGGGATGGTGGTCAGATTGCTCAATAGGTCATGGAATGAATGTGTAGTACATCCGAATTCTGGGTGATCGGTATCATCTAACCCAATCCTAACAATGCTTGTGTTGCTTGTACTCATCCATTCAGCTCCAAGATTTCAGATATTACATCACTTATTCCCACATCGGGATTACATCTGAATGAGCGGGTTCCGTGAGCTTTCGCCGCTTCCATATCTACGATCCTGTCACCTACCATTATCGAGGAATTCTCAGATGGGCGATTTTTCCATTCCTCTCCGAACTTAATGTCCCCTTCAGACAGTAAGATGCTTGACTCAGCGGCATCGATAATTTGTCTGCCTGCCTCGAGCATTCCAGGATTTGGTTTTCTGGCCCACGAATTATGCCATGGAGCATAGGGGCTATGGAGAATTAGGTCGAGAATGGCATCTGCATCTTCGGAAAGTAGTTCTGACCTAACTTTATCATGAATAGAGGCGAGGTTTTCTCTACTCCAAATCCCTCTTCCTACAGGTGACTGGTTGGTAACGATGCAAACCCTGAAACCAAGTCTCCTAAGATCACCAACTGCCTTTGGGGCACCATCGAGGACAAAGACTTCGTCTGGATTGTTGACATAGCTCTCAAATCCTCTGATTATGACTCCATCACGATCTAAGTATGCTATCTTGCCCCCCCATGTCATATTTGTAGGGAGGGGCAATAGATGGAGTGGGGCGTACAAGCTATCCCTATCCCTCATTGGCGGGAACATTCTATCACTGCTCTTTATTGGACTTTACAGCTTCCTTGATGATATGGTTTATCATCAACTGGATGTCTTCAATCCTTTCCATCGAGGTACTGGGTATTACTATGGCCAGATCGACTATCTCTGCTAGTTTACCACCTTCTAAACCATTATAGTTTCCAGTAATGGCTACTGTCTTGCAACCTATTCCATTTGCGAACTCAACTCCATTCAGTACGTTCTCCGAATTTCCAGAACCCGAATAGGCGATTACTAGGTCATTGCTATTTGCAAAGGTGGATAACTGGCCTACGAATACTTGAGAGTAGCCCTCATCATTGGCCCACGCTGAAAATGATGAAGCATTATCTGTATGAGATAACGTCTTCAATCCTAATTCTTTGGACCAGTCTCCAGCACTGTGCGAAGGAGTGGCTGCACTCCCTCCATTTCCTATGAAGTGGACTGTTGATCCTGATGATGTGGCACCTAAGACGAGTGAATATAGGTCATTCAATTTTCCAATTGACAAATGATCCAGTGCTTTCTTAATATCCCGAATGTAGCTGTTTGCGAACTCTGTGAAGTCGGTAGCCATGTGAACACCCGGCTATCCGTTGGGGGCATCATATTTACGGGTTGATGGCTCGTTGGCATCATGGAAGACCCAATCGGAGCCTTGGTCGAAGGTTTCGCGGAGGCTATTGGGGTACCTGAATTCTCCCTTTGGCTCTCTTTTTGCTGGTTTGGAGCATTGTCACTAGGATTCTCTTTCCACCGGAGAAGTTCTTCATTGGCTCCTTATTCCGCGGCTGTAGGATGGACCCTCTTGGGCCTCTTTTTCTATATGCAGTCAGAACACTTCGTTGAGATATCCGACCCTCTTCTTATTTTGATGACAGCGGGGGCATTGCCTGCAGGAATAGCCCTTGGGATATGGGAAGTGAGGAATTGGGAGATAGGCGATGAATCCCTTGTTTGGCTCAGAGGGGCTGTTGCGTGGTCCGTCATACCTTATTACGCGGTATATAGCGTTCCAATTCTGAATATGCAATTCGTAGAGATGACTGCTCACAGCACTGAATGGTTGCTGGAATTCTCTGGTTTGGGATCATACCAAGTGGGCGAGATGATGGTTGATTTACCTAGTGGAGCGATCGCTGCATCACAGTGGGAGGGAAGCCGGTATTTCCTTACTGAGCCCCTTGGAGACAGTGGATTCTTTGTGCCGTTCAACCACTCCGACGGGACCCCCGTAAGCGTCAGCTTCATTCTAGCATGCTCTGCCCTTCAATCTATGATAATATTCGTAGGGGCCATAGTAGCATTAAATTCTGTATCTTGGAAGAGGCGAATCAGGGGGCTCCTAGTAGCAATTCCGACAATACATGTATTGAACGTGTTCAGGAATGCTGGTATCGTCTGGCTCAGTGATACGTATTCAGAATGGTCACTATTCGGCATTGATATGTTCGATTTCACGCACAGCTACGTGGCGAAAGTTGCTAGCTTGTTTGCGATGTTCCTAATGGCTACTGCATTATTCGATCTACTACCTGAATTACATCGCCATATAATCAGAATTTCTAGGCCTGTCACTAGGCTATTCGCTAAGGCTGATCTGAAGTCATCTTGATCTCATTTTCTCATATAGGTCCCCTGTTAGGGGCATTTGATGTTCCCATGCGAATTCTTTCATCACCCTCAGGGCCTCTTTCTCTAACTCTGAATCGCCCACGAAGTCTGTTACATCGATTGTCGCATTTCTCGTATTTGCCTTGAATGCCGCAATTGGCTCCTCCTTGTGAAACACCAGATATGCAGAACCGAATCCAAATCTCTCTCGCAGGATACCTCCAAAATAATGTATCAATGGGTCTGAGGGAGGTATTACCAAATCTCTTGTCTTTGGTATCCCCTCTGACTCCAATAGGTCTTTTCTGCCCCAACTAATATCATGCTGATCATCTATGAGGAATCCTTTGATCAGTGTCCCATCCTCTTCAAATTCGTGGAGGACATCGCTAATTTCCTCAGGTGAGAAAGGCGTTCCTGCCAGCCTCTCAAACTGCTTCATTGAGATGACCGGATAGTCCTCCACTAGTTCCCTCAGGTATGTTCTCTTTATTGTCCAGAGATCGACGCCCTTCACTGGCTCTACGGTCTTGAACCCCCCTCTGTAGTCCTGAACTAAGTGACCGCTTCTCACCAGGGGAGAGATTAATTTCCTAAACTCAGCTCTGCGCATTGCTAGTCTCTCCATGAATACTGCTGGATCGTTATGACTCCTGAAGAACTCAAGAATACCAAAGTCATCGTCGTCAGGAGGGGCGTTCCTAATCGCAAGGAGCCTCTGGAAATGTGGGAGCCTTGCCCATACCTGATGACCCCTGAGATTTGTTCCTTGATGCAATTGCTCGGTTGCCGCCATAGATTGTAGATCTACCCTGAACATTTCGCAACGGCCCCTCAATGCGAAGTCATCCCTCAATTCGTTGATTTCCTTCAAAGCGTAAGTCTCATTTTCCCATCTACTGATTTGATGGATATTGTGAGTGTGGAAGAGAAGTCTGTTCACCTTGTTCCTAGATCTAGGTTCAACAACTCCTCCTCGGATATATCTCTCACCATCACCCATTGAGACGAATCCAAGTTCAGAAAGAATACTCTGAATATTATCATCGCAGTCATGAACAGGGACTCCGTTAAAAGCATGCATTACAGAAACATCGACGAGTCGATCTCGGTAGTTTTCCAAAAGATCATTGAAGGTTGATTTGAATTCATCTAGGTATGAGTGGGGGATATTGACATCCTTTATCTCCAGGTAGTCGTTGACTACAAACATCAAAATTCTCCCTATTGGGTCCACTCCTTTGAAGACGGGATGGTACCATCCTTGCTTCAGTATCATCCTAACTTCTTGGATGAAACGACTGCAGAAGGGATCTGATTGGGCGAGGATACGCATCTCCCTATCTTCGGGCATAGGAGAAAGTAGCCTCTCGGCGTCTACATGCGACGAATAGTAATCGGTTGGATCCGGTTGTAGAGCGACTACACGGCATATGCTTCCTTCGGTTTCTAATTCCCGGAGGACCTCGGCTAGTTCCTCGACTGGCCTACTGACGAAGAATCTCAGTGTGTGTAATCTGACAGGGCCTATTTTGGATATCAGTGCAGACAGTGCCTCGGGAAAATCCAACGGCTTTACTACGCCATGGATTCGCCTGAATATGGCTATCGATCTTTTCCTGTTGGGTACATCGAGATACTGCTTGGCCACAACCAGTTGTCGTTCTAAATTTGAGAGCGCCCTTTTCACGCTCTTCTGGATATGCTGGTTTTCCTTGCCCCTTGGATATTCCGATAGTAATTCTGTCCTAGTAATGCCATCTTCAGGAATCTTATCAAGAAGCTCTTCTTCTAAGGAACCCATCCAAGGCTCTGAACGTAATCCCAGAAGCATTGGTATCTGGTCAAAGGTAGTATAGCCCACCCTGTTATGGAGAAGTCTGCCATTGAAAACGTCTTTATCATGCTTAAAGTCCTTCCAATCCCTGAACCTAAAGTTCTCCACCCTGTGGAGTAGTTCGTCCCTTCTCTGAATTAATGCCAGTGATCTAATAGCCTCGGAAGGCTCAGCGAATTTCGTAAATGATTTCTGGAGCAGTAGTGTCTGGAGAGTTCTGTAGTCTACTACTTCGACGCTTCCTCCTGTGATCCTATACTCGTCAACTCTGAGAATGAATTCACCCTCCTCGGTTTGGGTGAAGAATCCAATTGAGACTAAATTCCTCATTTCTAGCTCTTGAAGTACTGCCTCGACTTGAGCTATTGGGAAGGGCAGTCTGTCACTCAGTGATTCTAGGGTTTGTGGGCCTTCTGAACCAAGCATATCCAAAAGTTTCAGTCTGAGGCAGTCAAGAGGGTCAGAAAGATTTGATGAAACCCACTTTGATGGCGTGGCACCGCTGAATCCTTCTGCGACCTCATAAGTCAGACCTCCTGTGTAAAGCGCCCTAAGGTCCTCCATCTCCGATGCCCCAGCAACAGCCAGGCACCCCAACGTCCCATGTACTCCAGCCATCCTCATAGAGAACCACTTATCGTCAATCTGTTCATGATTAGTATTCCTGACCTTGGTAATCAGTCCCCTCTCTGCAAGCTCGTGGACCCATTTCCTAATCACGGGAATTTCAATCCCGCTTAATTTTGAATTGTATAGTGGATTAGTCAGTTCACGCTCTAGGCCACCACCCATATCCATCAGTCTCAGTAGGTCAATTGAGTTTCTCGGTACGACTACCTTAGACTGATAGTACTCACCTATCATCTCCCTATCGAGATCTGTGGCTAGTGATCTAGCCCCCAATAGGCGCCTTAGGATTTCGGGATCGACGTCTTTGATCAGGTATGCCCTGGTCCTAAGGCTCAGCAAATCCTCGAATGCAGACATGAATAGCGTCATACCCAATGGAGATGGCATTTTCACACGACGATGGACTATACGTACATCTTCACTATCCATCCTTGAGATGAAGTTCCGCAATTGCCCCATATCTAAATCGCCATTCAGTATTTCACTCATCGCCTCGCGGATAATTACTGATCCTTCCATCTGTCGATGTTTGGTCATTATGGCCTCGGCTTTTAGTTGGAATTGCTTTGGACTGACCTCCTCGGCACCTATTCTCCGTGGGTTCAGCATGCTCCTAGAAGAGACCTCCCTGAATCTCTTGGAGAATAGCTGGGAGTCCATCATGTACCTCTGAAGGATTTCTTCACTGGTATCGTTCCTGAAGACTTCGGGGATCTTAGATATCTCTACCTCGTGGCTCAACTTGGCCATAAATCCGTTCTCATCAAAGGAAAGCTCGTGAATAATTATATTTTCTTTGGATGCTATTCCAGCAAACAAATATCCGAGTGCTAAATTGAATGCCCTTCCTCTGCATGTTGTAACCACATACGTTGGCAGTGGGGAGTCGACTTGCTCAATCAGTATTCTATCATTGGAGGGGACTTGGAAGGTAGTAGCAACATGCTCATCCAAGAACTGCTTCAGAGCAAGGGCCACTGGCCTGTTTAGCTGTAACGCCTCTGTCAGTATTGGTTCGTAATCAGTGCCCATTCTCGCCCCTACAGAGATTTTGCTGAGTAATCTCAGGACAGCTTGACTGAGCTCATGAGTGCGACTATTTGCCTCACCAGTCCAAGACGGAATAGTCGGCCTGTAGCCAGTTGCTGGTGTGACATTGACCCTAGTGCCCCTTATGCTAGCAACTCTGTATGTGGAGCCGCCTAGGAGGAAGACGTCCCCATTCCTGAGACTCGATACGAATGAGGAGGAAAGCTGACCAACGAGAGTGCCGTCTCCTGTGAAGACTAGATAGCTATTGTCGGGCGCTATAGTCCCGATATTAGTATAGTATATCATCTGAGCGAATCCTCTCTTGCCGAATCTATTATCCTCCCAATCGAGCCAGAGTCTCCTCTCCTCGTCTAGCATATCTAGGACCTCTATGTAATCATCATAGGGGAGGGATTTGTAGGGCCATGATGATGTCACTAAGCGATACGCGTCATCGATATCCCACTCTCTGATGATTGTCAGGCCGATAAGGAACTGTGCAAGTACGTCTAGAGAATTCTCGGGGAATTTCAGTAAATCCATCTCGCCTTCTAAGATTGCCATCTGTAACGCTACGAGCTCCATCAAATCATGTGGCGATGTTGGAAGGAACCTGGCCCTAGGGAGCCCGTCAACTTGGTGTCCTGCTCTACCTATCCTCTGAAGAGCCGTGGCTATGGAACCCGGAGAACCCACTTGTATGACAAGATCAACAGAACCGATATCTATCCCCATCTCCAAGCTAGATGAGGATACTACGCATCTCAATAGGCCCTTCTTTAGCTGGCTTTCAACATCTAGTCTAATGGCCTTATCCATAGATCCATGATGTCCCTCGACGCCTTCCATTCCAGCAATCTTCAGCCTCTGGACTACTGTTTCAGTCATATTCCTAGTATTCACGAATACCAGTGTGGTTGTATGTGCCTCTGCTAATTCTTTGATCCTATCCACATTATGATCCAAGATTTCCTTTACAGGGATGGAGCTGAATCTTGGACTGGGCAGTATAATATCTAAATCTAGTTCTCTGTCACCAGAAATTTTTGCGATAGCGACTTTCTGGGGCTGTATTTCCAATTCACTGGATTCGTTGTCGTCATTCTGGGAATGAATATCTGATTCTCTTGGGTCGCTAGCGACTAAGAATTCCGCTACTGCATCCAGTGGCTCCATAGTTGCACTAATTCCAATTCTCTGGACATCGGAAGAAACAACGGAGTCCATCAATGCCATACTGAGAGATAGATGAGTCCCCCTCTTAGTGGGGACTAGTGAGTGCATTTCATCAATGATGAACCATTTCATCTGATCAAGGATAGGTCTGAATCTCTTTGATGCCAGCCCTAGGCCTAGGGACTCTGGTGTTGTAATCAAGATGTGAGGGGGTTTTCTTAGCATCTTTTGCCTCTCGCTCTGAGGGGTATCGCCAGTTCTAAGTCCAACTTTTATTTCCTTGGCCCGACTTGGAAGGTATTTTTCCTTAATCTCGCCAAGAGGGCCGAGTAGGTTCTTCTCGATATCATTGGCTAGAGCCTTGATTGGAGAGATGTAGACGCACTGAACAGAATCTGGAAGTGTGCCATCCAGGGAGCGTCTTACTAGATCATCAATTATTGTCAAGAATGCTGTCAGAGTCTTGCCTGATCCAGTGGGCGAGCAGAGCAATAGATGCTCTCCGTTGAGAATCCTCGGAATGGCTACCTTCTGGGGCTCTGTAAAGTCGGGGAACTTGTCCTTGAACCAATTCCTGACAGGGGGACATAGCCTCTCAAGGAGCTCTTCTGTCTCCATCCTATCTTCTACATACTCTATAATTGGCATTTTTTTAGGCACCTATCACTCTGTTGGGCTTCCTAAGAGTACATCAATGCTTCTCTAAGAGTCTCATTTTTGAGTCTGTGTGACATGGCAAAATACCCCTCGGTTCCTGTTCATCGGCCCCAATCTCAAGGATGGCTTGAAAGACAGGTGATGGAGTCGCCGATACAATGCCCGAATCTAGGAGGCTTGACAGGCTCACATCTATGATGCGCCGTCGTGGCATTGTACTGCCTTCGTTTGAGATTTATGGCGGAGTGGCAGGGTTGGTTGATTATGGCCCGGTTGGAGCTAGGATAAAGCGCAAGGTGATTCAAGCATGGATCGATCACTGGACCTCGAATGGTGACATCGTGGAGGTTGATTCGCCCACCATTACTCCCAAGGCAGTTCTAGTTGCAAGTGGACATGTTGGCGAATTTAATGATCAGATGTCTGAATGTTTGTCCTGTAATGCTATCTTTCGCAGTGATCACTTAGTCGAGGGTATGCATCCCAGTCCAGATACTTTGGAAGGAGAAGAGCTGGATTCGCTCATTTCTTCAAACTCGGTAACTTGTCCCAACTGTCAAGGAGGAGAATGGGCTAAAGCTAGGCCAATGAACCTGATGTTCCCCACAACTATCGGTGCCATGGGTGGGGGAAGAGAAGCATACATGAGGCCTGAAACAGCTCAGGGAATGTTTATGCTATTCCCCTCATTATATCGTCATTTTAAGCAAAAATTACCTTTTGGTGCGGTCCAGACAGGTAGAGGATATAGGAATGAAATCAGCCCTAGGAAGGGGATGATTAGACTGAGGGAATTCAATATGGCCGAATTAGAATACTTCATAGATCCATTGGACCAACCATGCGGAGATCTGGGACAATATACTGACAAGATTAGTCTGATTCCTGATCCAGAAGGTGAGAATCAAGGAGAAATTAGATCAACCTTCAGTGAGGCAAACCAATCGGGATTGATTAAGCACAGTACCGTAGCTTGGTTTATGGCAAGAACATATGATTTCTTGACCAAAATTGGAATTGATTCTGAAAAGATTAGGTTTAGGCAACACGCTGGTTCGGAAATGGCGCATTACGCATCTGACTGCTGGGACTGTGAGATTCTGGGAGAATATGATTGGATTGAGTGCGTAGGCATAGCGAATAGAACCTGCCATGATCTCGAATCCCATGAATTGCATTCAGGGAGCAACCTCCTCCGCTCTTGGAGGCAGTTTGTTACCCCTAAGAAAATATTCAAGGAGGGACTCTCTCCCAATAGTTCAGTTATTGGGCCATTATTCAAGCAAAGGGCGGGTGCTATTTCCACCGCTATTTCTGAATTGGTCGACATACCGGGATCCTTTCCATTCACCATAGTTCTGGATGGTGGTTTCGAGGCTGAAATAACAAAGGAAATGGTTAGCTTGGTGAAGGAGGAGAGAAATATTCACGGAGAATGGTTTACACCCCATGTGATAGAGCCCGCATTCGGCATAGATAGAATAATCTGGCATGTTCTTGATCATTCCTTCATTGAGGATGGGAAGGACGAGGAAGGCTATGTCACCCTAAGATTGAGTGAAACGGTATGCCCATATGACCTGTCGATATTACCCCTATTCGACAAGGATGGAATGGGTGAATTTGCGAGGGGTATGTTCAATCAAGTTTCTACCATTAGAGGGATTCATGCGGATATCGACTCTTCTGGGTCAATCGGTAAAAGGTACGCCAGGGCAGATGAGATTGGAGTCCCTTGGGCCATTACCGTTGATCACTCAACCCTTGATGACGGGACTGTCACCGTAAGAAAGAGAGATGATCAAAGACAAGTTAGAATAAGCTCCGAGGAATTGATAGTGCACGTTAAAAATCGAACTATAGAATCTCTATTCTGACTCCCAATCTTCATGGGGCCCCTACTCAACGGGCAAACGTGTCTGCTGACGATTGGACTGAACGCTACCGTCCAGGTAACATCAGGGAGATGGAAGGGAATGGTGCGCAGATCAGTACTATCAGGCAATGGCTAGATAGTTGGAGGGGCGATAAGATTCCCAAAAAGAGAGGTATCTTGCTTTCCGGCCCCCCAGGAGTTGGCAAGACCACTCTGGCAAAGGCTGTGGCAAAGGAGAGGGAGTGGGCCATCATAGAGCTAAATGCTTCGGAGGAGAGGAATGCAGCCTCTATCAGAAAGGTCGCGACGAGGGGGTCTCAGCATATTTCGCTGGATCTATTCTCCAGTGGATCGTCAACTGAGGGAAAAACCGTTATTCTCTTAGATGAGGTAGATCATCTTGCAGGGGGGTTCTCAAAGATATCAGAAGATAGGATAGGGAAATCAATCTCATCTGATGACGGTTCTAAGAATATCTCAGGAGACTCTGGGGGGAAAGCGGAGCTGATGAATCTCCTTAGTTCATCCATGCAACCGGTCATTATGACTTGTAATGACCCCATGAGGTTGTGGGGAAGTGGGAGATCGTGGAGGATGAATAGAGACAGAGTACTGAGACTGGCTGACATGATTCAGTTCAAGAGGGCCAATCAGGGAGATATGAGGAAGATTGCATACAGAATTCTCGATGAGGAGGGCATTTCTATTGATCCCGGTGCTTTGGAGGAGCTAATTTCTGGAAATCCAGGAGATCTTAGGGCCCTTGTGAGGGACCTTCAAGCGGTATCGGCACTATCTGAGGGGCACATCACTATCGAAGAAGTTAGAGGACTTAGGTCTGTAGCAATTAGAGACTCACAAATTGATGTTTTCAGGGCCATGAAGGAGATATACTCCAGTAGGAATGGGCAGTTGGCATCAGAGATCCTAAGAAACAGTGACAAGGATCCTGATCAGATGCTTGCTTGGTTCTCCTGGAATAATCAATCTGTATTCGATTCCAAGGGCCTCTCGTCGATCAGTGGAGCTATGGAATTAGCGGACAGATCGTTAGCGACTAAATTTACTAATCGTGCTTTCAGGTCATGGTACTGGGGCTCGGCCCTAACATCGCAAGCCGCAGTATCGGAGACTCCAATAACGTCCGATCCATACTTGGGGTATCCTGATTTTCTAAGACGTGGCAGCGAGTCATGGAGGAGTGTGAATGTCGTCACCACTATGTCAAGCAAGGTATCTACGAGTCGGTCGTCATTCAGAGAGGAGCTTTGGCCCTTGTTATTGGCTGTCCATGATGAATCACTTGGAGGCGACCCTATGGATTTCAGCCTCTCCTCCAGAATGGGCATTGGGGTCGAGGAACACCTGTCTTTGCATGGAATAGCAAAGAGTAGCAAGCAGGGAAAATTGATAATAAAAAAATTTGATGAAATCGATCAGAAAGACGAACACGTGGAAGCAAATGAAGAGGATGTCACACCTAATATCAAGGCTTCAGAGTCTGGTGACAAACAATTCACATTGGATTCTTTCTAATTGTCACTTCGCCATGTTTTCGGGTGTAGTAAAACCAAGACGGTGAGTAGTTCAAGACGGCCGAGCCACATTAGTAGAGAGGCGATTATCATCGAGGGCTCCCCTAGTGATGCCCATGTTGCCGTGGGGCCAAAGGCACCAAGTGCTGGCCCGGTGTTACCAAGTAGCGACAAGGAAACAGAAAGAACATCGGTCATGTCCAAAGATGGCTCCAAGAAAGAGAAAGCTAGTATCGAGGCGGTAACCAGTACCGTCCAGGAACTGAGCATGCCTAGGACGGTCCAGATTCTTCTCTCGTCAATCACTTCATCATTGAATCTGATAGCCACCACTTTCCTGGGCTGTATTATTTTCAGAATCTCTCTTTTCGATAATTCGAATGCTATTCTGATTCTTAGAACCTTCAAGCCGCCGCCTGTCGATCCAGCTGTAGCCCCTATGATCATCAAAAGCAGTAATACGAATTGACTGAAGAGAGGCCAAGCAGCGAAATCTGCCGAGGAATACCCGGTACTTGATATGGATATAGCTTGGAACATTGAGTGCCTAATGGTTTCAAGAAAACCGAGGTCTTGCGAGCCTGATTGATAGATGTTGAATGCCATAGAAATCCATGCAACGAGTAGGATAAACAGATAAGTCCGAACTTCGCCATCCTTGATGGCTTCCTTTGATCTCCCTGATAGGACTAAGTGCAATAAGCTGAAGTTTATGCAAGTGAGGACCATGAATACCATGAGAATTACTTCTATCCTAGCTGATCCGAAAGCCATTATTCCACCATCAGTGGTACCGAAACCCCCAGAGGAAAGAGTGGTAAGGGCATAATTCACCGAGTCGAAGACACTCATCTCTCCAACGAATCTGAGAAGCATCACCTCAATGGCTGTAAGAACGATATATATCGTCCAAAGTCTCCTTGCGGTCCACTGTAGTGATGGGCCTAATCTGGAAAGTGATGGACCGGTTAGCTCTGCCCTAGCTAGGGACATTCCGCCTCCGAGAGCCTGAGATAATATCAGCAGACCCAACATAATGACACCCATCCCCCCAAGCCATTGGGTAAGTGACCTCCACAGTATCAGACTCTGTGGCTGGGCACTTATGCAATCTGATACTTCTAGGCATCTTGGACTAGTTGTGTGGTCAATTACCGTGGAACCGGTAGTAGTGAATCCTGACATCGATTCAAACCATGAATGGACGGCACCTGAGAGAACGTCTACAATTCCGACAGTGTCCGTAGAGAGATCCAGGGGGCCGTAGAATACACCCCCCAGCCAATAGGGGAGGGCACCGAGGATGACCACTGGAATCCAACCAAGAGCAACAGACGCGAAAGCTTCCTTGTCCCTCAATCTCGATGCCGTATCAGCTCCCTTGGCTAAAGAGACGAGGCCTTGCCCGACAACTGCGGCTAGCAATAGAGGGAGAAGATATGCCCTAGTGGCAAATTCATAGCCCTCGGCTTCCAAATAGCAACTATATGCCGCAACTATTGCTAGTGGGAGAGCTACCAGCCTAATCGTCCAGCCCAAAACAAAGCCGACCACGTCCCAGCGCATGATTAGCTCCCGAAAGTCTTCTCAAGCTTCTTCAGGTGCTCTTTGAGCAAAAGAATGTACAGACGATCGCCTAGTTGAATAGATTCTACGTCACTGGGATCAAGTACGATAGTCTTACCATCTTCCTGAACCCTGTCTACCATGGCTACTCTGGCCCCAAGCTTGGATTCTACTTTGGATACTGACTTTCCTTCAATTCCTTGATCGCTCTTTACCTCCGCCGAAATTGAAATGACCTCTGAGACATTAGGAATCACTTGGAAGGTCCCTGGCACATTCATATGGATTGATTTCAAAATCCCTGTCACTACCACTAGTCTCCTACTAACGGGGTTTATTGTCCCGATACGATGAACGGCTTCCACTAGGGCTCTGTCCTTGAGGACAAGGCCAGTCCTCTGAACGCCCTTGTCCTTGGCCCTCATGGAAATGGCGATATTGAGATTGTCATCCTCGAGAGCGGCGACAGCAATATCGTGACTGTGGATATCTAGCTCTCTCAGAAGCTCCTCGTCTTGGGGGTCCCCGTGAATGACATCCAACCTCTTGCTATTTCCCACAGTTGAGCCTACGAGTTCATTTGCCAAGTCTAGGTCCGGCTCTATGACAACAACACTATGCCCTCTCCTGAGATAATGGCCAGTCAGCCTGACTCCAAACTGGCTGGCTCCGAAAATAGCTATCTGTGCCTTCTCTTTCAATTCCGGATCCGTCTTTCCAACGCTACGTGTTATCTGTGAGAATTGATCTGTTGAGTTCGAGACGAAGACTAGGATATCGCCTGGCTCGATTATTTCGTCCCCGTTGCATAGAACTCCTTTCTTTTCGGATTTTTTTATGGCGTATATCGAGGGCATCCCGGAGAATATACCCCCTACCTCTCCAGTGGTGGTTCCGATGAGTGCAGAAGATGTAGTAACTACGCTGGATGCAATCCATGATGATTCGCCAAGGGGCAGAATCTCGTCAATAGAGGGGGCTAGCAGACTAGCGGCTAGCTGATCCACTATCTCATCGGCAGCGCTGACAATATGATCGGCCCTAGTCCAGTTGCTAAGAGGCCCTGCACCCCTCGAAGGATGGTCTAGAGTGGGGTCGTTGATATTGGCAATAGTCCTCAAGCCAGTTGCATTCCTCTCTCCTACTAACTCACTGTAGACCTTTTTCGCAAAGGAGCACCCTAGGAGATTCACCATATCGTCATTAGTAGCCATGATGAAAATTTCAGCATCACTTATTCCAGCCCTCATCAGAGAATCTCTGGAGAGGGCACTCCCGGTTATCAGAAGACAATCGAGATACTGTGATTCATTGATAGCAGATGGGTCTGGGTCAATGAGTGCGACGCTTCTACGCTCCTGGCGCAAAGCGGCTGCAACTCCACGTCCGACCTCGCCTGCTCCGGCTATAATCACCCTCATTGACCATAACCCTTGACCGGATGAATATAATCATGCGCCATACGCATGCCCGATAAAACCCCAATGATGAGTTTATGTGCTATTCCTCTTCACTGACTGGGGAGCCTCTTTTCCTGGTGTTTGAGGCAGTCCTGTGCCTCTCTGACTGCCTTGTAGTCCTCCTATATGCCTGTCTAGCCGCTGGAGTGAGGCCTGAGGGCAGCCACCTCTCTTGGGAGGGGGCCCAAGCCGCAACTATTGCAGTCAAGGGAGCCAACAAAATAACTGGAGTAAAAATTGACAAGATAACAGAAAGAAGAAGAATGGCCCTGAGAATGGATGTTGAGAAGAATGGCCCGAGTCTACTCGGCTCTAGAATCATCGCTCCTTGGTATGTTGCCAGCATAGCATGTCCTGTGCAGGCAGTAATGGAAATCAGCAAAGAGATCAATATTGAGTAGGGGGAGAATCCCGAAAATGATGAATTGAGTTCTTCGTCAAACAATCTGAAAGCCAGAACGGAAGCTTGCATGGCACCGATGCCAAGACCTAACGTCCATCCGAAAGGAGGGGACGCTCTCAGAGCCACATTTCTGGGCCTCCCCAGTAAGAATAGTACGAATGCCGACTCTGCGATTGCTATCAGTAGCGCATATGATGCCGCGGTAACGATATTAACTTGCCCGGTGATAATTCCCGACAAAATCATTGAGTCGGCAGCTGATGCAAGTAACATCCCGGATACAATGCCGAAAAGTAGGTATTTTACCGAGCCCGAGAGATCGAAAAAACCTGTCATCCTAGCTATAGAGCCACGCCAGCCAACGAAAACACCGATTATGCCTATGGCGAATGCCGCTTGGGTTTGCCACATGCCTGTAGCCATGGCATGCCATGGCACCGGGCATTTGAGTGCATCTGCCTCGGATAATGTTCAAACCACCCTATCGGGACCCGTGGTCATGGCGCTCGACACGTTGAAGATGAGAATTCTCGGTTCTGCGGGCTTGCTTAAAGGAAAGAGGGAGGTAGATGATGAGACTGTCAAGGAGCTCAGCAAGTCTCTGAGGCGGGCACTTCTGGAAGCTGATTTTAATGTGCGGCAGACAAAGGAACTTACTGAGAAGGTCGAGAGAAGGATGGTTGAGGAAGAGCCACGTCCTGGGACTAAACTAGAAACTCATGCAATGAACATCATTTACACGGAGCTAGTTAGACTCTTGGGGCCACCTAGGGACATTAGACCGCACAATGAAACAATATTGATGGTGGGCTTGTATGGACAGGGTAAGACCACTACGACTGCCAAGGTGGCAGATTGGTGGAGGAGGAGACATGGAGTCAGAGTCTCTGTCATAGAAGCTGATACGCACCGTCCAGGGGCATATGAGCAGCTTTGTCAGTTGCTCGAGGGGACGGGCGTAGAAGTTCATGGCGAACCAGGAGAGGATGATGCATCTAAAATCGTAAAGAATGGATTGAAAAAATTCAGTAATTCTGACGTTGTGATAATAGATACAGCTGGGAGGGACAGCCTTGATGACTCATTGAGGCAGGAGCTTGTATCCATAGCTGAGATTGCTAATGCGACCGAGAGATTCCTAGTCATAGACGCTCAGGTTGGACAGGCGGCTGGACCGGTTGCCGAGACTTTTCATGATCTTGTCGGAGTAACTGGAACTATTGTCACTAAGCTAGATGGAACTGCGAGAGGAGGAGGGGCACTAAGCGCTGTATCGACCACGGGCGCACCTATCGTTTTCGTAGGCGAGGGAGAAAGAATCCAAGACTTGGAGAAGTTTGAATCTGATCGTTTCATATCCAGATTACTCGGAATGGGAGACATAAAGGGACTAATTGACCTAACGCCGGAAGATTTGGATCAAGATGAAGCAATGCGGATCACACAAAGAATGATGTCAGGGAGGTTTACTTTGACCGATATGTACTCCCAGATGGAAATGATGAGTAAAATAGGAACGATGGACAAACTGCTCTCACACTTACCCGATAGTATGTTTGGAGGAATGGGGAATCTCAGCAGAGGTCAGAAAAAGCAGATGCAGAGTAACTTGGAGAAGTTTAGAATAATCATGGATTCAATGACCCAAAATGAGAAGGATGAGCCGGTATTACTCAAGTCGAGTCGGATTAGAAGAATAGCCAGAGGCTCCGGGGTCACAGAGAAAGAAGTGAAGGAATTACTTGCCCAATGGAACAGAAGTAAGAAGATGATGCGTGGCATGAAGGGCGATAGGCGATTCCGAAGGCAGATGCAATCGATGATGGATTTCGATGATTCTGAGCTAGGCATGGGGTGATGCCCTGGAACGTAGATTTGCTATAGTCGGGCACAGAACCCCCAGTGGGGGAAAGCTAAACCTGAACGATCTACCGGGGACCGGCGGGAGGATGGATGTGATTGTAAGAGCCATAAATTCAGCATTATTCATTTCACATGGCATCAGGAAGAATACTCAGATAGTGGCCCACTTGATGGGCGAGGGGATACCTCGAAGAGTATTTTTTGATGGCTCTGAACTGAGGGGCGTGAGACCTGACGAAAGGTCCATAGCAGGACATTTCAAATCATTGATGAAGACCCCTGTTCCCCCCATAGGGCACTTCTCTGATGTTTCCAAGGGCATAAGGCAATCCGGGGGAGGCATACGGCAGACATTGAGCGAGTGGCAGGATGATGGCGTCACATGCTACATCCTCGACGTGACAGGTGATGATATCTCAGAGACCCCACTAAGTGGGAAATGCGGGTTCGTCATATCAGATGATTTACCTCTTGAGAAGGAGGTTGTGTTTGATCCTGAGACAGTTTCTAGCCTGTCTTTGGGAGATACTTGGCTACAGGGGCACTCGTGTATTTCGATTGTGCATCACATTATGGATTCTCAGATCCAGTAGGGGAATCCATCGGAGTCCTCCGATGTTGCAGACTTGAGCATCTTTCCGCTTATTCCCAGAGGATGATTGGCTGGCCAGCTCCCAAGGGGCGTGATTGATGCGAGTCCATCGTTTATGGCGTTACAGTCCGTAAGTGGGATGTCCTCTTCGATAATTGTTGCAGCTCCAACCTCGAATTCTATGCCATTGAGAGGGGCCTCCTCCATATCTGATGCACTTCGGTACCACCTAGCACCAAGCGACACGGTGGAGATTCCACCAGACCACTTTACAGGAGTATTGACATTTAGGAAAATATCTCCATGGTGGAATGCTGACCGTAATACTGATCTCTCATCATCTCCATGGGGGTAATTTCCCGTACCCTCGGGTCTCAGTAGATTGGGGAGTGAAGAGGGGAGTGAAGAAACGCACCTTTCGATCAGCGCCGTAACCACTGTTAAGGTGTCTTCAAAGTTCCTGTGCTCATAGGTAGCGAGGCTTGTTGCTATAGCGGGCATGCCATACAGAGAAGCCTCCCTCGCGGCTGAGACAGTACCCGAATGTAGAACGTCGACTGATAGGTTCGGACCGTGATTAATACCCGAGATGCACATCATTGGTTCTATTTCTGGGGCCCATGCCTTCAGTCCCCCTTCTAAGGCTACGATGACGCAGTCACACGGGCTTCCATCGAGTGAGAACATTCTGAGAGGGGGTCCCCCCTGGGTAATGATCGAGTCGGATATATCTGTTCTCTCTGTGAACTTCATCCCACTGGCAAGTGTCAGTTTCATCCCTGTAGCCGACTGTTCTTTCTCAGGTGCTAAAACTACGAGCGGGTGCCCTTCACTATGGAGCCTAGTTACCAGGGCTATCAGCCCGTCGGCCTCTATGCCATCGTCATTTGTGACCAGTAGATGTGTTTTCTCCACGTATGTCCGACATGCAAGGGGTTCATGAATGAGTGTCTGCGGATGAGTCATTCTTACTCTCCTCAAGAGTAACCAGAATCGCACCTAGGAGCATCAGTGGCCCACCAACTAATGTCCATGGGCCCAGATACGCCTCTCCCGTAATTATCCAACCGATAGTTCCGCCGATAACTGGTTCGAACAGTAGTGCGACCGATACGACGATCGGTGAGACCCACCGGAGTATTGTGTTGATGACCGTATGCCCACAGAGCCCAGGGCCTATCGATAGATATGCTATCCAAGGGAGCCAAACTGCATCTAGCCAACCGAATGCACTGAGTTCAGGAGTTGTCGAGGATAGTCCTGTTCCCTCTAATGAAACGGAACCGATAGTCAACAATAGGCCTGCCATTAAGGTGACAGGAAATGCATAAATGAATACTGGAGTCTCCCTAGTGGCCCTTAGGTGCCTGCCTATCATCAGATACCCGACTACTGTGACTGCACCTACGAATGCGGCCGCATCGCCGATTAATGTGACCTCACTGTTTCCACCGATTTCCATCAGAGCTATTGAGGCGCCAATGAACCCTATCAAGGCGCCGTAGAAATGCCCTCTTCTGACAGATGCACCTATTATTGGCATTAGTGCGACCACTACCAATGGGTGACTGGTTACGAAAAGTAGACTATGCACGAGACTGGTATTATCGAGTGACCAGATCCAACTACCGAAGTGGAGCGCGAGGAACAGTGAGGATAGGCAGATGAGGAACCAGTCCTTTCTAGGGGGAAGGCCATCACTCACATGGTACCACTGGTAAAAAAATCCCGGAAGGAGCACGATTGAGGTACCATACATCCTCCATGATGCTTTCAGAAGAGGGGGCACGCCCTCCATCTGTTGTAGTACGGCGCCAGCGCTTGATACAGCCACCAGTGCGATAGCAAGGAGGGCGTAAGGCCCTGCTCTGGGGACTCTGTCGAGGAGCATATCATCACGCTAACTCTGCTTCCAAATATTCTTCCGAGTCTTGTGGCTTATCGGGACCCTTGCTAGGGCCGATGATGCCAGCCTTGCTGAAGAGCACGTAGATCAACGCCCCCAAGACGGCATTGAGGATTATGAAGCCAGCTAGTCTGATTGCAGGCCAGTTGGATAGGCCGGTGCCGATCTGATCATCCAGGACAGCTAGTATGGCCGCTTCGACACCGTAGAATGCCTCTCCAGTGAGGGCGCCTGCGGCTATCATGAACGTGTATAGGAGCATAAGTGCCCTTCCTCTCTCTGCCTCTTGGGCGCCCTTCTCTATCCTTAGTGAGTCTACCTTGGGTTGTAGCCTCCTCTTCTCCCACCAGTCCCTGGCGGCCCCTCCCAGAAGCATCGGGAATGTAGCTGGCGTGGGAAGGTACATCCCCAGGCCGAAGGACGTTCCCATCCCTGTCGCCCACTCTACGAACGCCCCCAGTGCGAAGCCAAGAGCCAATGCCCCCCAGTCCCCCTGCCCTTCTGCCAGGATTGTGGTGAAGTATGCGAATGCATTTGCTTGGGGAGCTAGAAGATCTATGGTCCCGTCTGCGAGGAGCTTAGAGAGGAAGATCGCTACTGCAGCACCCAGGATTGCACCTGGGACCACTCCCATTATGTTGCCCTTGGAGATATGATATGGACGATTTCCAATGTATAGACTGTTCTTGTAATCCCCGACCACTGTTCCGCTCATGCTTATTGCAGAACCGAAAACAGTCGTACCGACAAGTGCAATGAGGACTGATTCCTCTTTGTCCAAGCCGACATCAAGATTCAGGAAAATCAGAAGGAGCATTAGCAGAACGATGAATGACGTCCCTGATACTGGCTCTATGCCAGTCTCCCCCATGACTCTGACGGCAATTGCCCCCAATAGGAAAGTTGTGAAAATGAGCACTATAGCGAAAATTGCAGAGGGGAGCAGGGGGAATCCGCCAATGAGGAAAGTCAGAATCATGGCGAAAAATGAAATTACCATGAATACTGGGATGTGCGTCAATGGCCACTCATACCATCCCTTATTCTCGATAAATTCATCTCCTCTCTCGCCGGTGAAGGCGGATGATATGTCCCCGAAGATCGAGATGAATGTAGGTGCCATCTTCACTAGCCCGAATATTCCGCCCCCCAGGATTGCCCCAATGGCGATTGTCCTGACAACGGAAGAGAATGCCTTCCACTGGATTGTTGGATAATAGATACTGGAAGATGAGTCTGCATATTCTGTGATATTGACGTATGACCCCAGGGATGGGTCGTATACTGGGACGTCTTGGATAACCACTAGCGGAACTAGGAAAAACCATGCCACTATAGAGCCTAGGTTGACAAGGAATGCCACTCTGAACTTCATGAACCAACCTATTGCTAGAAGGGTTGGGCTTAGCTCGATGCCCAGGAACGTGTATGAGAATGGGTTCGAGCTGGCATAGGGGGTAATTCCGTTGTATGGTGCGAATCCGTTGTCTAGCTTGCTTGGTTGGTGTATCCATCTTTGAGTATACACGGAAGCAAGGCCCCAGTCCTGGCCAGACAGAGTCATAGCGAACCAATCTGCTATGCTACTAGGGGCGCCTGCTAGCTTCCTCCCCCAACGAATAGGGTAGTCAATTACGAACATGAACGCCATTGTCATGACTGTCCAGACGCCGACTGTCCTTAGTGAGTCCCTGGCTGCGTCCGCGGCACCGGTACTGACGTCTGAGGCTATGTCTAGCATCTTCAGTGTAGCCTCGAAACCTGGCATCGGCAGAGGGTCCTCTACTAACCATACTCTCCTGAATATTATGAAGTACATCACCCCTAGGAATCCGGCGAACATGGAGGCTATTATACCGATGAATGCCAACTGCAGGGTATCGACGGAAGAAATTAGGAAACCGTCCCCAACCTTGTAAGAATCAGAGTAGGCCAAGAGGAAAATTGCGGGGAATGTGAAAATGAAGCCCGTTGAGGCATGTGTAGCCCCAGTAGTGGCGCTGGTGGCTATGTTTACCTCAGAAGGGGACCACTTCAGCGCCATCCCTAGGAGATATGCCACATACCAAGCAGCTGAGACCGCCATCCCTATCTTGAGTCCGATATACGCAGTGACTCCGCTGAAGAGGGCCCCGATAAGTACCCCAATGAGTACCTTCCTGGTGTTCCAATGGCTAATCTCGAAGGACTCATTGATATTCTTTTCTTCCAAGTACTGCTCTAGCACCCCTGTGTTGAGGTTGTTATACATGTCCTCATCGAGCCAGGTCAGAGTCCCCTTCTCGATCGCCTCAAGACCAGAAGCCGTTACTGGTTGCCTGTAGGCTGATTTCTCGACATCACCCATACAATCGCCTTCTACCTGACTGAGGGGGACGTCGCTTATACATTCACGCCAATGGAGGGGTTAAGGAACGAGTTTATGGATCAATGGTCACGAGTCACCTTGTATCTGCCCATGGCTTCCATCCACTGTATTTCCCCTCCTGAAACAAGGTTTAGCTCGTTATCCAGAGGTAGGATGAGTGTCTCGTATGTCTTGTTGTCCATGGCATGTACCTCACTGCCCTGAATATGCGTAACTATCGCAGAACCCTTCTCTATCAGAGGAACATGGATGGTATCGGTAACAGTACCGACATGACTTCTCTTCTGCCCTGTAAAAATATCTTCTAGCTCAATTCTAGCCTTTGCCGAACCGTGCTTTCCGGGCTTTGACTTGCTCATTCCGAGTATCTTGTAGGCATTCTCCTCGAGGGCTACGTACCTTCCAACTTTCAATGTCCTAATCTCAACTCTCGTAGTTCCCGGCATACTATCAACTCACGCTGATTGAGTCGACTTATCAGCATTGCCAGTGTATACTTACGGCTACAGCTCCACCAAGGGTGTTTGGCCCGACCCGGAGGACACTCCCCCGGGCCGGGTTTCGTTGACTGATTGCTCAGTCTTCCTTTCTGCGACCGACTAGTGCGGCGCCGATCAGAGCGATTCCAGCAAGCAGTGAGGGGAATCCGGGAACTGTGTTGGTCCATCCCAACTCGGTTTCCTCATCGCCGGTGCCTGCTTTGTCGTCTATCTCGTCAAGAGCGTCACAAATGCCATCATCATCGAAGTCCGATGGGACTTCATCTGAATCTAGTGAATCAGTACCGCAGGATATCTCGTACTCGTCGGTGTAGTCATCGCCATCGTCATTGTCGTCAGCGTTGTTTCCTGTTCCGTCACCATCTGTGTCGAGCCACTCAGTGGAATCCATTGGCGCCCAGTCATTGGAGTCAGCATATCCATCACCGTCATCGTCATTGTCAGCATTGTCTCCGATGCCATCGCCGTCAAAGTCGGCAGACTCTCCTGGGTTGCTTGGGAACGCGTCGTCAGTGTCTGAGACTCCATCGCCGTCGTCGTCAGTGTCTGAGTTGTCGCCAATGCCGTCTCCATCGAGATCTGCGCTCTCGGTAGCATCGGTTGGGAACGCGTCGATACCGTCGTTGACACCATCGCCATCGTCATCCGCATCGGAGTTGTCGCCCTGGCCATCGCCATCGAGATCAGAAGTCTCGCTTGGGTCCATCGGGAACGCGTCGTCTACGTCGTCGACTCCATCGCCGTCGTCGTCAGTGTCTGCGTTGTTACCAATTCCATCGCCGTCATCGTCGGATGACTCACTGGCATCCAAGGGGAATGGATCTGCCACGTCTGCCACGCCATCGTTGTCGTCGTCTGGATCAACCGTGTCGCCCAGTCCGTCGCCATCTGTGTCGATGCACTCGTTGGCGTTGTATGGGAACGCGTCACTAGCGTCGTCGCATCCGTCGCCATCGTCGTCAGTGTCGGCGTTGTCTCCAATGCCGTCTCCATCGTAGTCAGAAGTCTCGCTTGCATCCAGTGGGAACGCATCCAGGCCATCTGTGACGCCGTCGTTGTCATCGTCGGTATCGTTGTTGTCGCCTGTTCCATCGCCATCGTTGTCAGAGAACTCGCTTGCATCCATTGGGAACGCGTCATTGGCATCAGAGACGCCATCGTTGTCGTCATCATCGTCCATTCCGTCGCATATTCCGTCTGCATCGTTGTCAGGGGACATGGATGTAGCATCAAGGGTGTCTGTGCCACACGCTGTCTCTTCAGCATCAGTCCAGCCATCGTCGTCATCGTCATCGTCTATCGTGTAGGCAGACGCATCGCAGGCAGAGCCATCGAGCATCAGTCCGAGGTTATCAGATAGTCCATCGCCGTCAGAGTCCAGTCCGATGCATGGGTCAAGGCTGTCTAGGTCGATTGAGTCGTTTGCTCCATCGCCATCGTCATCCAAGTCGTAGTTCGACGATGTCATGACGCTTGGGAGGACTAGGTTGTCTATCCAGGCTGTGCTTGAACCGCCGGAACCGCTGGTTCCGAAGTCGAAGGTGAACTCGATCGTGTTAGTACCGGTTGGTACGGCCCATGACATGGACCCTGTGCGCTCACCTGACCACTCTCCGTTGAAGCTTCCACCATATTGGGATGCGTCTATCTGAACGCCGTTCACGAAGACCTTCAGGCCCTCGTGGAACTGAGTCGAGTAGGTCCTCTCTACCGAGCTGACCTTGTAGTCCCATACTATGTCTCCACCTGTGGTGAAGAACGTTGCTGAGACTGTCAGATCCCCATAGTACCCAGAGGATAGTTGACCAGACATCAGTGAGTAGCTACCGGCTATTGGGTCGCTGTTGGTCACAGACCAGTCGTTGTGGACTGTTGTCGGCGTGCATGAGCTCACAGTACCCAGGGTCGTGTTACCGTACCCAGTGCATTGCGAGTATCCCCACGCCGTAGTCACATTGGTCGGTATGGAACCTGTCTCGAAGTCAAACGACTCGCCTGGCGTGATCGAGTTGAGGAAGTCGGCGATGCCGTCTCCATCTGTATCGGTACTCTGCGTGCCATCTAGTGGCCACACGTCCTCAAGGTCGCTAACACCGTCGTTATCATCGTCGGTATCTGCGTTGTCGCCTATTAGGTCGCCATCGACGTCTGAGTCCTCAGAAGGATCGTTCGGGAATGCGTCCGATGCGTCTGGGGTACCGTCGTTGTCGTCGTCAGTGTCTGCGTTATCGCCGATTCCATCGCCATCAGCGTCCGCGGTCTCCGTTGGGTCGAGTGGGTACAGATCGTTCCAGTCGTATGTTCCGTCTCCGTCGTCGTCTGTGTCCTGTACGTTACAGAATCCATCGCCATCAGTGTCAACGTGCTCTGCGGCATCGAACGGACAATCGTCATTGATGTCCATGTAGCCGTCGTCGTCATCGTCCAGATCCAGGTCTAGTCCATCAGACATGAACATGATGTTGTCCAAGAAAACAGACTCTGTGGCCTCGTTCGAGGAGAACTCGACTGAAAGGTATCCAGTTCCTGAGACTGCTCCTGACACTGTCGTCCAAGCTCCCTCGTATGTAGGGAAGTCTAGATTGATGTCGTATCCGTTGGTGTCCAGAAGTACTGTGGTCGTTGTGCCTACGAAGCTGACCGTGATGTAGTCGGAAAGTTCCCAGCTTGTGCTCTGGAAGAAGACGTCCATTGAGACGCTGTCTACATCGGAGACGCTGCTGGTGGTAAAGGTGGTTATACCATCCGTATCGGACATCTGGTAGCCCTGTGTCCCTTCGGTGAAGGCGCCCACAGTTGTCGCGAAGCTGGTGACTCCGAAGTAGTCGCCGTCTGTCAGTCCAGTCAAGCCGGTTGTTGTGTACGAGGCTCCGTAGCTGACATCACTACCTGTTACTGAGGCGGTGAAAGCAATCATGTTGTAGGTGGAGGTCCATCCCGTGTTGTTCTGGAACCATGTGTATGTTCCTGTCTCGTAGAAAGGCCCGTATGATCCCGCGAACGATGTTCCGGAGTCTCCGCTGCCTACTGATAGGAGCAAGTGCCCGGAAGGACCGGTCAGGGTTACTGGGTGGTAGATGCTTGTGTAAGCAGAGTATGCGGTGAAGCTCATCGACTCTCCTGCATTCACTGTGAACGAGCAACTGAAGTTACCAGTGTATCCGAACGAGCCCGTGCTTGTGAGCGTCTGGCACACGTTTGTGGAACCGCCGTTGTAGCTCACTGCTGACTCACCAGCGTTGTTTGCAAGTGTGTGATTCAGCGATTCGTTTCCAGTGTCCGTGTATATCGATCCGGTTGAAGCGGCTTCGAAGCCAATCATTCCGACTGTCGATGTGCATCCGGCCACGATAGTGTCTGGATCTCCGTCGCCGTCGAAGTCACTGCTCGCGCATGCGTTCAGTGGCCATACATCGGTTGTGTCGATCACACCATCGCCATCGTCGTCTGTGTCGGCGTTGTTTCCGGTTCCGTCTCCATCGGTGTCCACAGTCTCGGCGCTATCCATTGGGAAGGCATCGTCTGCGTCCATTACGGAGTCGCCGTCATCATCCATGTCCAGGACGGTAGCTGATGTGCAACCGGCCGTCATGCTGTCGGCCTTGCCATCACTATCAGTGTCAGTGTCTGCGCAGATGTCGTATGGGAAGGCGTCGTTGACGTCCAGTGTCCCATCAGCGTCATCGTCGGTGTCGGCGTTGTCGCCGGTTCCATCCGAGTCGAAGTCGACCCACTCTGTGGAGTCATCGGGGAACAAGTCAACGGTGTTGCTGTACGTATCCCCATCCCTGTCGGCATCCAGTGCGTCACACGTCAAGTCGCTATCCATGTCGGCTGGTGTGCTAGTGCTGTCGAGTGAGTTGCTGGAGGACGCGTATGCGCCTCCGTCGTTACAGAGTGCGGCTGTTGCTGTATCATATGCATCCCCCTCATCGAGATCAGAGTATCCGTCACCGTCATCGTCAGAGTCAACACTGACTCCTAATGAAGTCACGCTTGGAACGGTCGTTCCAGAGATGTAAGTGTAGCTAGCGGCAACACTCTGTCCACCGTCTGAGTATGAATCAGTGATAGTCATCGTGTAAGAACCGGCATCAGTGTATGTCCACGAGTAGCTTCCATAGTTGGAGAAGCTCGTGTAACCGCCACTGGTCTCAAGGTTCACTGTAGTTGTATCAGGCATCACCAAGGATAGTCCAGCTTCACTCGCCCATGAGGTCGTGGTCATAGCTATGTCGAGAGTCTGCCCTGCAGGCAACGTGAACGTGCAGCTCAATGATGCGAAGGACGGGTTGTATGCTGTTCCGCCCTCACTGCAAAGTGACACCGTGGTGTAGGCAACAACCGTCGAGTTGGGGTCGATGAAGTCGGCTAGGCCGTCTCCGTCCGTGTCGACCCAGACCTCTGCATCGAAGTCGAATGCGTCGTTGGTGTCCAGGTATCCGTCGTTGTCGTCGTCAGTGTCGACTGAGTCACACATGTTGGTTGCCGTGGTCTGGCCGCCGGTTCCGGGGTAGGTGAGCTTGACTGTGTCCGCATCATTGTCGCTCGGTGTCGAGCTTGCACTTGCCTTGTCGGTCCCACATGCGTCCTCGTACATGTCGTCCCAGCCGTCGTTGTCCCCGTCCAATGGGTATGTGTCGGTTCCGTCAGG
>DALI01000075.1 GCA_002496725.1 Euryarchaeota archaeon UBA181 | reverse complement strand
AAGACGTATTTTAACACCGATGGAGCATCGTTCATACATGAGTCGTGCAACGGGGGCCAGTTTGCTTCTTGTCTATCTCATTTTAGCCGTTCCCCTTTCATCACTTTCGCAAGCAGAGAATATTGAATTTTCAGAAGAATCACCAGAACATGAAATCATCGTACTGAGCGAACATAGCCATCAGAATGATGCATTCACACAGGGATTAGAAATGTATAATGGAAGCATGTATGAGAGTACAGGATTGTACGGTGAATCAACGCTTAGAGAAGTCAATCCTTGGACTGGCCAGATAATTAGGTCAATATCTCTTAACGATTCCATTTTCTCGGAAGGAATAACTATCTACAATGATACTGTAATAATGCTAACGTGGCAGAGTGAAATAGCTTATGTTTTCAATATTGTAGACTTCTCACTAATCTCCACATACCAGTACCAAGGAGAAGGGTGGGGCATCTGTTTCGATGGAGAGTCTCTAGTGATGTCCAATGGCACGTCTTCAGTTTCCTTTCGAAATCCCGAAACATTCGAAATTGAGAGAATCATTTCGATCACTGATGATTTCGGCAATGACATAAGTAAAATAAATGAACTGGAATGTGTCGATACTCCTTCCGGCCCTAGGGTACTGGCGAATATCTGGCAACAGGATAAAATTCTGATGTTCGACCCTCTCGATGGACAAATTTTAGGTGAGTACGATGCGACATTTTTATCATCCAAGAATAGGGTAAACAATAACAATGTGCTGAATGGTATAGCATACAATGGGTCTTCAGAATTCTGGATTACCGGTAAGAACTGGTCCTCTACCTATCTTGTCCGTCTGACGAATCTATCAGACAATAATAAGAATATTTGTATTTTAGCCTGTGATGGTGAAAATAATTCCGAGACCAAGGGCATAGAAGTCATCATTTGGAGCATAGTAATTTTGTTAATATTTCTCCTAATTGCGAGAGGGAAAAGGACATCTCATAATCTAGATTTCCAGGAATCCGGTAATCGATATGATGAACAGTCTAGCGTCACACCGCTACAACGAGGAGCCGAGGTGAGGGTCAATGATTGATGACTTTGAAGAAGACGTGGATGACCTTTCCGGTCTAAATCTGTGGCTCTCTGATCTCTCTACAGATTCAGCTACTAGAAATCTAGGAGCAGTTTTGATAGGTATTGGGGCGCTACTTGGGATAATCGTCGGAATTATGCTTATCTCCGGTAATGTAAGCGGTATTCTTTCAGGGCAACTGGAGGAATCGGGAGGGACTGCTGATGTAGATGGGGTAGTGATTTCCGCCCTCTCCAGTAACTCATCGGGAGGAGAGGGGGTCAGTGAAGTAGAAGTCGTTCTCTATGACCAAGATGGATTAGTTATCGGTACTGATTCTACAGATTCCGGAGGGAGATTCTCTATTGAGGGCGTTCCTCGTAAATCTGTAGTCTTAGAGGTCTCACATGCAGGGAATATCACAGTTCAGATTTTTCTAATTCCTGGTGATCACTCTCAGGTATCAATCACGCTTACTGAGGGAGAAGGGATAGAGATCCTCGATATGGAAGGGGAGAGTTTTCTCGGTGAATCAGTTATGATTGCCACTATATTTGCAATTTTTACCCTACTAACTGGATTTGCTGGTATGGCTGGTTCACTTGAGGCTAGGAAAGGAATTAGTTACAGGAAAACATGGTGGCTATCATTCTTGGGCCTTTGGAGCGGTGGAATGATGTTTGTAGGGCCCTTGTTTACACTCTCTGGAATGGGATTAGTGGGTCTTTCCAGAGGGCAATTCTACGATATTCATTCCAAGGAGGATTGAGTCAATGTATCTTGTCACCATTGAGGGAGGAGACGGGAGTGGCAAGGGACTGGCTACGAAGGTAGTTTCTGAGATATTGAGGAAGGAGTTTCCATTTGTTTCCGTTAGTGTGACAGGTGAGCCTCGTAGAGACCATCCATTGGGCAGGCTTGCCATAGATTCCGTTAGGAGGAAGACAACAAGTCCTGAGAAAGAGGCAGGACTTTTCGCTGCAGACAGGTTAGATCACTCGCATGGCTGGATACTACCGCGATTAGAGTCCGGAATAGGGGTGGTAAGTGAAAGAAATATACATTCTTCACTTGTTTATCAGGGAATAGTTGGGGGTTTGGGAATTGATAGAGTGGCACATATGAATTCCGCAGCATTGGTGCCCGATCTTTGTATCTGGGTAGATTGTGATCCGAAAGTTGCACTGAGTAGGATAAAAAGTGGAACTCTCAGAGCACATTCAGATAAAGAGGAATATTTTGAGACCAGTGTCCTCCAGAAGAAAATTAGAGAGGGGTACAAGAAATTACTTTCTGGTGATATCGAGATGCCCATTCCTTTCGATATGGGGGCAGTAATAGGGCCCGTGCTCAATGAGGGTTCGGAAGATGATTTCAGGAAGAAGCTAAGGTCATTGGTCAGGAACTTCATGCATTCAAGGCCTAATCCCGTGAATGTCCTCTCAGAAGAAGTAGATAAAAACCTCATTAGTGCCCTAATTCGCTCCTCCAGGGGGCAATCAACATTAGAAGGATTAGGAGTAAAGCCAGCTATTAGGGAAGAAGAGTGGCTAGCAGGAGAATCTCCTTGGAAAGTACTCAAGAATTCCCAAATATTCCATATGGAAGAACTCAGTAAATCAGCTCAAGATGAGCGGATAGACGTCCCCAAACATGTCCTATCTCATTCTATTTCTTCAATCTATGGAACTCTCTCATTGATGAGATCTGCGGATATCAGGGAGCTTAGAAATGCACTCGGACCAGTAAGATCAGTTTCAGAGAGGCACACTCAGACAATCGTGAGATATCTCCATGAAAAATTAGGTTGTATACATCAGCATAAATCTCTAATTGGAAGAGAAGCTCCTCGTTCCCAGATGAAGGAAGAGTTCCGTTCATTCGGTCGTCTAGCAATTGTCATCTGGCCGCTCAAGGATATTCTTAGAGACTGGATGAAGAAAAATCCGAATACCCACATCAGATTTGCCATGGGCCAGATTATCAAATCGGGCATTTATCCATCAGCTGTAAGGTCGACAATAGAGAGACTGGAAATTATCGGCGCTGGAAGAAGCTCATTCCCACTGCCCAAAGATGAAAATGAGCTAATTTCTTGGTGGTCGATGAAATCTATCTGATTATTTCAATGATAGCTTAGAGTTTGCAGGGAGCTCTACTGATGACGCAGAATCAAATAATTCAGGCCTAGATGATAAAGCTGAACTGGCAAACCATCCAATCATAAATCCGGCTAAAAATCCTGTAAGGACCCTCATTCCATTATTTGACTCATAGTCTGTCAAAAGCTGGGTGAATCCATCAAAGGCCATAGGGGCAATACCCAGAATTATCAGTAAAACCATCAATCTCATCCGACGATCTTCTAGGTAGACAGACTTTATCGAATCATCATCGAAAACTGAAAGAAAGGTATCTCTGACCGTCCATCTGTTAAATCCCCTTAGCCTGAAGAATAAGGACCCCATGAAGAAACCCATGAAGATGCCTATGTCTCTAGTGCAGACAGGCATCTGATTTTCATTGATAGTCCAAGATCTATCATGTTTCTGATGACAATTGAGGTCACCGAAAGCATATACGAAACCGAAAATTGGATTCAATTCTGACCATGAGAATGAGCCACCATGTGCGGATTGATTATGCCCCAATTTGGCATTTTCACTGTGTTCATTATTACCCCAACTCCCTTCATCCATGTAGTCTATGGCATTGGCTCTGCCAGAAAGCTCCGGAACGCTCCCCTCTGCTAACATGAGAGGGGATATGAAGAACATCAGTAGTAAAAAACCAGAGACCAGACAAAGAATACTGGAAACTCTGAGTTCCCTCTCCCGCTCTATCCTGCCGTTCTTCAATCGACCACTGTAAACGGCACAGACAGTGATGGCAATAGATCCAGCAATGAGCATACTTGGGCCCGCTTCAACTTGAATACTAGAGAGGCCTTCATGCTGACAAAGAAGGCACATGCCATATCGAATAATTCATGACAAATCAATCTATCTCTTAGTCCCTAACTCTTGAACGATTACTACCCGATCTAGCAGGCAATGGCTTAGAGTAACATCGAATTCTATTCGGAGCATCCTGCGGACTCTCCATATCGGCATTAGCCGCAACTTACAGAGACCGGTCTTCCTAGTCTCCCAACTCACTCAGATCAGAGTCTAGCTCAGAAACAAGCCAGCCATGCATTAAATCGCCCCCCATTTCAGAGAGTGTAGAATTTAGAAATGCTGCGATAAGAGCACTTCTGGACTCACTAGGAGACATTCCTCTGGATTCTAAGTAGAACATCTGATCCTCATCAACCGGTCCACTAGCAGTTCCATGGCCACATCCAACCACCTCATGCTCAGATACCTCAAGCTCAGGAATGGAATCAGCTTGTGCATTACCGGATAGGAGGAGATTTTGGAAAAGCTGAGCAGCATCCGCTCCATTAGATCCTTTGGAAATTCTAAGCATCCCCGTTCCAACTGTTTTGCTTTTGCCGCCGCAAGCCGAGTTCCAGTCTAGTCTACTGAAAGTCTCGGGCGAGTCATGATAAATCTCAATATGGTGATCGAGACTCATTTCTCCAGCCGATAGGATTGACCCAAGAACATTCAGGCTTCCCCCTGGCTGAAACATCCTATATCTAAGATCAGCTTTAGTCATCGACGATCCAGAAGAGACAGTTCCGGCTTTAAACTGAGAATTACGAGGGATTGAGATGGACTCAATTCTCAAGAGTCGTCCCTCATTTAGCAGATTAACCACTATATCAGAAGCCAACGCACCTTCTCCTGTAGAGCCAGTTCTCAACAATCCAAACCATTCACAATCGCCCCTTACTACAGTCACTAGTTCCAACTCTGCAAGCTTACCGATTTCTAGGCAGATATGAGCCGAACACAAACTACCCACTGTCTCAATCTCGAGTACTATGGGGACTTTGGATCTAAATTTAGGGTCTACGGATAGGGTGTATTTCGCCTCTTCAGTCACAGCTTCCAGGAAACTTTTGGTAATTTCTTCTTCTACAGGCAGGCCATCTGATTTTGAAACACCTTCTTTAAGGACGATTCCAGGGGGAAGCGGACTCCCATCTATGGTCACTAGGCCAATTAGGGGGGATGTCACGTCAGTTGGTATCTCCTTCGTATTTCCAGTAGGGTGTATTCTTTTCCAAGGGGTATATCTCCAGAGGTGATCTGCCCTATCGGGCATCTCGGTAGATAGATACTGTGAAGCAGAGTCCATCTTGACACTCAACCTATGCTTCCTTCCATTTCTAGTGACATGAGCTTATTCAGCTCGACTGCATACTCCATTGGAAGCTCTCTAGTGAATGGCTCAAAGAATCCATTGACAATCATCCCAAGAGATTCAGCCTCAGTATGCCCTCTGCTCATCAAGTAGAATAATTGCTCATCCCCTACCTTAGAAACACTAGCCTCGTGCTCACAATGCGCTGTAGGATTGCCTACTTCCATAGTCGGATATGTATCTGACCTACTCTTCTCATCCAAGATTAAGGCGTCACAGACAATATTCATTCTGCAGTTCTCAGCCTTGGGCATTATCTTTGCCATGCCCCTGTAAGATCCACGACCACCATCCTTACTGATGCTCTTTGACAGAATATTACTTGTGGTATTTGATGCCATGTGGTGGACTTTAGCACCAGCATCTTGGTGCTGTCCTTTACCGGCATATGCAACAGATATAACCTCGGCATGAGATCCTTCTCCTTTCAGGATGACAGCCGGATACTTCATAGTTAGTTTACTGCCTATATTTCCATCTACCCACTCTATTTTCGCGTTCTCATGCGCCACCCCTCTTTTCGTAACGAGGTTGTATACGTTGTTACTCCAATTCTGAACTGTTGTGTATCTGATATGTGCCCCTGGAAGGGCCAGTAGCTCAACTACTGCCGAGTGCAAGGAGTCAGTGGAGTAGGTAGGAGCAGTACAACCCTCGACATAATGGATACTGCTTCCTTCGTCAGCAATAATCAGAGTCCTCTCAAACTGGCCCATGTTTTTGGCATTAATTCTGAAGTAAGCTTGAACCGGCATTTCAACATGAACCCCCTTGGGGACATAAATGAAAGACCCTCCCGACCACACCGCTGTATTCAGGGCTGAAAATTTATTATCCCCATAAGGGATTACACTTCCAAAGTACTTCTTAACAACGTCTTCGTGTTCCCTGAGCCCTGAATCCATATCTAGAAAAATTACTCCTTGCTTCTCCAGATCTTCCCTGATACTGTGATAGACTGTCTCTGACTCATATTGTGTTGAGACTCCTGACAACCACTTCTGCTCAGCTTCGGGAATTCCCAGTCTATCGAAAGTGTTCCTGATGTCATCAGGAACATCGTCCCATGAACTAGCAGTTTGATCGGATGACTTCAAGAAGTAGCATATTTTATCGAAATCAATTTCCATCAATTCTTCTGTGTTACCCCATGTTGGCATGGGCCTCTCGACAAAGTGCTTGTATGCCTTGACTCTTATCTCAGTCATCCATTCAGGCTCCCCCTTCAACTCAGAAATATCTCTAACCACCTTCTCCGATAGGCCGAAATCAAATCTTATCGTAGATGTCTCTGGATCGTGCCATCCCGCTTTGTAATCGCCCACGGCATCACGAGCTTCATTGTCAGCAGTCATTCGAAAACAACCCCCTCTGCAATTTGTTCTTCCAGCCAATCGTATCCATTATCTTCGAGTAAATTAGCAAGAGAAGAGTCCCCGCTAGCAACAATCTTTCCCCCTATCATGATATGGACACGATCAGGATTCACATGTTCTAGAATTCTAGAATAGTGAGTAATTATCAAAGCCCCATTTTCTGTACCCCTAACTACTGAGTTTATGCCCTTCGCAACAGTTCTGATTCCATCTATATCCAATCCACTGTCTGTTTCATCCAAAACAGCGAGCCTAGGTTGTAGTAACATAAGCTGAAGGATCTCGAATCTCTTCTTCTCACCACCGCTAAAACCGTCATTGACGTATCTAGAGAGAAAAGATTTGGGTATATCTAGCTCCTCCATGGCATCTCTTAGCTTATTCCTAAAATCAGAGCCTCTGGATGATTCTTCTCCTCTGACGCTAGAGACAGACTTTCTGAGGAAGTTCCCCACTTGTAAACCAGGTATTGATTGAGGGTATTGGAAAGATAAGAATACTCCCTCACGAGCTCTCTCCCATGGTTCCATATCTTGCAGATTTTCTCCGTCTAGGAGCAGTTGGCCTTCTTCCACCTCATATGCCGGATGTCCCATAATGACATTTGCAGTCGTGGTTTTCCCACTTCCATTCCTGCCCATTATGGCATGAATCTCCCCCTTGGGTATGGACAAATCTATTCCCTTGAGTATAGAAGTTCCTTCAATTCCTACTTTCAGCCCAGTTACTTCTAGAATGGGCTTATTGTTCGATGTCATGCTACTCCTCAACACTTGGCACAGTTCCAGCCTTTTGAATGTGTGTGGCCATCCATATCACTATCATTAGGACATTTCTAAAGAGTACCCCCAATCCAAGGACATGGAGCACGACGGGTCAGAGGGGGATGAGCTGATCAATATTTATGGCTCCCAAATAGAAGAACAGATGAGAATCGAGGCCCAAAGAAGAATAGATGATGTTCACGATAAAGGTGAATTGAGCAGACTTAGGAAAATTTCCTTAATATCCCTCCTGGAGGATGATTCCTCTGATCTTATTCCTGCATTGATGGCCAGACTTGGGCCAGTTAGAGCCGCACTTGACGGACATGGGGGGGGATTGATCCTTTCTAGTTGGGAGTTTTCAAGAAATACAGATGCATCCAAGACACTATCTCTAGTAATCGATTTGGACGGTGCATGCGTCTCCTGTGGAGCAGCCCCCGGAACGTTGAAGGGAATTCAGGATGATTTACTCATGGATAAGGAAGTGGATAGGATCAGATTCTCTTCCTCTATGTTGGAGTGGTTCGATGATATTCAGAAGGAGTTCATACTCAAGTTCGGAGAAGTCACGTTCGTCTAGAAAGGACGTTAGTGAGATATCGCATCGCTTCTGAGGAAAGCCCCAATACTGTGACTTCTTCCCCTTCCACAAGATGACAGTATTCACCTGCCGCCCCAGCTAGGTCGTAACCCCCTGCCTTTCCCCTCCATGATTCTGACGATACTAGGTCAGAAATCTCCTCTTCCTCTAATTCAACGAACTCTACGGTGGAGGAGGTAGTAAAAGTCGAGGCCTCCCACCCCTCTTCAAAAATTCTACCTCCGCTATTACTCCCTGGGGGCAATAATATTGTCGTAGAAGACCAAACTACGTGCCTCCTCCCGGAGAGTCTGATAATCATCCCTGCAGCTCCAAGAAAATCAGTAGGTTTTCCCATTGATAATCTCGGTTCATCCGGGTCCTCTACCATGGTATCAGATACAATTATGGCATCAAAAAGAGATCCTTTCGGCTCCTCATATTCTCTTTGTTCCAAGCAGGCATTCCTCGCTTTTGATACGCATATCGCCTCAACCTGCTCTCCTACCCTCATCCCCTTGGGAGGGGCGATTTCAGGAGCCCTGAGGAATCTAGACTCGATTCTCAAGTTGTGAGATTCTAAATTTTCTTTCAGCCAGATCAATCGTCTTTCAGATTGAGATGCAAGAAGTACTCTTCTCATGTTTAACCAAGCTCAATCTTCTCGTCACATACGGGACATTTAGATCTACTCAGTCTAGCTTCAATCTCAAAAATAGAGCCACAAGAGTGACAGCTAACTCGTCTGTTTAATGTTCCAAGAGCATCAGGAGGGGGAAGGGGAGGGGTGTGTACGGGTATTGGCAGAGAGAATACTTCTGATTCATTGGTTAGCGGGACTTGGAACGGGGCAGGATCAGAATTCGCCCTGTATTCTCTCCTCCTCCTCCTTTCTGAAGATGCAGAGGGCCCCTGTTCGCTCTCTTCTACTAGCTCTACATCAGAGGAGCTAACAGAAATATCAGTTTCAACAATGACGTCCACAACGTCCTCTTCCAGTATGACTACCCCAGCGGCCTCCTCTCTTCTTCTCCCACCTACCCATCGGATAGCTCTAGTTGTCATTGTCAAGATAACCACCAGACAAAGGATGATGGTAACTCCAGAGACCCCTACAAGTATCACATTGAAATTTCTCTCATCGAGTCCAAGATAAACTCTAAGCTGCTCCAAAATTCCACCTTCGGAGGATAATGGCGATGAATCATCTACTAAGGCCCTAATCTGCCAGCCAGTCGGCGATGTTTGTAGGATAACTGCGTCACTGTCAACTGGCGATCTGCTGGCTACTACGATTCTCCCTATGCCCAATCTATCTGAGACCCCTATCCAACCTTCTTCGGGATTAATCATTCCATACTGCATCTGTGGTCCACTGGGGCCCACGAAATCGAAGAAAATCTGGATCCCTCTTTCCGTATCAAGTAGCTCAATATAGCTAAGTCCTCTGGCTGCAGTTCTAACCTCTCCCTCCCCTATGGCTGAGAATGATGAGTCGACCATTGTCGTCACTAGCTCCGAGCTCTGACCCGATCCTTCTCCCCAGGCCGCTACAATGACATCTTCATCTGAAATCTCCGAAATGGAAATCGAAGGAGAGAATGCGTGGTCCCCCACGGCTCTCTTGAATGACCACGACGTCTGCTCAGGAAGGCCATGGGCATACCAGAGTCCCAGTCTGTCGACACCCGTAGTGTCGTTTCTGGTATCTTGGTAGAGGATGTGCCCATCATCTTCACCCATGGCAACAGCAATAGGATCAGTAACTCCTGAAACTAGGTCAAGGCCACTAATAACTTGGGGATTTATGGACCAATCAGATGATTTTGTAGGTGATTCGGACATAGCCATGAAGATACCTATATTTTGATTAGATGACGAAGATAACATTTCATGGTGATAGCCCGCAATCAATATCTCCTGCTCCTTCATGTCCATGCCAATTCCCCAGTACTTTCCATCCGAGAGTAGAATCGGCTCCATCAAATTCTGAATAGGGCTCATTATACAGCTTGAGTCAATAGTCGTGTAGCTTACTGTCTGCTGGAAGAATCCTGAATTATCCAAATACCTTCGAGTCCATGCGACATGCGCCAAGCCATCATCAGATGCCATTGCAACAATATCTCCTGACCACTTTTCTTCCAGGACATTTGAGCATGCAGTCAGAGCCCTATTAGCCCCCATCCGATAAAGTCCTAGCTCATCTCCATTAGCCGTTATTACCACTCCTCCCTCATCATTCATGTGTATTATTCCAACTGGAACTTCCCCAGTTGGGAAACTTGCCGTACGGGGGCCTGTCAAGGTAGTTTCATCCACTAATACAGTAGACTCAACAATATTATTCGACCAATCCAAATCAGTCATCTCAGTGCCAGATAGGCTCACTCTCAGATGTACCGGTCCAGTGGAATTCTCCATGTGTGCAAATGAAATCTGAGACGAGCCCTGGCCCACCACGAGACTCACTGGTGAAGAGGACACGGCCTCCCAACCGACAGAGTTCCTAATCTCCAAAATAGCCTCAAGATTTCTTGCATCGCTAGAACCGAGATTATCAACTCTGGCCGTGATTAGAAACTGCTCATTCGGCCTAGGGACAGGGGGCTCCGTTCTCACAGCTCCTTCTCTGAAAGCTAAGTCAACTCCTTGAGGGCGTTCCAAGACCGGGAACTCTACTGTTTGCTCGTTATCCCCCTCATTTATTTCGTCGATTTCATCCGATGGATCTAGTGATATTGAAAGCGACCTTTCCCCTAGTGTCAATGGATTCCAGTAGAGGACCACATCAACAATATCCCCGCTTCCTATACTTGGTATAACAATCTCATCTTTTCTTGCCCCATTTTCCTTCAGGTAAACCGTTACCTCGGTTGCGTCAAGATCGCCATCATTTCTCACTTCACAACCCACCTCAAGGAAAGTGTTGACGAATGTATCAGATACCGGCAAACCATACTCACTAATCGTGATTCCACTTCTGAATATAAGATCTGGAGCAGGTGGATCATTATCTACCTCTACGGTTCTCCTGACTTCCTCTGAGAATATCCCATCACCGCTTACTACCCTGACCGAAATTCGATAGAATCCATCGTTTACTGTAGTAGTATCCCAGTTTACCGACCAATCTCCAGAATCACTTCCAGAACCCCCAAATTGCTGTGCAGTATCCCAGTTTTCAGTACCTAGTCGCCATTGAATATTTCCACCATTAACTGATTCCCATCCGCCAAAAATATTGATATTGCCCGATACAGGAGTCTGCCCACTAGGCCCTCCCAATGTGACATCAATCAAACCAACTAAGTGTTCACTTTGTTCCATCTCGCTCCAGACGTTAAATTCATTTCTCGCCTTCGCCTTAATAATTATGTCCTCGACATCTATCTCATCCTCAGTGAATTCTGGTATGGTAAAGGGAGTGGACCAATTAAGCGTCCCCTGGACTACATGCCAGTCGACTAACACAGCAGTTTGCCTAGGTCCTTCTTCCGGCTTGTACCTGTAAGATATACTGACATTTACTTCCTCTATTGTCCCATTAGTATCTGCATCTTCATCAATATGTCCCCGTACACTGTACGTCTCTCCTTCAACCAGCCATGAGTCTTCTTCAGGTGTTTCTATTATCACCCATTCCTCGGTACCTGTGGGAGGGGGGGCTGTTCCGTTTCCATCGCCACCATCACCGCCTCCTGTATCTCCTAGAATGGCCTGCAAAACCATCTCGCCATCAATTATTCCGAAGCCGTACTGATCATTCCACCTCTCAGAAATATCTGGAGCCGATGCCCCTCCTCTGGTCTCTGAGTTATTCCTTAGGATATCCTTTACTTCCTGTGGTGTCAAATCTTCATCCATTTGGAGCATTGCAGCAATGAAGCCTGCTACAGCAGGAGTGGACATACTAGTTCCCGACTTTTGGACATAATTGTCACTGGCTAGAGGCTTTGCAGAACCTGGCAGCTGAGAGCTGGATGCTGCATGTTGAGCGGACATGATATTCGAGCCAGGACCTACAACATCCGGCTTTAGCTCATCCCATTTGTTATCATCGCCATCATCCTCTCGGGGGCCAGAGTTGGAGTAAGATGCGATGGAGTCATCTCCCCTCTCTATGCTGGCCTTATCATCAATCGCTCCAACAGTTATGGCAGAGTCCGCAGCCCCTACTGAGGTCACTCTACGATACCCGTCATTTCCAATGGCCGCTACGCATACTATACCTGCCTCGGAAGCAGCATTCACTGCTAGGGAATCCTGACTGGTCCCATTATCTCCCGGGTCCTCGCCTGCAGGGCTGGAACCACTACCGAATGACATTGAGAGAATATCTATCCCTCTACTGGAGTCATTATTTCCCCAGTCTGTATCTACGTTTTGAACTGCCCAGTTAATCCCAGCTACAGTGTAGCCAGAGTTTGAAGCACCAGCATCCGTCATCACCTTGATATCAACAAGGTAAGAACCGGGTGCATACCCCATATTTTCCCTTTCATCACCCCCTGTCCCAAGAGCTATGCCCGCGACATGTGTGCCATGGCCGTCACCATCATCTGGATCATCCGCGCCGTCATCACAGTCCTGTTGGTTCCAAGACGTTGAATCACAACCAGCTACCCACTTTGGATCCGGTAGCTCATCCGGCTCTGCTTCATTGTCATTATTCTCATCAGAGAAGTCATCAAGAGAGAAATGTTCGTTATCGACCCCAGTATCCGCAATGGCGATAACTACTCCCGAGCCATCATATCCATAGTCCATCATCGTCTCAGTAAAAACATTTGATGGCCTAACCTTGGACCCTTTGGTCGCCGTATTGAGATATGGTACCAGGACATCCTGTTGCTCCACAAGAACTACTCCCTCAAGCATCATAATTTCAATCAAGGAACTCACTGGAACGTGTTCAATTATTACTGTATCTAGAATATCCACTGTCCGAAAGTAAGTCCCATGTTCTTCCCATCCGTGGTCGGAAAGAACTTCTTTTAGATCATAGAGGTCACTCTCTCCCGGGTGCCATGAGTAGCATACGAATATCGCTACAGTCATTCTTCCATCATTGCCCATTATGGCACTAGTAGATACGGACTCTCTATCTCCTGAAATTATCCACTGAAGACGGTCATCCATCCCATTCTTATCATTATCATTCCAGAAGTTAAACCACCAGCCAGGTTCCTGAACGGGCCACTCTACCCCACTAGGCGGAAGATGGGGAGTCCTATCTTTAGTAGCACACTCTTCTGAGCCACACATAAGGGGCGGGACCTCATTTATGTCGTCCACATAAACATCATCGATATTGTCTACCACGCCCTCAATTTCCCATTGCTCTCCTCCGACTCCAACTGAAATATCTAGCAAAAGTAGCATCAAAGCTACCATGATAGGAGTTACTGAAGAAGCTCTTCTTCCCATGGCTCTCTTAGAGAGCCAATTGTTGACCCTGTATAATCCCAACCTGTCCAAGACCTTCTTTTTCGCTCTAAGGCCACATTAGGTGACTCTCTGACACTCCACATTTTATCGAGGTTTGCCTATTCTTGGTGACGGCTAATATCTCTCCTCCACACACAGGACATATTGTATGTTCAGACAGCTCTTCCAACCACGCCCTCCTAGTTTCCATTTCATCTCCTTCTTCAATTAGCTTCTCAAGAACCCTGAGTGATTTACCCTCTAGTGGGGCCCCTGAGAGTCTCCAAGGATCTGTGCCAAGTTCAGGTATTTTCCTAGTAGGCATTGTGTTTCCATCTGTCATGTCCCTCTCAAGAAGTTGAGGACCGCCTCTAGAAATTCGTCTTGCCATTGAGTACGAGAGAAAGAAACCACCTACGTGGGCCATATGGGCTATGTTAGTTTCTCCAGAGGTTCCCGTCTGGAGTGAATACATTTGCCAAATCTCCAATCCGAGTCTAAAGAATACTATTATCCAAATTGGCCATGCTCTTATCAGAAATAGCAGGGGAAATTCCACTTCGTCACTCGGCCAGCATGCCATGTACGCGCCGAGTAAACCGAAGGCAGCCCCACTCGCACCAACTGCTGGAATCATTGATTCGGGATGAGTCAAAACCCATGCAATGTTTCCGCCCAGTAGGCCTAGGATGTATACTGATAACCATCTTTTTCCACCCATCCGCTGCTCAAGTGGAATTCCCACCAATCCAACGACCAGAATATTTCCCAGTACGTGGATCCATCCAGCGTGAATCCATGCACTTGTGAAAAATCGATATGACTCAGAAGGAGAGCCAGATATGGCTGGCTTAATCCCAAAAATAGAAACTGGCCAACTCATTTCAACAGGGACTCCCTGAAATATTGAAATTGCAAATTGTACGAATGAAACTAGCATCAGTGAAAGAATAGTTGCTAGGGCCATACTTGTGTTTCCCATGTATGCAGAAATATAGGGTAAAATACAAGCTAAGAACATAATCAGAACTAGGATGTGATCAAACACCCCAAGGTCCGCTAATACACTCATAGTTCATCCCAAGAGGGGTACGCAAATAGCGATTTTCTGAATGGAACTACTCAAACGGCTAATGCTACTCCGCTGGACATGGTACAGCCGCGCATGCTGAAGGCGAGCAACCTCAGCGTCACCAGGGGCACTCGAACCGTCCTTAGAAACTTGGACTTTGAAGCTAATCAAGGGGATGTAATTTGTTTAGTCGGAGAGAATGGCTCAGGAAAGACCACTCTGATTGAGGCTTGCCTCGGAATTATTCCTCTGTCCTCCGGCTCAGTGGAGTGGTTTTCAGAGAACGGAAGCATTGTCAAGGTGAGGGACCATCTCGGAAGTAGGGAAAAACCATTTCCGTTTGGATTAACACTTCAGTCCGATGGGATTTGTGGCGAAGAGAAGGTCTCTGAGAGGCTTGAGACTGCATTGAGAGTATCTGGACTTGAGTTTAGTGACGAGGTAATTATTGAGGCTCTTGGAGAGTGGGGATTGTCTCACCGGAGTGAGGACAGAGTATCACAACTTTCAGCGGGACTAAGGAGGCGACTAGCAGTTTTGTCAGGAATGGCCCCAGCGATTTTTAGTAGCAGCCCCAGAGTCGTTTTCCTCGATGAGCCATCCGAAGGTTTGGACTCATTCTCCAAAGGGGTCCTCAAGAGGTGGCTGCATGAGCTGTCACAATACGGCAATGCAGTAGTAATGTCCTCACATGACGAAGAAATAATCTCATGTGCGAAAAGAATTGTAATGGTGGAGTCAGGGAAAATATCCGAGTCATCAAATACAGTGGAAGGAGCGAGTATTCAGGAAAGAGAACTCTTGAGTGAAAGATCTTCTCAGACTATCTCATCACTATTCTCATGGGGCCTTTCAATCGAGAGAAGAAACCCAATAGATACAATCGGCAAGGCAACCCCTGCTATCTTGGCACTTCTTCTGTCATACTCTATACTTGGAGGTATCAATATA